>NZ_QGSZ01000353.1 GCF_003857055.1 Micromonospora inaquosa | reverse complement strand
GGGTTAGGGGGTGCGGAGATCGGTGAGGAGGCGTTCCACCTCGGTGTAGGACTCGGGGCTCAGGGGGCCTTGCTCCAGGGTGGCCAGGTTTTCGTTGGCTTGGGCCACCGTGCGCAGGCCGGGGATCGGCACGGTACGAGGGCTGCGCGCCAGCAGCCAGCCGAGCGCGCCCTGGGCCAGGGTGCGCCCGTCGGCGGTGAGCGCCGCGCGGACCTGGTCGACCCGGGCCGCCCAACGGGGTGTCGGCCGGCCGTCGGTGAACCACTCCAGCCACTCCGGTGCCCGTCCGCGCACATCGTCCGCCCCGACGGCCCGGGTCGACCCGGTGAGCAGACCCATCGCCAACGGCCCACGGTTGAGGCTGGCCAGGTCGTGTTTGTCGCAGACCGCCAGCACCGCCGCGTTGTCGCGCAGCACCGACTCGTCGTGCTGGATCACGGCGCAGTGCGGGCCGGCGGCGGCGAACTCCTCCGCCGAGGCCGGGTCGTCGGTGCTCCAGCCGTACGCCCGGATCTTGCCCTGGTCGACCAGGGACTCGAGGGTGTCGACCAGATCGAGCGCGGCGGGCACCGGCAGTGCGTTGACGTGCAGTTGATAGAGGTCGACGTAGTCGGTGCCGAGCCGGCGGAGCGAGTCGTCCAGGCTGCGCACCGCGAAGGCCGGGCTGGCGTCGGTGCCGAGCGCCCGCCGGGTGGCCTCTTCGCTGACGTTGCCGAACTTGGTGGCGATCACCACGCTGTCCCGCCGCCCGACCAGGGCTTGACCGAGGATCCGTTCGCTGTGCCCGGCGCCGTAGTTGCTGGCGGTGTCGAACAGGGTCACCCCGAGGTCGAGCGCCCGGTGGATGGTGCGGATCGACTCGTCGTCGTCCACCTCACCCCAGCCGAACGGCTGCCCGTCGTCACCCCAGAGCGGGCCGCCGATGGCCCAGCACCCCATTCCGATCGCGCTCACCGTCATGTCGCTGCGTCCCAGCGTCCGTGTCGTCGTCATAGTGACCAGCCTCCAACCTGGAGCGCGCTCCAGGTCAAGCACTACCATCTCGCGACATGAGCGGTTACGCCCCCTCGGAGGCCGCCCGCCGCAGCGGCTTCAGCCTGGACACTCTGCGGTACTAGGAGAAGATTGGCCTCCTCGCGGACGTGGAGCGGACGCCGGGCGGGCAGCGGGTCTTCACCGACGACGACCTTGGCTGGCTGGTGCTGTTCCGCTGCCTGCGCGACACCGGGATGCCGATCGCGCAGATGCGCCGCTACGCGCAACTGGCCCGCGACGGCGAGCACACCGCCGACGAGCGGCATGAGTTGCTTCGCGACCACGCGGCGCGGGTCGAGGAGCAGATGCGCCTGCTCCAGCGCCAGTACGACCACCTCCGGGAGAAGATCCGCTTCTACGAGCGCCTGCCCGGCACCAGCTAGCGAAGCTCCACAGTCAGCGGGGGACCTGCGGCGGCGCGTTCAGGCCGAGCAGTTGCTCGGTCGTTCCGGGTCGACCGGTGAGCGCGTTCAGCGCGGTGACCAGCCGTTTCTCCTCGTAGCGGAAGTGCGATTCCAGCAGGGCGGCCAACCCGCCCAGCTCGGCGCGCACCTGGGCGACCGGCATCGGCGCATCGCCGCCCAGCAGGGCCTCGACCCGTTCCAGGATCCCCGCCACCACCTCGTGATCGGTGATCAGGTTGTCGATGACCGGGCGCAGTTCGGGGACCTCTTCGGCCAGCAGCCGGAACGCGCCCCCGTCCTCACCGGTGTGGTGTCGGCCGAGCGCGGCGCAGAAGGTCAGGCAGTGCGCCCGCAGGTCCCGGGACGGGGTGTCGAGGCTGGTCCGCAGCCGGGCCAGTTCCGCGCTGAGCCAGAGGTGGATCTCGATCATCTGATTGCCGACGGCGGCGAGCCGGTCGGCCGGTGAGTTGGTTGGGTGCACGTTCGTCCCATGCTGTCCCCGCGCCTCCATGCCCACGGCGGCCTTCGTGCCGGGTGCACCGCGACGCTGCGCCGGATCCTATACCGGCTGCGTCACGGCGTGGTCGGCTCGTCGGTCTCCCGGACGTCGTGCCAGCGCGCACGCCAGCCGGCCTCGTGGGCCTCGTGAGTGGTCCGCTCCTGAAAGACGGCGGATCGCAGAGCGTGCCGGGACTGTGACATGACCATCACCTCCACGGCCACCAGCGCCACGCAGATCACGGCCGCGAGGGTGAGCGCGCCCAGTGCCGGCAGGTGCTGGCCGATCGGGAGGGCCGCGGCGAGTACCAGGATGACGCCGATGCGGGTCCACGTGACGGTGTGCAGGGTGCGAAGCTGGAAGAGCAGATTGACGACGAAATAGCAGATCAAACCGCCGAAGAGCATCGGCACCGCCGGCCCTTCGACCTTCTCCGCGATCCCGCCGGCCGGATCGGTGATCTTGTGGAGGGCCTCCTCGTTGCCGATCGAGAAGAGGATCACTCCGGCGATCATCAGCAGGTAGAGATACGCGTACGCGTCGCGGGCCATCGCCACCCGAGGGCCACCCTCCGCCGCGTGCAGGGCGATCCGGGCGGCCGGCCCGATGAAGTCGAAGTGCGCCCACCAGAGCGCGGCGGTGACCACGATGCCGAGCGCGGCGGCGGCTACCGCCGGCCAGGTGACCGGCTTGCCGAGCAGGTTGCCGCCCACCCCCGTGGAGATGATCGACTCGCCCAGCGCGATGATCAGGATGAGGTCGTAGCGTTCCGTCCAGTGTTCGGCGCTGATCACCCCCCAGCCCCAGGTCCCGACGATGAAGCCGGTGGCGTACTGCACCACCACCACGGCGATCCACAGCCCGTCGCGGACCATGGCGGCCTGGTCGGGGTCGGTGATCTGCGGTGGGATGAGCGCGGCGGCCAACAGCAGCACGATGCTCACCGCCAGCTCCGGGGCGAACCGCCGCAGTTGCCGCCGCTCGTGTGGGCTGTCCCGCACCACATGCTGGTAGAGGATCATGTGTACGGCCCGGACCACGACGTAGCTGATGGCCACCAGCATCGGGCCGGCGGCGCTCCCCTTCGGGTCGCTGAACGCCTGCGGGAGCGCCAGCGCGAACGCGAACAGGGCGACCATCGCGATCACCATGAGCACCGGGACGTAGCCCTCGCCGAGCCGGACGCGGGTGGCGACCAGGCTGTGCACCACCCAGATCCACCAGAGCACGGCGAGCACCAGGCCGGCGTGCAGCAGTTGCCGGCCGGAGATGTTCGCAGCGGTGGCCCGGGTGATGATGAAGGGCGAGAAGACGAAGACCAGATCGAAGAAGACCTCGAACTTGTCCACCCGGGCGCCGGGGGCGATCGGAACGGCCGGTCCCAGCTGTCCACCCCGCCGGTAGCCGCCCACGCTCCAACTCTGGCAGCGTTCGGGCTGGTCGGAGGCGCGAACGGCGATGGCGACGTAGTCCGGCGTTACCTCCGGCCCGGGCCGGGGAAACACCCGCACCACGGCCGCACGCAGCGGGCCGGCCGGTCCGCCCCACCCGGACAAGGATGGACAATGACGACGAACCCGATCAGCACCCCGTTCGCCCATCACTCCACAGCCATGGACGTGATCAAGGGCGTGGACCTCGTCGGGCGACGGGCGGTCGTCACCGGCGGGTCCTCCGGCATCGGCGTGGAGACCGCCCGCGCCCTGGCCAGCGCCGGCGCGGCGGTCACGCTGGCCGTCCGCAACCCCGACGCCGGCCAGCAGGCCGCCAACGACATCACCGGCACCACCGGAAACGACCGCGTCCTGGTCGCCCCGCTCGACCTCGCCGATCAGGATTCCGTCGCGGACTTCGTGGCCAACTGGGACGGCCCGCTGCACATCCTGGTCAACAACGCCGGCATCATGGCCGCGCCCCTGTCCCGGACCCCGCAGGGCTGGGAGATGCAGTTCGCCACCAACCACCTGGGGCACTTCGCGCTCGCCACCGGGCTGCACCGGGCCCTCGCGGCCGCCGACGGGGCCAGGATCGTCTCGGTCAGCTCCGCCGCCCACCTGCGCTCACCGGTGGTCTTCGAAGACATCCAGTACGACCAGCGGGAGTACGAGCCGTGGCAGGCGTACGGGCAGTCCAAGACGGCCAACGTGCTCTTCGCCGTGGAGGTCACCCGGCGTTGGGCTGACGACGGCATCCTCAGTAACTCGCTGATGCCCGGGGCGATCCAAACCAACCTCCAGCGCTACGTCAGCCAGGAGGAGTTGACCCGGATTCGCGCCGGTAACGCGGCGGCCTGGAAGACCGTCGAGCAGGGCGCTGCCACCTCGGTGCTGGTCGCCGCCTCGCCGCTGCTCGACGGTGTGGGCGGACGCTACTTCGAGGACTGTCAGCAGGCCGCCCCCGCCCGGCCCGAGGGGCGGACGGGCGTCGCCGACTACGCGCTGGACCCGGAGGCCGCCGAGCGGCTCTGGCAGGTCTCGACCGCGCTGCTCAAGGGCTAGGACCACAAACTCAAGGGCTGAGGACCACAAACGGAAGGGCGCCCCGGTCGACGACCGGGGCGCCCTTCGGCGTTGCAGATGGATCAGGCCAGGCCCAGCTCCGACTCGAAGTTGCCGGCCTCCAGCCGCTCCTTGACCGCGGTCAGGAAGCGGGCCGCGTCGGCGCCGTCGATCAGGCGGTGGTCGTAGGACATGGCCAGGTAGACCATCGACCGGACCGCGATGACCTCGCCCAGCTCCGGGTCGTTCACCACGACCGGACGCTTCACCACGGCACCCGTACCGAGCATCGCCGATTGCGGCGACGGCACGATCGGAGTGTCGAAGAGGGCGCCCCGGCTGCCGGTGTTGGTGAGCGTGAAGGTCGCCCCGGCCATCTCGTCCGGGGTGATCTTGTTGGCCCGGGTGCGCTCGGCCAGGTCGGCGACCCGCTTGGCGATGCCGCCCATGTTGAGGTCACCGGCGTTGTGGATGACCGGCACGAGCAGCCCGCGCTCGGTGTCCACGGCGATGCCGAGGTGCTCGGCGGCCGGGTAGGTGATCGTGCCGCCCTCCAGGTCCATGCTGGCCTGGATGATCGGGTGGGTCTGGAGCGCCTCGACGGCGGCGAGGGCGAAGAACGGCAGGAAGGACAGCTTCACGCCGTGCTTGGCCTGGAACGAGTCCTTGGCCTTGACCCGCAGCTTGGCGACCTTCGTGACGTCGACCTCGACGACAGTGGTCAGCTGCGCCGTCTCGTGCAGCGACTGCTGCATCCGCTTGGCGATGGTCGCCCGGATCCTCGGCAGCTTCTCCGTGGTGCCCCGCTTGGCGCTGGGCTGCGGCTTGGCGGCCGGCTTCGCCGCAGCGGCCGACGGCGCGGCGGCCGGCTGAGCCGCCGGAGCCGGCGCGGCCTGGGCGGCCTTGGCCTTCTCGGCCGCGTCGAGGACGTCCTGCTTGCGGATCCGGCCACCCACACCGGTGCCGTTGAGCGCGGCCAGGTCGACACCGTGCTCGCTGGCCAGCTTGCGCACCAGCGGGGTCACGTACCCGGCGGCCTCCTCGCCGGCACCCGGTGCCGGGGCGGACGGGCGCGGCGGCGTCGGGGCCGCCGCGGCCGGCTGCGCGGCCTGCTCGGTCTTGGCCGGCTGCGCCGAGCTCTCGGTCTCCGCCGCGGGCTCGTTGTACGAAGCGCCCGGGGTCGGCTCCTCGACCTTCGGCGCCGGCTTCGGCTCGGCCTTCGGCGCCGGCTTGGCCTCCGCCTTCGGCTCGGGCTTCGGCTCGGGCTTCGCCGGGGCGGGGGCCGCACCGGCAACGCCGATGATCGCCAGGTCGGCACCGACAGCGGCGGTCTCGTCCTCGGCGACCTTGATCTCCAGCACCGTGCCGGCGACCGGCGACGGGATCTCGGTGTCCACCTTGTCGGTGGAGACTTCCAGCAGCGGCTCGTCGACCTCGATGGTCTCGCCGACCTGCTTCAGCCAGCGGGTGACCGTACCCTCGGTGACGCTCTCACCCAGCGCGGGCATCTTCACCGCGGTGCCCTCGCCCGACGGCGCGGCGGCCGGAGCCGGCGCCTCGTCCTGCGCCACCTCGGGGGCGGTGCTCTCGGCGGCGGCCGTCGGCTCGGCGGCCGGCTCGACCGACTCGCTCGGAGCCTGCTCCTGCGGGGCGGCCTCGCCGCCGCCGGTCGACTCGCCCTCACCGGCGATGACAGCCAGCTCGCTGCCAACCTCGGCGGTCTCGTCCTCACCGACCACGATCCGGCTCAGCACGCCGGCGGCGGGCGACGGGATCTCGGTGTCGACCTTGTCGGTCGAGACCTCGAGCAGGGGCTCGTCAACCTCGACCGTGTCGCCCTCCTGCTTGAGCCAGCGAGTGACGGTGCCCTCGGTGACGCTCTCGCCGAGCCGGGGCATGGTGACCGATACCGGCATTTTCTGAGACTCCTTCATTCCCCTGGTGGGATCTTCGCCCGTCGCCGGACGCCGCGGTTTGGATGATCAGGCGTGCGAGTGCAGCGGCTTGCCGGCGAGGGCCAGGTGCGCCTCGCCCAGGGCCTCGTTCTGGGTCGGGTGGGCGTGCACGAGCTGGGCGACCTCGGCCGGGTACGCCTCCCAGTTGTAGATGAGCTGCGCCTCACCGATCAGCTCACCCACCCGGGCGCCGATCATGTGCACGCCGACCACGGGGCCGTCCTCCACCCGCACCAGCTTCACGAAGCCGGTGGTCTTGAGGATCTGGCTCTTGCCGTTGCCGGCCAGGTTGTAGTTGTACGTCTTGACCTTGTCGGCGCCGTACTGCTCCTTGGCCTTGGTCTCGGTGAGACCCACCGACGCCAGCTCCGGGTCACAGTAGGTGACGCGCGGGATGCCGACCTCGTCGATCACGGCCGGGGTCTGCCCGGCGATCTCCTCGGCCACGAAGATGCCCTGCTGGAAGCCCCGGTGGGCGAGCTGGAGGCCGGGCACGATGTCGCCGACCGCGTAGACGTTCGGCACGCTGGTGCGCAGCCGCTCGTCGGTCAGCACGTAGCCGCGGTCCATCTTGACGCCCTGCTCCTCGTACCCGAGGTTGGCGGTGTTCGGGCCGCGACCGACGGCGACCAGCAGCAGCTCGGCCTCGACGGTCTCGCCACCCTGGATGGTCAGCTTGACGCCGTTCTCGGTCTTCTCGACCTTCTCGAACGGCTTGCCGACCTTGAAGTTGATCTTGCGCTTGCGGAACGCCCGCTCCAGCGCCTTCGACGACTCCTCGTCCTCGGCAGCGACCAGCCGGGGCAGCGCCTCGACGATCGTCACGTCCACACCGAAGGACTTCCACACGCTGGCGAACTCGACACCGATCACGCCGCCACCGAGCACGATCACCGACGACGGCACCCGGTCCATGGTGAGCGCGTGGTCGCTGGTGATGATCCGCTCGCCGTCGACCTCCAGGCCGGGCAGGCTCTTCGCGTACGAGCCGGAGGCCAGGACGACGTTGCGGCCGGTGTAGCGCTTGCCGTCCACCTCGACCACGTTCTTGCCGACCAGCTTGCCCGCGCCGGCGACGAAGGTGATGTCCTTCGAGCTGCCCACGAGGCCCTGCAGGCCCTTGTACAGCCGGGCGATCACGCCGTCCTTGTACGCGTTGACCCCGGCCATGTCGATGCCGATCAGCTCGGCCTTCACGCCGAACTGCTCCGACTCGCGGGCCTGGTCGGCGATCTCGGCGGCGTGCAGCAGCGCCTTCGTCGGGATGCAACCGTTGTGCAGGCAGGTGCCGCCGAGTTTGCCCTTCTCGACCAGCGCGACCTTCAGGCCCAGCTGGGCGGCGCGCAGCGCGGTCGCGTAGCCGCCGCTGCCACCTCCGAGAATGACAATGTCGAAGGTCGCTTCGTTCGGCTCGCTCACGTCCAACTCCCAGGTCGCGTCGCTGCATCGGGGGTCACGGGATGTAACACGGACACACCCCACCTCGGTCATCTTGTCACCACTGGGCACAGGGTGCGTAGTGAGGTGCCCAACGACACGTCATCGACACGTACCCTTGGCACCGTTGTCGATGACGCACGGTGGGGGAGAAATTCGGTGGGGTTGTTCCGGCGCCGCAAACAGGCGGCTGTGCCGAGCCGTGACCGAGCCGCCGATCGTGGCGATCTGGACCATCTGGAGAACTTCATCCGGAGTCGGCGCGGCGTCGAGGCGTACATCGAGCCACGGACGACCGTGACGGAGACCACGGTGATCCTGATCGCCGACGACGGGGAGTGGACCCGCCGGCGCATCGACGGCCCGGACGGGGCCCGGCGCTTCGCGTACCGGATGGGCATCCCGGTGTACGACGTCCGGCTGATGGGCTACCCGCAGCGGATGCGCGACTTCAACGAGCGCCGCAAACGTCGCCCCGAGGGGTACTGAGAGGGGCCCCCGGTGTCGACCGGAGGCCCCTCGCTGTCAGTTCCGTCAGCCGTTGGCGGCGACATCCTCGACGAGCTGCACCAGGGTGCGGACCGGCACGCCGGTGCCGCCCTTGGTCAGGTAGCCGGTCGGCTCGCCCGAGTGGTAACCCGGCCCGGCGATGTCGATGTGCGCCCAGGCCACGTCGTCGGCCACGAACTCGCGCAGGAACACGCCGCCCTGCAGCATGTGACCGGCCCGGTCCATGCCGGCGTTGACCTGCGAGATGTCCGCCACCTCCGACTCCATGCCCTTACGGACGTCGTCGGGCAGCGGCATCGGCCAGGCCGGCTCGCCGACGGTGTCGCCGGCCACCTTCACCCGGTCGCACAGCTCCGGGGTGCCCATCACGCCGGCCATCCGCTTGCCCAGCGCGATGACCTGGCCGCCGGTCAGGGTGGAGGTCTCGAACAGGTAGTCGGTGCCGTCCGCGCAGGCGCGGGCGATGGCGTCGCCCAGGATCATCCGGCCCTCGGCGTCGGTGTTGAGCACCTCGACCCGCTTGCCGTTGAACATGGTGATCACGTCACCCGGCCGGTAGCTGGTGCCCGACGGCATGTTCTCCGCCATCGGCAGGTACGCGCTGACCGCCACCGACGGCTTCAGCGCGGCGATCGCCAGCATGGTCGCGCCCACCGCTGCGGCGCCCGCCATGTCGGACTTCATCTCCCACATGCCCTGCGCCGGCTTGATCGAGATGCCGCCGGTGTCGAAGGTGATGCCCTTGCCGACCAGCGCGACCCGCTTGCCGTTGCCGCCGTCCTGCGGGGTGTAGGTCAGCTTCACCAGCCGCGGCGGGGCCTCCGAGCCCTGCCCGACCGCGACGATGCCGCCGTACCCGCCGGCGGCCAGCGCCGCCTCGTCCAGCACCTCGACGCCGAGGCCCGCCTCGCGCGCCGCGCTCGCGACCGCGTCGGCGAACGACGGCGGACGCAGCTCGTTCGGCGCGGTGTTCACCCAGTCCCGGCTGAGCCGGACCGCGCCCGCCACCGCCTGCGCCCGGGCGACCTCCGCCTGGGCGTCCGCGTCGCCGGCGTCCGGCACCGCGATGAGCACCTCGGCCACCGGCTCCCGCCGGGTCGGCTGGGGCCGGGTCTTGTAACCGGCGAACCGGTACCCACCCAGCAGCGCGCCCTCGGCGACCGCGCGCAGCTCGGCCGACGCGTCCGCGTCGGGCAGCGGCAGCGCCAGCGCGACCTTGGGTGCGCCCGCCAGGGCCCGGATCGCCGCACCGGCGGCCCGGCGCAGCGTCTCCGGGGCCGGTGCGGCACCCGACGGCTCCGGGCCGAGCCCGACCGCGGTGACCAGCGGCGCCGTCACGGTGCCCAGGGTGGCCAGCTTGATGACCTCACCCGGCCCGCCGGTCGCGCCGAGCAGCGCGAGGGTCTCGGTCAGCTTGCCGTCGAACGCGGCCGCGATGCTCTCCGCGCCGCTGGCGAGCAGCAGGGTGCCGGCGAGGCCGCTGGTGGCGCCCTGCTCTCCGGTCTGGCTGTGCACGCCGATCACGATCGCGTCGACGGCGAGCTCGGCCGGGTCGGTGTCGACCAGGCTCAGGTTGGTGGTGCGGGGTGAAGTCACTGAAGCTACTCCGGGCGGGCCGGGCCGGTCGCGGCATCGCGTACCAGCGGTGAAGGTCTCCGGCGGAACCTACCCGCCGGACGTCATGGCTGTCCCGCCGACGGTGCCAGCGGGCTCCCGCCGATGCTAACCAGCGACGTTGCCCCCGGTAAGTTGCCACCCATGACCGACGTGACCTCCGACGCTGCCGCGACCCGGCTGCGTCGTTCCCCGCTGCACGAGCGGCACATCGCCGCCGGAGCCAAGTTCGCCCCCTTCGGGGGCTGGGAGATGCCGCTGGAGTACGCCGGCGGCGGTGTGCTCAAGGAGCACACCGCGGTGCGTACGGCGGTCGGGGTCTTCGACGTGTCGCACCTGGGCAAGGCCCGGGTGAGCGGCCCCGGCGCGGCCGACTTCGTCAACTCCTGCCTCAGCAACGACCTGGGTCGGATCGGCCCCGGCCGGGCGCAGTACACGCTCTGCTGCGACGACGCCACCGGCGGCGTGGTGGACGACATCATCGCCTACCTGTACGCCGAGGACCACGTCTTCCTCATTCCGAACGCGGCGAACACCGCCGAGGTGGTGCGCCGGTTGCGCGCCGCCGCGCCCGCGCAGGTCACCGTCACCGACGAGCACGAGGCGTACGCGGTGCTGGCCGTGCAGGGCCCCCGCTCGGTCGAGTTGCTGGCCGCCCTGGACCTGCCCACCGAGCACGGCTACATGAGCTTCTCCGCCGCGAGCCTGGCCGGGATGGAGCTGACCGTCTGCCGTACCGGCTACACGGGCGAGTTGGGCTACGAGCTGGTGGTGCCGGCGGAGCACGCGGTCGCCGTGTGGGACGCGCTCTTCGCCGCCGGCGCGACGTTCGGGCTACGCGCCTGCGGGCTGGCCGCCCGGGACACGCTGCGTACCGAGATGGGTTACCCGCTGCACGGGCAGGACCTGTCCCTGGACATCAGCCCGGTGCAGGCCCGCTCCGGCTGGGCGGTCGGTTGGGACAAGCCGGCCTTCTGGGGCCGCGACGCGCTGCTCGCCGAGAAGGCCGCCGGCCCCCGGCGTACGCTGCGCGGCCTAGTGGCCGTCGACCGGGCCATCCCGCGCCCCGGCATGACCCTGCACGTCGGCGACGTCCAGGTCGGCACCGTGACCAGCGGCACCTTCAGCCCGACGCGGAAGCAGGGCATCGCCCTGGCCCTGCTGAACACCGACGCCAACCTGGCCGACGGCGACGAGGTAGAGATCGACATCCGGGGCCGCCGAGCCCCCCTGACCCTGACCAAACCCCCCTTCGTAACCC
>NZ_QGSZ01000404.1 GCF_003857055.1 Micromonospora inaquosa | reverse complement strand
GCCCACGGCTACCCGCCGCAGCCGGCCTACGGCCACCCGCAGCAGCACCACGGCTACCACGGCCACTACCGGCAGAAGAAGCGCAAGGGCTTCCTCGACGAGATGTTCGGCTGATCCGAGGCTGGCCCTCCGCCCGGGTCGATCCACGCATCGGCCCGGGCACACCAGCCGGGGCTGTTGATCGTTGGCGGGCGGGATGCTTCATGCCAGGCTGAATCGCATGACCGCGATCCGACCGCACGAGGCGCTGGCCCAGGCGTACGACGGGATCACCGCGGCGATCGGCGGCCTGGACGACGCCGGCCTGCAACGAGCCACCCGCTGTCAGGGCTGGCTCATCGCTGACCTGCTCCTGCACGTGCTCGGCGACGCCCAACGGGCACTTGTCGCCCTGGCCAGCCCCGTCGACGGCCCCGCCGACGTCGACGAAGTGAGCTACTGGCGGGACTTTCCCGGCAACGATGACGTGGCCGCCCGGCACGCCTGGTGGGTCCGCCGATCGGCTGCGGCCTTCGACAGTCCGACCGGGATCGTCGACCTCTGGCGGGACACCGCCCCGGCGGCGGCGCGCTGCCGCGTCAGCCGACCCCGACGGGTACGTGACCACGCAGGGCCATGTGCTGCGCGTACCGGACTTCCTCGCCACCCTGACCACCGAGGCCGCCGTCCACCACCTGGACCTGACACTGGAACTGCCCGACGCACCGCCGCCCGGTCCACTGGCGGTACGCGTCGCGGTGGCGACCATGGACGGCCTGCTCAGCGACGACACCGTTCGACCCAGCGCGTGGGACGACCACGATTTCCTGCTGAAGGCCACCGGCCGCGTCCCGCTGACCGACCGGGACCGGCTGGAGCTGGGTGAGTCGGCGGGCTGGTTTCCGCTGCTCGGCTGACCGACGAGGGGTGTCGCGCGGTCAGCCGATGGCCATGTCGACGAAGCGGGACAGGTGCAGCTGGGCCGCGACTGTCACCGTGTCGGTCGGGCCGTTCCGATGCTTGGCGACAATAAAGTCCGCCTCCCCGGCCCGCGGCGACTCCTTGTCGTAGTAGTCGTCGCGGTGCAGCAGGATGACAACGTCAGCATCTTGCTCAATTGACCCAGACTCACGCAAGTCAGACAATTGGGGTCGCTTGTCGGTGCGCTGCTCGGGGCCACGGTTCAGCTGGCTGACCGCGATGACCGGACACTCGACCTCCTTGGCCAGCAGCTTCAGGCCACGGGACAGGTCGGCGACCTCCTGCTGGCGGCTCTCGGTGCGCTTCGGCGAGGTCATCAGCTGGAGATAGTCGACCACGATCATCTTGAGGTCGTGCCGCTGCTTGAGCCGCCGGGCCTTGGCCCGGATCTCCATCAGGTTCATGCTCGGCGTGTCGTCGACGAAGAGCGGCGCCTCGCTGATCTCGCCCATGCACCGGGCGAGTTTGGTCCAGTCGTCGTCGGAGAGCTGACCGCTGCGCAGCACGTGCAGCGGCACCCGCGCCTCGGCGGAGAGCAGCCGCATGACGATCTCGACCTTGCTCATTTCCAGCGAGAAGATGGCGGCCGCCTGATTGGCGCGGATCGCAGCATTGCGGGCAAAATCCATGCTAGCCGTCGATTTGCCGAGACCAGGTCTGCCCGCAACGATAATAAGTTGGCCGGCGTGCAGACCGTTGAGCAGCCGGTCCAGGTCGCTGAAGCCGGTGGGCACGCCGGTCATCACACCGCCCTGCGCGCCCACCGCCTCGATCTCGTCCAGCGTCGGCTGCAACATGTCGGCCAGGACCGCGAAGTCCTCGCTGACCCGGCGCTCGGTGACGTCGTAGACGGCCTGCTGGGCGAGGTCGACGACGTCGTCCACGTCGCGGCTGCCCCCGCTGGCGGTGCCGTAGCCCAGCTGCACGATCTTGGTGCCGGCTTCGACCAGTCGGCGCAGCACCGCCCGCTCGCTGACGATGCGGGCGTAGTACGCGGCGTTCGCGGCGGTGGGCACGCTGGCGATGAGTGTGTGCAGGTACGGAGCGCCGCCGATGCGGGCCAGGTCACCGGAGTCGGTCAGCGCGGCGGCCACGGTGATCGGGTCGGCCGGTTCACCTCGACCGTAGATGTCGAGGATGATGTCGAAGATGGTGGCGTGCACCGGCCGGTAGAAGTCGTTGGTCTTGAGGATCTCGACGACGTCGGCGATGGCGTCCTTGGAAAGCAGCATGCCGCCGAGGACGCATTGCTCGGCGGCAACGTCCTGGGGCGGGGTCTTGTCGAACTGGCCATCCCGCTGCGAAGGTGGCTGGCCTCCGCCGGAGCGTGGCTCTGCCCGCATGTCGTCGGTGACCGACACGGGTCCCCCCTCCACTGCGCCGGATCCAGCCCCAGCTCTACCGCTGGGGTACGACACTTCCGTCCGACCGGGCCGGTCGATCGGGGGCCATCGCCGGCGGTCGAGGGCCAACCATACGGACCCCGAGGTCAGAGACTCAACAACGCCGGTGGACGAGCCTCGGGACAACCTGTGGATCCCGGTGGACAGCATGTGCGCAGCGTGTGCACAGCCTGTGGAAAACCTCTGGGGAATTCTCGGCCAGACGTCGTTGACCTGCGGAAACATGCTCCCCAGCCTGTGGAGGAGAATATTTCGGTCGGGCCTGTGACACGATCGTCCCGTACTATCTCCAGCGAACGGCTACACCTGGACAGCGGATTCCGCTTTCGGTTCAGAAGGGTCACACTCCGGCCGTGAATTACCGGGACTGGGGACGCGGCGATGACAGCCCGCGCGAGCGCCAGCCAACCGCCTCGTGGCGTGAGCGCGCGGCGTCTGTTCCGGTTGATCCGTACGACGAGGACGGGCGTTACCGCACCTCCAGCCGACGGCGGGCGTTGGACCGCGGCCAAGATGAGCCTGTCGACGCCTACCTGCCCCGGTGGGCGTTGGAGTCAGGCGTCCGGCACGCGGACGGCGGCGGTCGACACGCGGCACCGGACGAGGACGATGACGAGCCCGAGCGACCGACGTCCGGCGCCGACTGGCGATCGGCCGAGTCGTCGGGTGGTCGGCGGCGGGGCGGCGAGACGCGTCGGCGAGAGCAGGCGGCGATCGGCCCGGCGCCAGACTCGGACCACACCCGGGAGTGGACGCTCGACCGACCGCAGGATCAGGGGTACGCGGGCCGCCGACGGGCCGACTCCGGGGAGGACGAGCCGGTCTCGGGCACTGTCTCGGACCGGCGTCCCCGCCGCGCACCCGCTGGCCGCCCGCAGGTGATCTGGTCGGGCGGGGATGTGGAGTCCGCCCCGACCGAGCAGGTGCCGGACCAGGAGCCGAGCCGGCCCAGCCGGCGTAGCCGTCGTGCGGCGGAGGAGTCGTGGTCGCGTCCGCCGGCCGACCCGTGGGCCCGTGGACCGGAGCGGGTGGCGGAGCCCGAACCGTCGTACCCGCCGGCGGTGGACCCGTGGGACGCCTCGGGCGTGCACGCGTGGCCGCCTGCGGACGGCGGGGACCTGAGCGAGCAGTGGTCGGCGGTGGAGAGCGTGGGTGGCTGGGAGCGGTCGGACCGCACCGGCCAGTGGGAGCGGTCCGCGATCGAAGATGACCAGTGGGACCGTACGCTGCCCCCGCGCTCCGAGCGCTCGGTCGCGGCCGACGGGTGGCCGAGCCGGGAAGACGGATTCTGGTCCGGCACTCGGTTGGCCGGCGACGACCCGCGTTGGATGGACCCTTCGACGTCGGCGCCCCGGTCTCCGGTGGTGGGCTACACCGCTCCGCGACCACGCAGCGCGCCTGCGCCACGGGCCGGTGTGCCGCTCGCGGGTGCGCCCCGGCGTCGGGCGGACCGGCCGGCGATGGGAACGGCCTCGGTACGTCAGCGGGTCGAGTCGGCGGCCACTGGTGCCTGGGCTCGGCGCCTGGAGGACGACCTGCTGGACCCGGACCCGGGTGGGTCCGTCCGGCCGCTGTTGTACACGGCGGCCTGTTACCTGGTGCCGGCGATGCTGATCTTCGTTTGGTTGTTGACGTTGGACAGCCAGGCACCGGCCGGTTGTGTGACCGACATCAGCGGGGGCGGGTGCGACTCGGCCCGGTCACGCGCGTTGGGGTCGCTCCTCGCCGGTTCACCGCGCTTCGGGTTGGCGCTGGTGAGCAGTCTGGTGGTGGCGGCGCTGCTGCGGCGGGTTGGTACGACGTGGCGCTCGGCGACCATCGCGGTTGCCGCCGCGGTGGTGGGCGGCGGCCTGTCCACTGTGCTGATCAGCGCGGTGACGGGCCAGCCCATCGGGTGACCGGTCAGCGGGTCGGGGCCTGCGGTGACCGGTCGGCGGGTCGAGGCCCGCAGGGGGCGGGCCGGCCGTCCAGCTCCAGGCAGCGCCGGATCGATGACGTACGCACGAGGGCCCGCACCGATCGCTCGGTGCGGGCCCTCGTGGTGGTGTTGCGGACGTCAGCGCTGAACGACGTTCAGGTTGAACGACGCGGTCACCTCAGGGTGCAGCTTGATCTTCACCGGGTAGGTGCCGGTGGACTTGATGTGACCGGGCACCTCCAGCCGGCGCCGGTCGAGGACCGGGCCGCTGGCCGCCTTGACGGCGTCAACGATCTCGGCCGGGGTGACCGAGCCGAAGAGCCGTCCGCCGTCGCCGGCGCGGACCTTCAGGTTGATCTTGAGACCCTCGAGCTGAGTCTTGACCTCGTTGGCGTGGTCGAGGTCGCGGATCTCACGGGCCCCACGGGCCCGCTTGATGACCGTGACCTGCTTTTCCGCGCCCTTGGTCCAGGCGATCGCGAAGCCCTGCGGCAGCAGGTAGTTACGGCCGTAGCCGTCCTTGACCTCGACGATGTCGCCTGGGGCACCGAGGCCGGACACTTCCTGAGTCAGGATGATCTTCATATCGGTGCCTCCTCTCAGCGGGTGGTGGCCGTGTACGGCAGGAGCGCCATCTCACGGGCGTTCTTGACCGCACGGGCGATCTGACGCTGCTGCTGCGAGGTCACGCCGGTCACCCGACGAGCGCGGATCTTGCCGCGATCGGAGATGAACTTGCGCAGCAGCGCGGTGTCCTTGTAATCGATGTAGGCGATCCCGTCCTTGTCGAGCGGGTTCACCTTCTTCTTCGGCTTGCGCAGTGCCGCAGCCTTGGCCGTTGCACGTGCTCCTGGTTTGCGATCGCGAGCGCTAGGCGCCATTAGAACGGTGGCTCCTCGTCAAAATTGGCGCCCGAACCGGCACGCGCGGGAGAAGGAGCAGCCGAAGCCCAGGGGTCGTCGAAGTTGCCTCCGCCGCCACCCTGGTTGCCACCGCCACCGCCGCCACCGAAGCCGCCGCCACCGCCGCCGGAGCGGGACATCTTCTGCACCTTCGCCGTGGCGTAGCGCAGCGACGGGCCGATCTCGTCGACCTCAAGCTCGATGACGGTGCGCTTCTCACCCTCGCGGGTCTCGTACGACCGCTGACGCAGCCGGCCCGACACGATCACCCGGGCGCCACGCTGCAGCGACTCGGCGACGTGCTCGGCGGCCTGCCGCCACACGGTGCATGCGAGGAACAGCGGCTCGCCGTCCTTCCATTCGTTCGACGCCTTGTCCATGAAACGGGGCGTCGAAGCGACTCGGAACTTGGCGACCGCAGCCCCGGAAGGGGTGAACCGCAACTCGGGGTCATCGGTCAGATTGCCGATGACCGTGATGGTGGTGTCTCCTGCCATGACCATCTCCTCGCGCACTCAGCGTCTCGTCGTACAGGCTCGCAGAGCCGTACGACAGAGTCGCGGAGGCTGATCCGGACGAACCGGGGTTGGATGCTCTAGCGCATTTCCGGTCGGATGACCTTGGTGCGCAGCACGGACTCGTTGAGCCGGAGCTGACGGTCCAGCTCGGCCACCGCAGCAGGCGTGGCCTGCAGGTCGATGACGGCGTAGATGCCTTCGGCCTTTTTGTTGATCTCGTACGCGAGGCGCCGGCGGCCCCACACGTCGGTCTTCTCAACCGAGCCACCCGCGGTCCGAATCACGTTCAGGTACGTGTCGAGCGACGGTGCGACGGTGCGCTCCTCGAGGCTGGAGTCGAGGATGACCATTAGTTCGTAGTGACGCAAGACGTGCTCACCTCCTGTGGGCTAAGCGGCCACGGTCCTTCCGTGGCAGGAGGTCTTGTGTCGCCGCCCGCACGCGCCGAGGGAACCCGGCCGGACGCGGACAACCTGACTAGGATACCCGGTCCCAACGATCATGCCCGGGGCGGTCGGGGCCGCACCCGGACGTGCCGACGGGGGCCCACCGTCCGACCGTCAACCGGTCGGTGGTGAACCCCCGTCTACGAGGCCGCGGGGCGTCCGGTCCGCATTCCTTGGGTGGGACCTGGGGAGGAACGACCACACCGATGAGGTTGGACCGAAGACGCCCCGCGGAGCTTTATCGTGTTGTTATCTGACGATACAACAGCACTCGTACCTTGTCGGGGGGAAAAGCCCAATTTTCCGAGATTCGTCGTCGCTCGGTAGCCGCTGTGCGATGGGTCGCCCCCGCTGCGCCGGGCCGCGCGGCGGGGGTGACCTCGCTGTCGGCCGTCGACCCCCGGTCGCCGGGTGCGACGCGCTCGCGCCGCAGGCGGCACCGGGATGCTGGTCTCCGGTTCAAACCCATCAACGATCGTCGGTCCGTCCGGTGACGCGACACCCGCCCGGCCGTCGCCCGGGCCGTCGGGGTCGCGACGTAGGCTCGCTCGCATGCGTATCGGAGCCCACGTCGATTCGACCGACCCGCTGGCGGAGGCGGCCGCCCGGTCCGCCGACACCGTGCAGTTCTTCCTCTCCGACCCCCAGGGTTGGAAGGCGCCCAAGCCTCGCGAAGACGCCGAGCGGCTACGCGCCGCCGAGGTCGACCTGTACGTGCACGCGCCGTACGTCATCAACGTGGCCACCCTCAACAACCGCATCCGAATCCCCAGCCGGAAGCTGCTGCTCGGGCACGCCAACGCGGCCACCGCCATCGGCGCCAAGGGCGTGATCGTCCACGGTGGGCACGTCAACGCGGGCGATGACCTGGCCGTCGGCTTCGACAACTGGCGCAAGACCTTCGCGTACGCGGCAGACTCCGGCGGTTTCGGCGTACCGGTCCTGATCGAGAACACCGCCGGCGGCGACAACGCCTGCGCCCGACGGCTGGACGCGCTCGCCCGACTCTGGGACGCCATCGGTGACTACGAGGTCGGCTTCTGCCTGGACACCTGCCACGCGTACGCGGGCGGCGAGGAGCTGCTCGGTCTGGTCGACCGGGTCAAGGCGATCACCGGGCGGATCGACCTGGTGCACGCCAACAACTCCAAGGGAGCGTTCAACTCCGGCCAGGACCGACACGACAACCTCGGCGGCGGGACGATCGACCCGGAGCTGGTGGTGGCTGTGATCCGGGCGGCCGGCGCGCCGGTGGTCGTCGAGACACCGGGCGGAGTTGCCGGCCAGGCCGCCGACATCGACTTTCTGCGTGAGCAACTCGGAGCGGAGAGCCCGGCGGCATGACGAGCGGACAGTCCGGGACCGGCAACACCCGGCCCATCCCCACCGGCGCGGACACCGAGAGCCGAGCCGCCGCTACGGCCGCAGCGGGCACACCCACCCAGCCGGCTCGCACCTCCGACAAGACCCCCACCGAGGCCCTCACCGAGACCACCGCGGACCACCCGCCAAAGGGCGACGGTGCAGCGAGCGGAGCCGCCCCGAGCGGCGACCCCGGGGCCGACCCTGCGACGAGCAGTCCCGGCAAGGACGCGCCCGGGCACGGCGACAAGCAGGCCGCCACCGAGGGTGGCAGCACAACCAGTGACAGCACAGGCCCCACTGCCAAGGACAGCAGCGCGGCCAAAGACAGCAGCGCGGCCAAAGACAGCAGCGCGAAGGATGGCGCGACCAAGGGCGGCGACCCGGCCAAGGGAGCGAAGGCCAGCGACGCCGACGGTCCGGACAAGGCCGACGGCGAGGCGAAGCCGGTCGGCCCGGAGCGTTGGGAGGCGTTCGCCTCCGCGCCGGAGCCACGGCCCTCCATCTTCAGTCGGGCGGCCCGAGCCGTTGGTCGGTTCCTGATCCACGAGTGGACCCTGGCCACCCTCGGCGCGATGGCACTGGCCGTGCTGATGACCTGGCCGACGCTGCGCTATCCGCGCTACACCCTCCCGCAGGACTACTGGGACCCGAGCCTGCAAGCCTGGCAGATGGCCTGGTCCGGGCACATCCTGCTGGCCGACCCGGCGCGCCTGTGGCAGTCCAACACGTTCTTCCCCGAGCTGTGGAGCTTCGCGTTCTCCGACACGCTGCTCGGCTACGCCCCAGCCGGAATGCTCGGCAGCGGCCCCACGGACGCCGTGCTGCGATACAACATCATGTTCGTCCTGGCGCACGCGCTCGCCACTCTCGGGGCGTACGCGCTGGCCCGACAGCTCGGGGCCGGCCGGATCGGTGCCGCCGTCGCCGGCGTGAGCTACACCTACGCGCCGTGGCTGCTGGCCCAGGCCGGTCACCTGCACGTGCTCTCCAACGGGGGCATCCCGCTGGCGCTGGCGATGTTGGCGCGCGGGCACGGTTGGTCCCTGCGACACGGCTACCGGCCCGAGCGCCGGCATGACGGTTGGGTCTACGCCGGTTGGCTGGTGGCGGCCTGGCAGCTCAGCCTCGGTTTCGGCATCGGGCTGCCATTCGCGTACTTCCTGGCCGGCACGGTGCTGGTCGCTGCCGTTCTCTTCTTCGCGCGGCGGCTGCGTACCAGGCAGGCCGTTCCGTTCGGTCGCCGGCTGTTCGTCGCCGACGTGCTCGGCGGGGTGTTGTTCGCCGGCATTGGTCTGTTGATGGCGTTCCCGTTCTACAAGGTGACCGAGCTGCACCCGTACGCCGAGCGCACCATCGGCGACATCAGCATCTTCTCGCCACCGGTTTCGGGCTTCGTGACGGCGCCGGCAGAGTCGCGGATCTGGGGTGGGCTGCACGAGGGGGCCCGGGCGGCACTGCCGTGGCACCCGGAGATGACCCTGCTGCCGGGCTTCGTGCTCTACGCGCTCGCCTTGGGTGGGTTGTTCTTCTCGGTCTGGCGGCTGCGGCACCGACTGTTGCTGCTGGTCGGGGTGCTGGTGACGATGGCCTTCGCGATGGGCACCCGGTTCTTCGACGGCACCTTCACCTATGTGCCGCTCTTCGAGCATCTGCCGGGCTGGAGTGGGCTGCGTACTCCCGGGCGGTTGATGCTCTGGACCACGTTGTTGCTCGCCCTGCTCGCGGCGGGCGCGGTCACCGCGCTCACCGACCGGGTCCGCGAGTTGACCGCGCACCGGATCCCGTCGTGGCCGGGGCCGTGGCTGCGAATGGCCACCCTGCTGCCGCTGCTGCTCGTCACCCTCGAAGGTCTGAACACCACCCCGCATCCGGTGGTGCCGACCCAGCCGGCGGCGATGCGTTCGGCGGAGGGGCCGATGCTGGTGCTACCCAGCACTCAGAGCCTGGACCAGCACGTGATGCTCTGGTCGACCAGCGGGTTCCCCGACGTGGTCAACGGCGGTAGCGGCTTCACGCCGCGCCAACTCGACGACGTCCGTCGGGTGAGCCAGGCGTTCCCGGACCAGACGAGCGTCGACTACCTGCGCACACTCGGTGTCCGCACGGTGGTGCTGCTGCGCGGTCAGGTCGCTCGCACGCCGTGGGAGATCAACATCGATGCGCCGGTCGAGTCGCTCGGCATCAGCCGGCAGGAGGTCGGGGACGCGGTCGTCTACCGCCTCTAAGGGCGGGTTTTCGGGTGAGCCCGCCCGGCTCCGGGCGGTCAGGCTTGATCCCTGCGCCGGGCGGGCTCACCCGAAAACCCTGACGTGGTGCCGGCCGCGGTCGGCCTTAGGGGTCAGGTGGTGGGCACCGGTACGGGTGCTTGTTCGCTGGTCGTCGTGGGGCGGCGCCAGCGGTCTATCCAGGGCGCGTCTGGTGCGCCGTCGAGAACGCCGCCGTCCGGGTCGTCCGGGTAGGTGGCCCGCACCGCGTCCTGCTCGGGGTGCAGGATCTCCTTCACGACAAACACGCAGAGCACCACGACGGCGGCCAACCGCAACGTCGAGGCCAGCACGAACACGCCCTCCGGGAAGACCGGACGGCTGGTTGCCGCGCCGAGCAGCTCACCGTAGAAGGCGACGAAGTAGCAGACCTCGGCGATCTGCCAGGCCAGGAACGCGCCCCACTTCGGCCGGGCCAGCACCACCAGCGGGAGCAGCCACAGCACGAACTGCTGCGACCAGACCTTGCTGAAGATGAGGAACGCCGCCACGACCAGGAACCCGAGCTGAGCCAGCCGCGGTCGGCGCGGCGCCCGCAGCGCCAGCACGGCCACGCCGAGGCAGGCCAGCCCGAACAGCGCGTACGAGAGGGTGTTGAGGGTGGGGATGTTGGCGTTCAGCCACTCGAACGGGCCGAGATTGGCGGGGTCATTGCCGACCTTGCCGTCCAGGTAGCGCCCGATGTACCAGAGCGTGCCCCAGTCAATCGGCCGGGTGGTGTTCAGCTCGAAGAACCGGTCCCAGTTCTCCGGGTACGCCCGTGCGGCCGGCAGGTTCACCAGCACCACGGCGGCGATCGCCGTACCGATGGCGACAAGCGCGGCACGAACCCGGTCGGCGCGCAGCGCCAGAATGAGGATCGGCCCGAGCAGGAACAACGGCCACAGCTTCGCCGCGCCGGCCAGCCCGAGCAGCACGCCGGCCACCGCCGGTCGTTTTCGGGCCCAGGCCAGCAGGCCGAAGGCGGCCAGCCCGATGGCGAGCAGGTCCCAGTTGACGGTGGCGGTGAGCACCAGCGCCGGGGCCAGTGCGAACAGCGCGGCGTCCCAGGGTCGCCGACGGCGCAGGGCCAGGATCACCGCCACCGTGGCCACCGCGAGCGCGCTCAGCACCAGCGCGTTGAGGTTGTAGAACCACTGCCCCTGGTTGATGCTCGGGTCGTCATCACCGATCGCGTGCACCGGCAGGCCCAGCGCGCCCATGAAGTAGCCGGTCAGCACCGGGTACTCGACCGGGTGGTCACGGTAGGGCACCTTGCCCTCGTTGAGCCCTTCGGCGTAGTACAGGGCGAGGACATCGGTGTAGCAGAACCGGGTGTACTGCACGTTGTTCTGCCAGGCGCCGTCCTGACAGGGCGACTTCTGCACCCAGTGCAGCGCGAGCGTGAGGCAGGTCAGGGCCAGCACGATCCGGACGGCGGTCCAGAACCGCCGCTCCCGGCCGGCCGGCCGGTCCAGCGCGATCGCGTGGTCGCCCAGCGGGCCGCCGATGACGCTGGAGATGCCGCGGACGAACCCGTCGGAGCGGGACGGGTGATCAGTGGTTCCGGCGTCGTCGATGCCGGGCGTCGACTGGGTGCTCATGAAGAGGCATCCTGCCGTACGACAGGGGTGTCCGTCCCGTCCCGGCGCTGAGTTCCGGGTACGAAAGCGCCGCCGCCGGCCGGGACAGATCGTCCGGCCGGCGGCGGCGTCGTGAGCTGGTGCGGGTCAGTCCCGGTTGGGCGGCAGGCTGGGTAGCAGGCCACCGCCAGCACCACCGCCGGGGTTGCCCCCAGGGTTGCCGCCGCCGCCGGGGGTGCCGCCGCCCCCGGGGTTACCGCCGCCTCCGGGGTTACCGCCGCCCCCTGGGGTGTTGCAGAACAGGTCGATCAGCGGGTTACAGGGCAGGTTGGGTTGATTCGTGGGCGGCGGCGGCG
>NZ_QGSZ01000403.1 GCF_003857055.1 Micromonospora inaquosa | reverse complement strand
GGTCAGGACGATGTCGTCGCTGTGCAGGTGCAGTCGGCGTGGGGGATGGGCGCCGGCGCCTTGCATGGGGACGAAGCCGCAGACGTGGGCCGAGGTGGCGGTGAGGTGCTGCCGGTGCGGGTGAGGGCGAGGCTGCGGGTGTGTCCACGGATGCGCAGGGGCACGACGAGGGTGCCATCGGGGGCGAGTTGGCTGGTCCAGGTGGTGGGGATGTCGGCGGCTTCGGCGGTGACGATGATCGTGTCGTAGGGGGCGCTGGCGGGGTAGCCGTCCTCGCCGTCGGCGTGGGCGACGCGCACGGTGTGGTAACCGGTGCGGGCGAGCGCGGTGCGGGCCCGGTCGGTGACGTCCGCGTCGATGTCGATGCTGGTGACGGCTCCGGTGGGGCCGACGACGTGGGCGATGAGGGCGGCGTTGTAGCCGCCGGAGCCGATTTCCAGGACGCGGGCGCCGGGTCGTAGCGCTGCTTGTTCGATCATCTGCGCTTGCAGCCAGGGCGCGGAGACGGAGCTGGTGGCGCGCCCGTCCGGGCCGCGTTTGGTGACCACCACGTCGTCGGCGTAGGCGTCGACAAGGTCGACGTTGTCCGGGACGAACGCCTCGCGGGGTGTGGCGCGCACAGCGGCTTCGACGGCGGGTGTGGTGATCGCGCCGGCGGCGACCAGGTTGTCGGCTAGCCGGGCGCGCAGTTCCTCGGCAGTCGGTCCGGATGCTTTAACGTCGGTCACCTGGCGGTCCTTTCATATCGTTCGACGGTGCGGTCGCAGCGGCAGGAAGCGGCTGAGAGGCGGGTCACCTGCCGAAGGCACAAGTCGGTTTCGCTCGACGTTGAACTGGGCTGGCCGTGGGGTTTTGTCAGCGTAGGAGGGCGCGGGGCAGGGCGGCCGGTGCCGCACGGTTCGCGTTGTCATCCCTGAGGGGGATGGTGGTGGCGCTGCTCGACGCAGCGCTGGTTGAGCAGGCTGAGCTGACCTTCCTGATCTTCCATCCGCTCGATGGTGGGACGGGCGGGGTGAGCGTGCCGGTGGATGGCCATGGTGTCCGTCGGCAGTGCCCCGGCGGAGGCGCAGTGTCCGAGGGCGTGCAGCACGGCGGCCATCTGAGCCTGGGCGGTGAGGATGGAGTGGGGTGGTCGGCCTGGTGCTGCTGGACGCGGTCGACGACCGAGGCGATGAGCGCCGTCGTGTGGACGCGAGGGACGGCATCGGTGGGTGGATCCTTCCAACGACGCGGGGCGGTGGATGTGGTCTATCGGGCGGTGGCCGCCGATGGTGAGGCGGCCGGTGGACCCGGCCGCGTACCGCTTTCGGTGGGGTTGGTGGGCCAGCGTCGGCCGCCGCCGGCAGGTCGATGCATGCCCAGCAGGGTAGGACCGTGGGGGAGGCGGATCGGGGTCTGCGCCCGGTAGCCGTGGCGGGTGAACAGCGTCCGGTCGCGGACGGTGACTTCCGCCCAGGCGGGCATCTCGGTGCGGTCGATGCGGGTCAGGTAGTGGGCCAGCATCACCTCGTCGAGACCGCCCGCGTCCTGCGGTGGGGTGGCGAGGGTCGCGAGGTGGTGGTGCGCGCCGGCCGGCCGGCGGGCTTCCAGGACGGCGTCGAGGGTGCGGAACCGCTGAAGGTAGGGGCCGGCGGCGTCGGCGAGGCGGGACGGGTAGTTCGCTGGTGGTGGCAGCGGGCGTAGCCGGTGCAGGCCGACGGTGGCGGCGGTGAGGTCGTCGGTGACGTGGATGTCGCCGAAGAACAGGGCATGCTCGACCCAGATCTCGGCAACGGCCGTGAGCACCCGTAGCCGGTGTGCGGCGTCGGGTACCAGCCATTCGCCGAGGCTGCCGGGGTGCAGAGCGGCGGCGACGACGCCTGCCACTTCCTGCCGCTCGGCCCACCGCAGGGTGCGGATGCGGGGTGTGTTGTCCATCGAAGGTTGTCCTGTCCTTGTGCTTGGGACGGGTGCTTATCGGTAGGTGGCGGTGGCGAGGTCACCGACGGTGGCGTCCACGGCGGCGGTGACGGCCCGTACGGGCTTGTAGTGCTGGTCGGCGACGGTCCGCAGCCGGGCGGGCAGGGTGGCGGTGTCGTCGTCGAGATACAGGTACGGCGACAGGCCCAGCACGGCGACGAGGCCGGCGAGAGCGGCGGTGTGGTTGTCCGGCTGCTCCCGTCCCCGGGCCAGGGCACACAGCCGGGCGCGGGGAATGATCTGCCAGCGGGTGTGGCTGGGCAGGTACGTGTCGGCCCGAACCAGCCCGGCCAGGCGGCGCCGCTGCTGGTGGCGCAGGATCCCGGAGGTGACCAGACCGGCGCGGGTGCGGTCGTACAGGTCGTCGCTGAACGCCCGCAGCCAGCCCCGCAGCGGCGGCGGCGTGGTGGCGTGCCGGATGGAGGCGATCGCGGTGTCGGCGATCAGATCGCCGACCGGCCGGTCCTGATGCAGGTGCAGGGTGAGGTCGCCGCCGGGGCGGGTGGTGGCGTTCGGGTTCAACATCACCCGCCCGGCGAGGAACAGGTCGATCAGGACCGCGCCGGCCATGCCCAGGGCGAGGGCTGGGCGGTGCACGTGGGGTTGTCCGGTGTCCTCGTCGTGCCCGAGCAGGAACACCTCGTCCCGCAGTGGCAGCGGGGGAGTCAGCGCGGTCATCGCGTGCTCGCCGTCTACCGCGGCTCGGCCGCGCGCCGCAGCCGGGCGTGCACCCCACCGTAGGCGGCGCAACCGCCCGGCAGCAGGGCCGTGTCCACCGTGGCCAGGACGGTGTAGTTGGGGTCGCACACGTTCCCGATCGGCGCCCGGCCGGCCTGGGAGATCAGCTGGTAGGCGTCGAGGGTGTCCATGCCGGTCAGGTCGGCCACCCAGCCGACGAGGTCGGTGTGGGCGATGCGGTAGGCGTCTTCCAAAGGTCGGGCGCAGCCGACGGAGGCGATGCCGGTGTCGGTCTCTAGCCGTGGCCACACCGTCGGCGTCTTCCTGACCACCTCCACGGCCAGGGTGGTGACCGTGGCGATTTCCACGCCGACGCCGCAGGCCTCACCCTCGCCCTGGCGGGCGTGCCCGTCGCCGAGGGCGAGCATCGCCCCGTGCACGTTCACCCCGAGATACACGGTCGTGCCGGCGCGCACGAGGGGGGTGTCGAGGTTTCCGCCGTGCGTGTCCGGGACGATCGTCGCCCGGGTCTCGAACCCGCCCGGGGCCACACCTATCGTGCCGATCATCGGCTCCAACGGCAGATCCACGTTGTGGTCGGTCTCGGTGGCCTGGAACCGCACCGTGCCCGCGTCCCGGTCGATGCCGTACACCCACACCCGCTCCTCAAGCGGCGGTTGCAGGGTGGCCGTGTGGGAGGTCGACGTCAGCGCCCCGAAGTGCGGGAACGTCGACGACACCCCCCACTCCCGGGCCGGGATGATCGACATGATGTGCACGGCGAGGGTGTCACCGGGCTCGGCGTCCTCAACGAAGAACGGCCCCGACACCGGATTCAGATACGGCATCTGACACACCTGCGACGGCAGGTCCGCTGGCCCGCGCACCCGCCCACCGAAGCAGTCCTCGGTGAACACCTCCAGCACATCCCCGGACCGCAGGTGCGCCACCGGCATCCGCCCACCGAACGTGTACGCCAACTCGTCCCGGACCGGCCGGTAGACAATCGTGTCCACGACGGTCACACCCTCTGCATCTCATGCCGGGCCGGCCCTACCGGGGCCAGCCCCGACAGCACCGGCCGCCGGCCCGTGGCATACAAGCCACCTAGAACCAGCACCCCCAACGCCAGCCACGCCAGACCGAGGCGCTGCGCCGCGATGTTCGCATTCACCACCACGTACGCCAGGACCGCGAACCCGACCGCCGGCATGAGCAGGTGCGCCCACCAGTTCCGGCTACCCCGCCGGATCAGGTAGTGCACGACCACGGACACGTGCAGCACCAGGAACGCCACCATCGCCCCGAAGTTGATCAGCGACGACAACAGGGTGATCCCGTCCGCCCGGAACGACATGTACAGGCCGAGGGCGAGCGACACCACCGCGGTCAGCAGGGTGGCGTTCAACGGCACGTTCCGCCGGGCCGAGACCTTCGCCAGGAAGGCCGGTAGCTGCCGGTCCCGGGCCATCGCGTACAGCAGGCGCGACGTGGCCACCTGCGCCACCATGCTGTTCGGCAAGCCCCACGCGATCGCCGTCGCCACCGCGCACAGCGTCGCCAACCACCCGCCGCCGGCCACCCGGGCCGCCTCGTAGAACGCCGTTCCGTCCTGATCCCCGTCCGTCAGCAGCCCGGCCGGGTTCGGCACAAGCATCGCCGCAAGCCACGTCTGGACAATGAACAACACCCCCGCCAGCACCAGCACGGCGGCCATCGCCCGGCCGATCTGCCGAGCCCCGTCCCGGGTCTCCTCCGCCAACATCGAGATGCCGTCGAAGCCCAGGAACGACAGCACCGCTATCGAAACCGCGCC
This sequence comes from Micromonospora inaquosa, assembly GCF_003857055.1. Classification (GTDB taxonomy): domain Bacteria; phylum Actinomycetota; class Actinomycetes; order Mycobacteriales; family Micromonosporaceae; genus Micromonospora; species Micromonospora inaquosa. The sequence goes on along the minus strand of NZ_QGSZ01000403.1, from coordinate 7,243 downwards.
ACCGACCAGCGACCAGGTGAACATGTCGGAGTTGTAGAACGCCTCCCAGCTGAACCGGCCCCTACCCGAGGCCAGGGCCCAGCCCGCGATGGTGAGGAACACCGCCAGCACGAGCAGCTCACCGACCAGCATCACCCGGGTCACCACCGCGGTCATGCGGATCCCGACGGAGTTAACGATCGTGTTGACCACGACGAACCCGAGCAGCCACCCCCACACCGGCACCCCAGGCACGGTGGCGTGCATCGCCACCGACGCCACCAGATACAGCAGCCCCGGCACGAGGACGTAGTCGAGCAGAATCACCCAGCCGGCGAGGAACCCGACCGGTGGGCTGATGCCCCGGCCGGCGTAGTTGTACACGCTGCCCGACATCGGGAAAGCCCGCACCATCTGCGCGTACGAGAACGCCGTGAAGACCAGCGCCACCACACCGATCGCGTACGCCAGAGCCACCATGCCGCCCGAGCCGGAGTACACGCTACCGAAGATCGCCATCGGCGCGATCGGCACCATGTAGACCAACCCATAGGCCAGCAGATCCCGAAACCGGAGATGTCGCGCCAACTCCTGCCGGTAGCCGTAACGCTCAAGGTCATGCTGATCCAACATCAGGATCCTCTCAAATGCGATCGAAGAATCGCGGGTGTCTGCTTCGTCAGAATCGCCGCTTGCGGCGACGTGACCGCCACGCATTCAGGGAAGAGCGGAACGGCTGTCGCGCGACGACGAAAGTGACTAAAGGCGAAGACAGTCGATGTCGGTAAGCGTCGGCCACCACGTCTGACAATCCGCCGACAAGATCCCCGGTCGTCGACGGCCGCGCTGTTGGCCTATCCGGTGAGCGCCGTCGGCCCACGAGGACTCAGCGCGCGGACCTCATCGGGAGGGCACCATGGTGTTGGGGAATCAATGTTGGAGCTTTGTCGGAGGTCGATGCGGCGGGTTATCGACATCCGTCGACCTGGCCGTTAATGAAGGCATCACCGTTGCGTGCCGCCAGCGCGACGGACAGCGGTGACAGGCGATCCGGCCGCAGTCCGGCAGCGCCTACCTATGCCCAATACACCCGTAGGAGGACATGCGATGGCCCCACAAACCATGCCCGAACCCGCTGAGGTCGGTCGCCGAGCCGCCGAGATCCTCGACCAGGTCATGCAGCACCCGTCATCCGAGCGGCTGCGCAGCTCGTCGATGAAGTACTCCAGCTGCTGGGCGACGTTCACCGGCTACCCGGCGATCAGCCGCTGGTCCCTGGACCGGGACGCGGGTCCACTCCTGACCGAGGCGATGCGGGTCCTAGCGCTCAAGGCTGCGGTGTTCGAGCTTTCCGGCGGCGACGAGGAAGCCGCAGAGCTGCTGGTTCCGGCACCGGTCGACGAGATGATCCACGCCGTGCTGGCCCAGTTCACCCTGATGTCCCAGATGCAGCGCGACTTGGGGGTCACCTTCCCGCACGCTACCGAGTTGGAGGAGTTCACCTACACCCGCGGCTGCCTCACCGACGCGTACTACGCCGCCGCCGGCTGGGGGCCGCAGCCACTGTGCTACTGGCTGGACTCCGCCGAGGTGACCCGCCGGCTGGACCAGCTCAACACCCACTACCAGGCCGCAGGCCTGGGACGCGACGGACGCAGCCACAACTTCAACTTCGACCAGCCGGACCCGGCCGCCGCCCCGATCGGGGTCAGCGGTTAGCCAGCTCCACCGACAGCACCCGCCGCATGGCCGCCACCACCTGCTTCGGGTCGAACCTCGCCGCGGCGAGACGCTCGGCGCGGGCGACGGCACCGAAGATCTGCTCCGACGGAGCGTCGCGCAGCACAGCGACGAGCCAGCCTTCCAGATCCACCAGATCAGTAGGCAGCACCAGGGAGGCAGGCGTCGGCGCCGGTCGTGACGCGCGGGCCGGGACCGGCTCACCTCGCGAGGCGTAGCGGCCCGGTGGCAGCCCGACCCGATACGGGTGCACACACACGGCGACACCCTCGACGGTGACTCGCCATCCGATGTCCTGGTTGTAGGCGAACTCGGGTCCGGGCCGGTCGACCACGTCGAACTGGCCCGGCCCGAGTCGCTGGGCGGGACACACCACGCACGTCTGCTCACACCACTGCGGTAGCGGCCCGGACATGGCGCCGATGCTACGGCAACCAGGAGGTATCAGACCATGACCGTCTTATCCCCTCCCCGGGCCGCCATCGTCGACCGCGCCCTACGCGACGCCCGGCGATGGTGCGCCGGACATTCCATCGACGACCGCCCCGCACTGGCCCACGCGGTCCGGGTCGCGGTGACCATCGGCGAGCATGTGCCGAACCCGGCACCGGATCTGATAGCGGCAGCGCTGCTGCACGACATCCCCGACTTCGCGCCCCGCACGCCGGACATCTACCAGGTCCTCGCCACCGCCTACGGCCCCCAGGTACCGCGAATCATCGCCGCCCTGCAGGCCGAGCACCAAGCCCTCGACATGCCGGACCCGCCCATCCGCGTCGACGACCTACCGGTACTGCTCGCCTCAACCGCCGACAAGATCGTCGCGCTGACATCGCTGCTGCGACGGGCGCACACTAGCGGCGACGTCCCCGACTTCCTCCGCACGCGCCCGGCGCTGCTCACGCTACTGCCACACTTCCGGGCCTTCCACCAGGCAGCCCACCCTCGGCTGCCGGCGAGCATGTCGGCCCGCCTTGACACTGCGCTGGCGCTGCTCGAGCGAGCCGCCACCAGCATCCAGACGGCGAGCAAACCGTGACCGCCATAGATGCCACGTTGGCGGAACAGCTACGCCGCGACATGCTCACCGCCGCCGGCCATCAACAGACCGGTGGGCAGGTCATCCAGGAGTGGGAACTGTCGACGGTGCACCGGCTGTACCTGAGCGACGGCAGCAGCGTGATCTGCAAACTCGCCACAGCACCGTTCACCGGCGAAGCCGCGCTGCTGCGATACCTCAACGAACAGGGCGCCGCCGTGCCCCACCTGCACGGCTACACGCTCCGTCCGCAGGCACTGGGCATGCTAATGGACGACCTCGGCGACCCTATCCGCCCACCGACCATCGCCGAGGCCGCAGCTGCCGCCGGCGCGGTCCACGCCATCCCCCCAGTGCCCGAACTGCCCGCATTCGACCAACAGACCCTGGCACGCCTTCCCGAGCAGGCGCTCGCCGCACTCGACGCGCTGCACCGCCAAGGCCGTTTCCTCAACACGGGCATGATCGAGGACCTGCTGCGGCGGCTGGCGGCTGTGGCAGGCAGGCGCGCCGACGGTGCCGAACGAGAGCCCTTCGGCCTGTGCCACGGCGAGTTCCACCGCAGCTCGCTGCACGTCAGCCGCACCGGATGCCGCCTCGTCGACTGGGCGAAAGCCTTCACCGGGCCCGGCCTGCTCGACCTCGCCACCTGGTTCGGCACCCGCACCACCACTGAACCCGCCCAACTCACCCGCCTGATTCGCGCCTACGTCGCAGCCGGCGGCAGCGCCAACGCCCACTCCGACCGCGGCGGCCTCCCGGCAGCTCAATGGGCGCTGGGATGGCACCGCGTCTGGGCAGCCTGGTGGTTCCTGACCACAGCCGCCGCAGGCCACCACCAGCCCGACACCGACAGCCACCACACCCAGGTCGTGCACCGGCAACTGCACGCAGCCGCGCAACTGCTCGACGCCACCCCGCCTGGCGCTGCCGGCAGGCACCTCACCACCGTCGGATGATCCCGAGTAGCTGGGGTATGCGTCCAGCTCGATCCGCTCGGCGATCACGCCCTCAGACCCAGCAGGTTCGTCACCGGGCGAGAGGTGCGACGGCCATCGTTGTCCACTCATAGGTGCGGTGTTCTCGACGCAGCGCGATTAGCGTTGCCTGTCGGATGGTCACCCGGGCAGGTGACCGGTGGCGGAGGGTAGTGAGGCGCGCGCAAATGGGCTCGGTCGGTGCCTGCGAACCGCTGTAAGCGATCGTCACGTGAGGCCGGAACCCTTCGGCGGCCTCTGGCACGGCCGGCCAGACTGCGCTGATCGCATCACGAATGGTGGCGCGCAGGTGCTCGACGCGGTCCCATGGGCGAACAAGCAAACCGACCCCTTCGGCGTCGGGGTCGACTGGACCGAGCGACAGCTCCAGCGGCGGCAAGCCGGCACAGCGTCGCTGGGTCTCAGCGACTATCGCTTCGATGTCGCTGTTGGTGACCTCGTCGGTGAAGCCGAGACCCTGCATGGTCAGATGCAGCCCGTCGAGCGGCACCAAATCGAGCCCAGGCAGAGCGAGCTGGCTTTGCAGGTCGGTGACAAGGCTATGAAGTTCAGGCTGGTGTTCAAAGGTGAGGTGCCAGGTGTAGAACTGGCGGTCGGCTCGCCAGCCTGGACGCCAGTACCAGTGGTTGGTGAGTTGGGGCAGGTCCTGGTAGGCGGTCCAGCGCTGATGCAGGTTGGCCAGTTCCCGGCTGCTCATGACAGCGATGGTAGAGCGGGCCGTGCGGTGGTATCGATCTGCGTGCGGTCAGCCAGCAGGTCGGCGACGTGCCGTAGCTGCGGCTGGCTAGCGAAGGGGTGAGCGGCGGCGAGGAACTGCCGGGCGCGTTGGTGAACCGATTCGAAGCGCTGGTCCGCAGTGAGGGTGAGCGCTTCCATCGCCAGCGTGGCTGCCTGCTCAGGGTCGGGACGATCGGCGTGCAGGTGAGCGGTGGCCAAGTCCAGGCGGCTGAGTGCTCGCGGACCGGCCAAACCCGCGGTGTCGAACGCGTCGATTGCGACGGTCAGATGGTTGGTGACACCTGCGGTACGACCAAGCGCAAGGTAAGCGGTCGCCGCGTTGGCCGCAGTCCTCGCCGGACAGTACGGGCCGAGGGCGAGGCTCGCGCTGACCGGCGAGCCGGCCGGGTAGTCGGACAGCATGGTGAACGCATCGTCGACCGCACGATCGACTCCATACCGGTCACCGAGACGGGCGAGGGACCGCGCCAGACCGTTGATGGTAAGACGGATGCGGTGCACGCTGGTACCGCCGCGGCGCAGGCCATCCTGGGCGTAAGCCAGTGCATCGTGGTAGTCACCAGCGTAGAAGGCCACCAAGCTCTGCGTGGCCCGTGCCCAGGCTTGCACGTCGGGCTGATCGGCAGCCTCGGCGAGGTCGAACGACTCGGCGGCGTAGGCGTGCGCGACAGTGAACGCGCCGAGGTCAAGGGCGAGCGCGCCAAGAAGCCCAGATAGATGAGCGGCGACGGCGTAAAGACGGGCGCGTTGTGGTGGGTGCTGCCGGCCGGCCATGAGCTGGTCTATGTAGGCGCGCAGCGGTCGCAGACGCCCCATGAGGATTCCAGGGGTGAGGCGCTCGTTGTCGGCGATCGCCTCGAGGACCTCGTTCTCCAGATATGTGAGGCGGACGTTGTCATCGGTGGAAGACTTCAACGCCAGCCGGCGGGCGTCAATGCGGCCCTCACATTCCCATAGGACAGCACCGTCATCCACTTCAGCGCATGCGTGGCCAGTGTCCGTCGGTGTCGCAGGCCCTGACGCGGTCTCAAACTCCTGCAGCGCCGATGAGCGGCGTCGCCGATGGTCCCGCTCGGTGATCCGGTCATACTCGCTGACGAGGACGCCACCGGTCTCCAGCACGATGTCGCAGCGCGCCCAGAAGGACCGGTCCGGGTGCTGGTGGCCGGTTTCGGTGTTCGCCACGGAACTGCGCCCGTATTGCACGAGCCGCGCTAAGTCGTGCTGGGTGTGACCGGCGGCCCTCCGTAATTGGGCGAGCCGGCGGCCGAGCGCGCGGCGGGCGGTCTTGGTCTCGTCGCTGTCAGCCAACACTTCCAACCCCCGGTCACCTGCACGCGGTCACGGTGCGCGCCGACGATAATCGCCGCTTGTGCACCGAGCATCGGCGCGGCCGTTCGCCGCTGCCCGTTCGGCAGCATTGTCAGGTCCTCATTCTCGCGAGCGGAGGCAGCCAGCGGTCCGATCGCGTTGTCGAACTTTTGTCGGAGTTTGTGTCGGGGTCTGGCGGCAGTGTCGGCGCGTCGCGCTACGGGGGACGCTGCCAACCTGACCTACGAAACACACCTTAGTTGCAGGCTGTCCACACCACTGGCCGACAACACTCGAACCGCCTTGCTCCGCTCTTGCCGTCTCGGCCTTGAGTCTCGGTGTCGCCTCGGCCTGCTTTACCAGAGCCCCCGCAGGCTTTGAGGGCCGGGCTCGGCATGAGCGGGTAGTTGCGATCGCCGGACACATCTGATCACGCCTGACGAGTGGCCGGATGTCTGCCGCCGGGGGAGCGCGATCACGAGACGTTACCCATCATCCGCGGAGTAGGGTCGCCCCGTGGAGGCGTTTGAATCGATGGTGGCGCTTGCGCTGGAGGACGAGCAGCTGGTGGTGTCCGAGGCGATCAAGTTTCCGGTGCCACGCCAGACGCCAAGTGGGCTGCAGACCCATGGCTACGAGGTTGACCTTGTTGGTGCCCGGTCGGACAAGCTCATCCTCGCTTCGGTGAAGTCGGCGTTCGGCTCCCGTGGAATCGTTGCCAACCACGTCATGGGGTCGACCGGCGATGTGCGGGCGCGCAAGTTGTATGCGCTGCTCAACGATCCGGTAATACGTGATGCGGTGCTGCTCGGGGCTGCGGTGCGCTACGGGTATAGCCCGTCACAGGTTCACCTTCGATTCTACGTCGGTAGGTTCGCCGGCCCGACCCGCGGCATAGACGAGAAGCGAATCCGAGACTGGTGTGACAGCCAGACCGTCGGCGGTGGACCGATCGAGGTGTACGGCGTGCGCGATGTCGTGGACCGGGTCATGAAGATCGCAGCCAAGAAGCAGTACCGCGATCATGCAGTACTCGTAACGCTGAAGGCACTCTCCGCCGCTGGCGTGCTCAACCTCAAACTGCCGGAAGTGTCCGCCACCGACGCCGCACCTAATCAGCTCGAGGGTCTCGTCTGACCGGTGTAGCTGACGGAGCATCATCGCATGGCAGAGGGGTAATGCAGCCTTCGCTATGGCTGGTACACAAGGCACAGCCCCAGGTCGCGTCGCGGTGCCGGCCAGCACGGCGCGGGCCGCGGCCTCGGCGTCAACCAGCTGGATGGGCTACACCATAGTGACCCTTATGGACACGGCGAATTCAACTGATCGTCGCAACACCTTGATCACGGAGGTTTGCGATGGGGCGCGGGAAGAGGCAGATGCGTGCGGTGCCGGCTGGTGCGCGGCGACAGTGGGAGTCGGATCGGGCGTTGCGGCC
>NZ_QGSZ01000402.1 GCF_003857055.1 Micromonospora inaquosa | reverse complement strand
GCGTGACGCTGTTCGCGGTGACGCTCGCCGCGTACGCCTCGGTGCTGTCCCGGTACGCGCGCCAGGACGAGGTGGTGGTCGGCGTTCCGGTGGCGAACCGGATGGACGACGCCGAGGAGCGCCTGGTCGGATGTCTGGTCAACACGCTGCCGATCCGGCTCGACGTGTCCGGCCGGCCGAGCTTCACCGAGCTGGTGGACCGGGCACGACGGACCAGCATGGCGGCCTTCGCCAACCAGGACGTGCCGTTCGAGCAGATCGTGCGGGCCACCGTGGGGGAGCGGCAGCTCAGCCACGCGCCACTGTTCCAGACCTCGCTGACGGTGCAGAACTTCCCGTTCGCGTTCCCCGAGTTCGCCGGGGTACGGCTGACCGAGGTCGATGTCGAGATCGACGTCACCAAGTTCGACCTGGGCCTGACCCTCGACGTCTCCACCGACGTGCCGTTCCTGCGCGCCGAGTACAGCACCGAGCTGTTCACGGCGGAGACCGTCGGCACGCTGCTCACGCACTACCTGACGTTCCTGCGGTCGATCGTCGACGAGGAGCAGCAGGAGCCGTCCATGGTGGACGAGGCCGAGCGGGCGCAGCTCACCGAGGGGGTGAACCCGCCGCTCGCGTCGGCGCCGGTCACGCACCCGTCGGTGCTGCGTCGCTTCGCCGACCACGCGGCGGCGACCCCGGACGCGGTGGCCGTACGCCACCGGGACGTCGAGATCACCTACGCCGAGCTGGACCGGTGGGCCGGGCGGATCGCGGCGGGCCTGGCCGACCGCGGTGTCCGCCCCGGTGTCCGGGTGGGGCTGCTGCTCGGCCGTTCACCGGCGGTCGTCGCGGCGATCCTGGGCGTGTGGAAGCTCGGCGGCGTCTACGTGCCGCTGGACCCGGACTACCCGCGCCAGCGCCTCGAACTGATCGCCGCGAACGCCGGGATGGCGGTGCTCGTGGTGGACCCGGAGACCGCAGAGTCGGCCGCGGCGCTCACCCGCGACAGCGGGACCCCCCTGGCCGACGCGCACACCCTCGACGGAATCTCCGTGCTCGAGGAGACCTTCCCCGGGCCGGACGACCCGGCGTACGTCATCTACACCTCCGGCTCGACCGGCGTACCCAAGGGGGTCCTGGTCGGGCACGGCGGCCTGGACGCGCTGAACAGCCCGACCCCGGCGGGCCTGGACGTCACGGCCGCCGACGTGTGGCTGGCGGCCAGCTCGTTCTCGTTCGACGCATCGGTGTGGGAGATGTGGGGCGCGCTGACCACCGGCGCCCGGCTGGTCATCGCCGACCGGGTCGACCTGGTGGACCGGGAACGGCTGGCCCGGCTGGTGCGTCGCGAGGCCGTCACCGTGCTGTTCCAGACCCCGGGCGCGCTCTACCGGTTGCTGCCGCCGTACCTGCGGGCGCTCGACCCCGACGAGGCCTCCCGCATCCGCTACGTCGTCCTCGGCGGTGAGGCGCTGAGCTGGTCGCGGCTGGCGTCGCTGATCGCGGACGCCCCGGGTCTGCAAACGGTGTTCGTCAACATGTACGGCATCACCGAGGGCACCATCCACGTCACGATCTTCCAGGCGTCGGCCGCCGACGTGCCCCGGGTCCCCGAGGGTGCCATCGGCGTGCCGTTGCCGTCGGCGCGCTGCTACGTCCTCGACGAGGACCTGCGGCCGACCGGCCTCAACGTGCCCGGCGAGCTGTACTGCGGCGGCGCGCTCGTTGCGCACGGCTACCTGGACAACCCGGAGCTGACCGAGGCGCGGTTCCCGCCCGACCCGTACGGCGGCGGGGTCATGTACCGCACCGGCGACGTGGTGAAGTGGGGTCTCGACGGGAGCATGGTGTACCTCGGCCGCAACGACACGCAGGTGCAGTTGCGCGGCTACCGCGTCGAGCTGGCCGAGGTGGAGGGCGCCCTGCTCACCCACCCCGCGGTGCGGTCGTGCGCCGTGGCCGCCGAGGACGACGAACTCGTCGCGTTCGTGGTCCACGGGATCGGCCCGGACGCCGAGCACGACCTGCGGGCGCACCTGCGCGAGACACTGCCGGCGTACATGGTGCCGTCGCGGATCCTGACCGTGGCGACCATCCCGCTCACCGCGCACGGCAAGGTCGACCTTCCCCGCCTGCTGGCCGACAGCCGCGCGGCACGGGCGGCCACCGCGCCGTCGCGGCCACCGGCCGCAGTGGTCGGCACCGGGTTGGAGGAACGGATCCGGGCCTGCTGGGTCGAGGTGCTGCGGCGGCCCGACGTCGGGCTGCACGACAACTTCTTCGACCTGGGCGGCCACAGTTTCGCGCTGATCGCGCTCCAGCAGCGGATGTCCGAGGAGGGTCTGGACGTCTCGGTGACCGACCTCTTCCGCTGCGGCACGATCGCCGGCTGCGCGGCGGCGCTCCAGCACACCGCGCCCGTCGTCGCGGACCCCAACGCGGCGCAGCGCCGCCAGGGCCGCGCCCTGCTGGCCGACCGGCGGCGCAGCGTGGGAGCCGGCCGTGGCTGAGCCGGACGAGAGCGCCGCGGTGGCGGTGGTCGGCATGGCCATCCGGGTCCCCGGCGCCGATCGCGACCTGGACCGGTTCTGGCGACACGTCCACGACGGCGTCGACGCCGTCACCGTCTTCACGCCCGAGCAGCTCGTCGGTTGGGGCGTACCCAAGGATCTGGTGGAACGTCCGGGCTTCGTGCCGGCCCGCGCGGTGCTCACCGACGCGGACCGCTTCGACCACCGGCTGTTCAGCTACTCACCGTCGGACAGCGCCCTGATGGACCCCCAACAGCGGATTCTGCTGGAGTGCGCCTGGGCGGCCCTGGAGCACGCCGGCCACCCGCCGGTCGCCGCCGACGGCAACCGGGTCGGGGTGTACGTCGGCACCGGGCTCAACGTCTACCTGCTGGACAACGTGTGGCCCAACGAGCGCGCGGTCGAGGCGGCCGGTGGCCTGGGCGTGATCATCGGCAGCGACAAGGACTTCGCCGCCACCCGGATCGCCTACAAGCTGAACCTCCAGGGGCCGGCGCTGACAGTGCAGACCGCCTGCTCGACGTCGCTCGTCGCGGTGCACCAGGCGACGCAGGCGCTGCTCACCTACGACGCCGACGTGGCACTGGCCGGCGCGGCCACCGTCGCCCCGCCGACCCGGCGCGGACACCTGCACGAGCCCGGCGGCATCTTCTCCGCCGACGGTCGCTGCCGCGCCTTCGACGCCGCCGCCGACGGGACGGTGCCGGGCGACGGAGCGGGCGTGGTGGTGCTCAAGCGCCTCAGCGACGCGCTGCGCGACGGCGACACGGTGCACGCGGTGATCCGTGGCTCCGCGGTCAACAACGACGGCGCCCGCAAGGCCGGCTTCACCGCGCCCGGTCCGACCGGTCAGGCCGCCGTCATCGCGGCGGCGTTGGAGGTGGCCGACGTCGACCCGGACACCGTGGGCCTGGTCGAGACGCACGGCACCGGCACCGCGCTCGGCGACCCGATCGAGGTGGCGGCGCTGCGGCAGGTGTTCGACTCCGCCCGGCCCGACCGGGCGCCCTGCGCGCTGGGTGCCGTCAAGTCGGTCGTCGGACACCTGGACACCGCCGCCGGGGTGATCGGCCTGATCAAGACGGTCCTGGCCCTGACGCACCGGACGATCCCTCCGATCGCCCACCTCCGTACGCCCAACCCGGCGATCCGACTGGACGGCTCGGTGTTCGAGCTGCCGACGACCGCCCGACCCTGGGCGCCTGTCGACGGCGTACGCCGCGCCGGGGTGAGCGCCTTCGGCATCGGCGGCACCAACGCCCACGTAGTGCTGGAGGAGGCCCCGCCAATCGCGGCCCGACCCCGCCGGCACGTCCCGCAGCTCGTCCTGGTCTCTGCGAAGACCGCCGCGGTGGCGCAGGAGAGCCTGGACCGGGTCACCGCGTTCGCGGCGGGAACCGCCCCCGGGGACCTGGCCGACCTCGCGTACACCCTGCGGACCGGCCGCGCCGAGCTGCCCTGGCGGGCCGCCGTCCTGACCGGCGTGACCGACGGGGTCGCCCGGCTGCGCAAGGTCGACGCGACGGCTCGGGCGCGCGGGGTGGCGCTGCACCTCACCGGGGCCGGTGCGGTGACCGGCAACCGACCCAACTACGACGCCGACCCGGTGTACCGGCGGACCGTCGACGAGGGCGTCGCGCTGCTGCGTGGCCACGACCTGGACGATTCGGTCCGGGAACGCGGCGACCGGCTGCTGGCCTGCGTCGGCCTGACCCGGTCGCTGCGCAGCCGGGGCGTCACTCCGCGCGCCCTGGCCGGTGACGGCGTCGGCGCGGTGGCCGCCGCCGTCGTGGCCGGGGTGATGTCGCTCGCGGACGCGCTGGCGCTGCTGCGCGACACCGACGACTCCGGGGTACGCCTGCACCCCGCCGCTCTGCCCCTGCTCATCGACGGGCGGCCCGACGACAGCGCCTTCTGGCGGGCCGCCGCCCTTCGCCCCCCGACGTCGACGCCGCCCCCCGACGCGCCCGACCAGGTGCTCTGGATCGAGGTCGGCACCAGCGTCACCCCGCACCTGGACGCCGACCAGCCGGCACTTCCCGCCAACCGGCACGCCCGACTGCTGGCGACCGTCGGCGCGCTGTGGCAACTGGGTCTCACCGACGCCTGGGATCCCGTGCACGACACCGGCCGCCGCCGGCTGCCCGCCCCCACCTACCCCTTCGCGGCCACCCGGCACTACCTGGACGCACCCGGAGCCGACCCGACCACAGAGAGGCGACACTGATGCGCGACGTACACGACCGGACCTGGGTGGCCGAGTTCGAAGAGCTGTGGATGGAGGTACTCGGCGTCGACACCGTCGACGACGACGACGACTTCTTCGACCTCGGCGGCCACTCGCTAAGCGCGCTGCGGCTGAGCACCCTGATCCGCCAGGAACTCAACCTCGCGGTGATGTTCGGCCACGTGCTGGAGAACCCCCGCCTCGCCGACCTGCGCAAGGTCGCGAGCGAGGTGCCGCGGGAGCGCCCGGCGGCGGAGACCGCCTGATGGTCGCCCCCGACCTCGCCGCCTGGGCGCCGCTCGCCGCACGGGTGCTCGGCGGCACCCCCGAGCAGGTCCGCGCGGTGGCCGCCACCGAGTCGTTCGTCGCCCTGGGCGGCACCTCGCTCCAGGCCATCGCCCTCGTCGCGCTGGGCCAACGCGAGCTGCGGGCGGACGTGGACAGCGCCCGCCTGCTGTCGGCGTTGCCGCTGGCCCAGGCCCTCGCCGGCGCCGTGGACTTCGTCGACACCGCGCCACCCGTCGTCGCGCGGCGGCCGGCAGAGCGGGAGCTGCTGCCGGGTCAGCGGTCCATGCTGGCCGCGCACCTGCTGGACCAGGACGCGCCGTACCACCTGATGTTCACGGTGGAGGCGGACGGACCCCTCGACCCGGACCGGGTCCGGTGGGCGCTGCGCGAGCTGGCCACCCGACACGAGGCGCTGCGGACACGCTTCGTGCGCGACCCCCGCCAGGCCCGGATCGTGCTGCCCGCGCCCTACGAGCCGCGCCTGCTGCACCAGACGCTGCCCGACGACGACGCGGTGCGCGCCGTGCACGACCTGTACGGCCCGGCCGCCGCGCGTCTGCTGCGCCCCTTCGCGCAGCCACCCGTGGTGTTCGTACTGACCCGAACCGGCCGGCGTGACCTGCTCACCATGCTGGTGCACCACACGGTCAGCGACGGCTGGAGCGTCAAACTGTTCGCGCGGGAGTTCGCCGAGTTCTACGCCGGGGACGGCCCGGCCGAGGCGGCCCCGTCGCCGGACTGGGTCGGCACCCGGCTCGCCGCGCAGGAGTCGTCCGGCGCGCTGGAGTCCGCCCTGACCCGGGTCACCGCGCGGCTGGACGGGGCACCGTGGACGGTGACGCTCCCCACCGACCTGCCGCCGGTCGCCGAGGTCGACGGGCGGGGCGCCCGACTGCGCTTCCACCTGGACGAGACGGCGGCGCAGGCGACGACCGGGTTGGCCCGGGAGTGCGGGGTGACCGTCACGTCGGTGGCCCTGGCAGCCTGGGCGTTGACAGTGTCCCGCCGCGCCGGTCTGGACGACCTGGTGCTCGGGGTGCCGGCGGCGGGCCGGTTCGAGGCGGGCATGGACCGCCTGGTGGGCCTCTGCACCCGGGTCGTCCCGGTCCGCTGCGCGGCGACCGACGACAGCACCGTCCGGGAGTTCGTCCGCGGGATCGCCGACGCCCTGGCCGCGGCGGTCGCCGACGCCGACGTGCCGTTCGAGAAGGTCGTCTCCGCGCTGGGCGCCGGCACCGACCCGGGACGGAACCCCCTGGCCCAGCTCGGCTTCGCCGCCCACCACGAGCTGGTGCCCGACGAGCTGGTGGTGGGCGACCGTACCTGGCGGGTGCACGAGAGCCACTGCGGCGGCGCGGTGTTCGACGCCCTGCTCTACCTCCAGTCGTGGTCGGATCGTCCCCGGTTCGCGCTGGAGTACGCGACAGCCCTGCTGACCGCCGCCGACGCCGGGGAACTGGTCGAGTCGTTCCAGGCGGCGGTGCGGGAGTTGGCCGCCGACCCGGACGCGACAGTGCGGGACGTCACCACCCTCTCGGCGGGTCAGCGCGCCCGGTTGCGCGAGCTGGGCTCGGGCGGGACGTACGACACCGCCGACGACGTGTGGCACCGGTTCGCGGCGTACGCGGAGTCGGCGGGCGAGCGGTCCGCGCTCGTCGACGCGCACACCGGGCTGACGCTCACCTACCGGGACCTGCACGACGCCGCGGTCGAGCAGTCCCGTCTCCTGCACGGCCACGGGGTGCGTGCCGGCGACGCGGTTCTCCTGGAGGTGCCCCGCTCGGCCGCCGAGGCGGTAGCGGTGCTGGGCGTGCTGCGACTCGGCGCGCACTACGTGGCCGTGGACCAGCACGCCACCGCCGAGTGGCGTACCCATCTGGCGGCGACCGTCGCGGCGCGGGCCCGCCTCGGTGTGGGCGAGCCCTGGCCGGGAGTCGTCGACTGCCCGCTCGTCGATCCGCGGACGCCCGTCGGGGCAGACCCGGTCGAGGCGGCGCCGACCGACCCGGCGCGCACCGCGTACGTCTCCTTCACCTCCGGTTCGACGGGCGTGCCCAAGGGCGTCGTCGTGCCGCACCGGGCGGTGCTGCGACTGGCCGACGACCCGGGGATGTTCGCCGAGCGGCCGGGCATGCGGATGCTGCGGCTGTCCCCGCTGGCGTTCGACGCGTCCACCCTGGAGCTGCTGGTGCCCCTGGCCACCGGCGACACGGTGGTGGTCTTCCCGCCGGACGACCCGACGCCACGCGGGCTGGCCGACGTCCTGAGCACCGCCGGGGTCACCCACGCCTGGCTCACCTCGGGCGTGTTCCACCTGGTCGCCGACCACCGTCCGGACGCGTTCGCCGGGTTGCGGCAGCTGTTCACCGGCGGGGGAGTGGTGTCACCGCCGCACGTGCGCCAGGTGTTGCGCGCCTGCCGGGGCCTGCGCCTGACCAACGGGTACGGCCCCACCGAGAACACCACCTTCACCACCACGTACTCCGTCGAGCACACCGACGCGACACCCGACCCGCTGCCGATCGGTGCTCCGGTGCACGGCACCGACCTGTCCGTCGTCGACGCGTCGGGTCGTCTCGTCCCACCGGGCGCCGTCGGCGAGCTGCTGGCCGGCGGCACCGGTCTGGCCGACGGGTACCTGGGCGACCCGACGAGGACGGACGCCTGCTTCGTGCGCCACGACGGGGAACGCCGTTACCGCACCGGGGACCTGGTGCGCTGGGGCACCGACGGCCACCTGCGCTTCCTGGGCCGCAACGACCGCCAGGTGAAGATCGCCGGACACCGGGTGGAGCCGGTCGACGTCGAGCGCCGGTTGCGGGCGCAGCCGGGCGTCCGCGACGCCGTGGTCTTCCCCACCGGTGACCCGGCGAGCGGGGTACGCCTCTGCGCGGCGCTCAAGCCCGACCCGGACGGCGTCGACGTGGCCGCCGTGCGTCGCGCGGTGGAGCCCGACCTGGCCCCGTACGCCCGGCCGCAGCAGTGGGTGACGGTGACCGAGTTCCCGCTGGACCGCAACGGCAAGGTCGACCTGCGGGCGCTGGGAGCGCTGGCCCAACCGACAGCGCCACCGGAGACCTCGACAGCGCCACCGGAGACCTCGGCCGCGCCGGCCCGGGTTCCCGCCCAGCGCTCGGCGTCGCTGGCCGAGTTCGAGGAGCTGGTGACGGGCGCCTGGGTGGAGGCGCTGGGCACCGACGACTTCGACGTCGACGAGGCGTTCTTCGACGTCGGCGGTGAGTCGCTGCGCCTGGCGATCGTGCGCCGGCTGCTCCAGGAGCGGTTGGCCGGCCGGACCATCCCGCTCACCGACCTCTACCGCTTCCCGACCGTCCAGACGCTGGCCCAGCATCTGCACGCACAGACCCAGAGAGCAGGCGCACCCTCATGAACGACGACATCGCGATCGTCGGCCTGGCCGGTCGGTTCCCCGGCGCCGCCGACGTCTGGGAGTACTGGTCGAACCTGCTCGCCGGGAAGACCACCGTCAGTGCGCTGACCCGGGGCGAGCTGCTGGCCGCCGGGGTGCCCGCCGACCGGCTCGACGACCCGGCGTACGTGCCGGCGCGCGGGGTCCTGGCCGACCCGGACCTGTTCGACGCGGCCTTCTTCGGCATCACTCCGCGGGAGGCGGAGACGATGGACCCGCAGCACCGGCTGCTGATGCAGACGGCGTGGGCCGCGCTGGAGTCGGCGGGGCTCGCCACCGAGCGGCCGTTCGGTCGGGTCGGCGTCTTCGCCGGGGCCGGGTTCAACTACTACGCGCTGCACCACGTGTTCGCCCAGCCCGACGTCGTGGAGTCGCAGGGGCTGCTGTCAGTCGTGCTGGGCAACGAGAAGGACCACCTGGCCGCGAAGATCGCGTACCGGCTGGACCTGGGCGGGCCCGCCATCACCGTGCAGACCGCCTGCTCGACGTCGCTGGTGGCGGTGCACCTGGCCTGCCAGAGCCTGCGCGGCGGCGACTCGGACGTGGCGCTCGCCGGTGGCGCCTGCGTGGCCGTGCCGCAGCAGGCCGGGTACCTCTACGAGACGAAGGGCATCATGTCGCCGGACGGCACGTGCCGGCCCTTCGACGCCGCGGCCGACGGCACCGTGCCCGGCAACGGGGTCGCCCTGGTGGTGCTCAAACGCGCCGAGGACGCCCGCCGGGACGGGGACACCGTGTACGCCCTGATCAAGGGGTCGGCGGTGAACAACGACGGTGGGATGAAGGTCGGCTACACCGCGCCGGGCATCGCCGGGCAGGTCGACGTGCTGACCCGCGCGTACGCCTCCGCCGCCGTCGACCCGGCGACCGTGGGCTACCTCGAGGCGCACGGCACCGCCACCGAGGTCGGCGACGCCATCGAGCTGGCCGCGCTGACCGAGGTGTTCCGCAGCGGCGAGCGACAATGCTCGATCGGCTCGGTCAAGGCCAATGTCGGGCACCTCGACGCCGCCGCCGGTGTCGCCGGTCTCATCAAGGCCGCGCTGGCCCTGCACTTCCGGCAGATCCCCCCGCTCGCCGGCCTGAAACAGGCCCGGCCCGAGCTGCTGGACGGGTCGACACCGTTCACAGTGGACACCGTCGCCCGTCGGTGGGAGGCCACCGGTGGCCCGCGCCGCGCGGCGGTCAGCGCCTTCGGTCTGGGTGGCACCAACGCGCACGTGGTGCTGGAGGAGGCCGACGGCCCGGTCCCGCCGGAGCCATCGGCCGCCGACGGCCCCGCCGAGCTGATCGTGCTGTCCGCGCGGACCTCGGAGGCGGTCCGTGAGGCCGCCGAGCAGGTGCACGAGTACGTGCGGCAGCGCCCCGACCTGTCCGTGCGGGACGTCGCGGTGACGGCGCAGACGTACCGCCGGCAGTTCCCGCACCGGTTGGCGGTGGCCGCGCGGGACGTCCCGGCGGCGCTCGCCGGGCTGCGCCGGGCGCGGGTGTGCGCGGCGGCCCGCCGACCCCGGGTGGTGTTCCTGTTCCCCGGGCAGGGCGCCGAGTTTCCCGCCATGGCGCGGGGCCTCTACGACCACTACCCGTCGGTGCGGGCCGACCTCGACCACGGGGCGGAGCTGCTGGCCCCGGTCCTCGGGCTGGACCTGCGGGACGTCCTCGTCGACGACGACCCGCACGGTGTCGTGCACCGCACGGACGTCACCCAGCCGGCCCTGGCCCTGTACGAGGTGGCGCTCGGCCGGCTGCTGCTGTCCTGGGGCGTCCGTCCGGCGGCGATGATCGGCCACTCGGTTGGTGAGTTCCCGGCCGCCGCGCTCGCCGGTGAGCTGGCCGACGACGACATGCTGCGCCTGGTCGCCACCCGGGGCCGGCTCATGCAGGACGCCCCGGAGGGTCACCTGCTGGTCGTGCTGGCCGGGCCGCGCACCGTGGAGGAACACCTCGCGGGCCTGGACGACCTCGACATCGCCGCCCGCAACGCTCCGGAGGTCACGGTCGTGGCCGGACCGCCGGCCCCGCTCGCCGCGTTCCTCGAACGCCTGGACGCGGCCGGGGTGCCCTGTCGGGCGCTGCCCGCGCAGCGCGCCTTCCACACCCGGATGATGGCCGACGCGGCCCGGCTGCTCGGCGTCGAGGCCGACCGGGTGCCCCATCGACCCCGCACCCTCCCGGTCGTCAGCAGCGTCGACGGCGCGCTGCTCGACACCGGCCAGGCGCGTGCCGAGGGCTACTGGGCGGCACAGTTGCGCAGCCCCGTGCGCTATCACGACGCCCTGCTGACCGCGCTGGAGCTACCCGACCCGGTGCTCGTCGAGGTCGGTCCCGGCACCGCGCTGACCAGCATGGTCCGGCAGACACCGCAGGGACGGGGGGTGCCCGGGTTCGCCATACAGCCGCGACCGACGCCGCGGGCCGACGCCGCCGACGTCCTCGCCGGGCTCGGTGGACTGTGGACGGCCGGGGTGACGGTGGACTGGCCGGCGGTGCGCGGCGACACCCCGGCGCGGCGGGTGGCGCTGCCCACGTACCCGTTCGCCCGTACCCGCCACTGGCTGGAGGCGACACCGCCACCGGCCCCGGACACCGCCGAACCGCCGCCGCCTCCCGCGGCTACCGGGGAGAGCACGGTGGTGAGCGAGATCGTGGAGCTGTGGGGCCGGTTGCTCGGCTCGCCCGACATCGGGCCGGACACCGACTTCTTCACCGTCGGCGGTGAGTCCCTGCTGTTCATCCGCATGGTCAACCAGGTGCAGCGCCGCTTCGCCGTCCGCATCCCGATGGAGAAACTGTCCGCGCGACCCACGCCGCGCGTCCTGGCCGAGCTGGTGACCGCATGACCGACCCCACCGACCTGGCACACGCGGCAGCGGTGGCGGCCGTGCTCGCCCACCGCCTCTCCGGCGCGACGTCGGTAACGGTGCGCGGCCCGCACGGCGACCACACGCTGCGCGTGCACCCGGACACCACACTGACCGAGGTACGCGCGCAGACGCGGACACCGTCACCCGAGCTGTCCCCGGTGGACGTGGTGCTGGTGACACCCGGCCCACCGGGCGAGGCGGCGGGAACGGTGGGCCCGGTGCCGGTCTGGCTCCCCGGCGACCACTGTCATCCCACCCACCTCCAGGAACGACTGGACACCCTGAGCGGATGGCTCACCGCCCACCCCGACCGCCCGGTGCGCGAGGCGGTGCTCGTCGGTCCCCGGGAGCGGGCCACCCTGCTCGCCGGCCGGTTC
>NZ_QGSZ01000401.1 GCF_003857055.1 Micromonospora inaquosa | reverse complement strand
CCCTGACCCATCACCGCCCCATCGCGCCGGGCTGCGGGCGCGGTGATCGGCATCGGTCGCCGATGGGTGGGGAGCTACTTGAGTTGACCCGCGGTCAGGCCGGCCTGCACCTGGCGCTGGAACGCCACATAGACGGCGAGCACCGGGAGCACCGCGATGCTCAACCCGGCGAAGAGCCGGGCATAGTCACCGGCGTAGCCCTGACTGACCGAGAGCGCGAAGAGCCCCTGCGCCAGCATCCACTTTGACTCGTCGCCCTGCAACAGCACCTGCGGCAGCAGGAACTGGTTCCAGTGGCTCAGGAAGTTGAAGATCGCCACACTGATCAGTCCCGGACGTGCCATCGGCAGCATCACCCGGAAGAAGAGCCGGAAGTGACCGCACCCGTCGACCAGCGCGGCTTCCGCCACCGACGTCGGCAGGGTGCGGAAGAACGCGGTCAGGAAGAACACCGTGAACGGCAACGAGTAGGCCGCGTACACCAGGATCAACCCGAGCCAGGAGTTGAAGAGGCCGGCGTTGCGAACCACGAAGAAGAGCGGCACCAGGGCGAGGAACACCGGGAACATGAGGCCGCCGACGAACAGGTAGTAGACGACCTGGCGGCCCCGGAACTCGTACCGGGCGAAGACGTACGCGGCGGTCGCGCCCATCAGCATGGTGAGACTGACCGAACCGGCCACCACCACCATGCTGTTCAGGAAGTACCGGCCGATGTGCGCGCCGGTCCAGGCCCGCGACCAGTTCTCCAGGTGCAGCGCGCCGGGCAGGCTCCACGGGTCGGCGAGGATCTCACCGTTGGTCTTGAACGAGCTGATGAACATCCACAGCAGGGGCAGGACGGTGAGCAGGCCCCACAGCAGCAGGAAGCCGTGCGAGAGCGAGTTGGCCACGCCGAGTTCCCGGCGCACCGGGCGGTCCCGGCTGACGACCGACGTCGGGGCGGTCGCGGTGGGCTGATCCAGAGTGGTCACGAGTACTCGATCCGTTCGCGCCGGCCGATGCGCAGCGACAGCACCGCCACCGAGAGGGTCAGGAAGAACATCACCACGCCGATCGCCGAGGCGTAGCCGAACTTGGTCTCGCTGCCGAAGGCGGTGTCGTACATCCGGACGCCGATCACGTCGGTGGAGAAGTTCGGGCCGCCGTT
Source organism: Micromonospora inaquosa (assembly GCF_003857055.1). Taxonomy (GTDB): domain Bacteria; phylum Actinomycetota; class Actinomycetes; order Mycobacteriales; family Micromonosporaceae; genus Micromonospora; species Micromonospora inaquosa. Next base: position 10,675 of record NZ_QGSZ01000401.1, on the reverse strand, counting down.
GGTCATGAGCTGCACGAGGATGAACCCGTCCAGGGCAAAGATGGCCAGGTAGACCCAGGCGACCTGGACGGTGTCCCAGAGCAACGGCAGGGTGACCCGACGCAGGGTGGTGAACCGGGACGCGCCGTCGAGCAGCACCGCCTCGTAGATCTCCTTCGGCACTGCCGACATCGCCGCGCCGAACAGCACCACGTAGAAGCCGACGTTGCTCCACACCATCACCGCGAGTACGCACCAGAAGGCGGTCGCCGGGTCGCCGAGCCAGGTCGGCGAGGGCAGGCCGAGGCCGTGCAGAGCGCTGGTGAGCAGCCCCTTGTTGGGGTGGTAGACCTCCTTCCAGAGCAACGCGATGATCACCACGGAGAGCACCTGCGGGAAGAAGTAGACAGTGCGGTAGAGCGCGCCGCCGCGTACACCGGTCACACCGGCGCTGCCCTTGCGCCCACCCAGGGCGAGCATGGTGGCGAAGAAGAGCCCGAGCACGATGGTCAGCACCGGCACGAGAGCCAGCAGGATCACGTTGTTCTTCAACGCGTTCCACACGTAGTCGTCGTGCCAGAGGGCCTTGAAGTTGGCCAGGCCGACCGGGTTGGCGTCGGCCGAGTAACCGAGCCAGTCGGTGGTGGAGATCTGGAACGCCTGCAGGTACGGCGAGACGACGAAGACGAGGTACAGCAGCACCGGCGGCACCAGGAACGTGACGATCAGCGGCCACTTGCCATGTTTCACGAGTTGGACCTCTCCGAGGGGGTACGGCCGGTGGGGGTGGACGTCTCCCCCACCGGCCGGGCGGTCAGGCCGCTCGCTTGTACTTCTTGATGGAGCTGTCCTGGGCGATCGAGTCGGCGCCCTTCTGGCACTGTTCGAGGAACTCCGCCGGGCCGATCCGGCCACTGAAGAACTCGCCGCAGGCGGCGTCGACGAGGTTGCGCTCCAACTTGCGGTAGAAGTTGTTGTAGACCCAGTTGAAGCCGTTGGCGCCGGACGCGTCGAGGGCCTTGACCACGGTGCTCAGCCCGTACGGCAGCTCGACACCCTCGCTGGCGCCGGCGACCACGGTCAGGCTGGCGACCTTCTTCGTGAAGTCCTGGGCGCCCTTCTTGGAGAGCATGGTCCGGAAGTACTCCAGGCCGCCGGCGACGTTGCGGGCCTTGGCGGGCACCATGAACGGTTCCCCGGCGGTGCCCCGGATCGCCTCGAACGGGAGTTTGTCGCCGCTGCCCAGGCTCGGCGTCGGCGCGATGGTCATGTTGAACCCGGCCGGGGTGACGTCCTTCTGCTCGCTCTCCAGCCAGGAGCCGCAGGAGATGAAGGCGGCCTTGCCCTGGCACCAGGCGGTCTGTGACTGCTTGTGGTCCAGGCCGGGCGAGCCGTCCAGGATGAACTTGTCCTTCACGATCTGGTGCCAGGCGTCGGCGGCGGTCCGCATCGAGTCGGACTTCCAGGCGTTCGGCTCCAGGTTGTCGATGGCGGTCGCCACCGACGGGCCGCCGAGCTTGATGGCGGTGGAGATCAGGGGCCAGCTCATGTAGCGCGGGTGCAGGCCGGCGTACGTCCAGGGGGCGATGCCGGCGGCCTTGATCTGCTTGCAGAGCGCGATGTGCTCGTCCCAGTTCTTCGCGTACGACCAGCCGCGGTGGGCGAAGAGCTTGGCGGAGTGCCAGATGCCGTAGGCGGTGTAGGTGTAGTTGAGCACCAGGAACTTGCCGTCGTAGGAGCCGACCTCGACCGCGCCGGGCAGCAGGGTGTCCTTGACGGTCTTGCCGGGGATGTCGAGGCTCGGGGCGGCCAGCAGCTCGTCGAGGCCGGCGAGGGCGTTCTGGCTGACCAGGCCGTTGAAGTCGATCTGGCCGGAGCCGGAGTTGTTGACCACGTCCGGCGGGGTGCCGTCGACGAAGCGTGGCTGAAGAGTCTTGCTGATCTCCTGGGTGGAGGAGTGCTTGATCTTCGCCTTCGGGTACTTCTCGGTGTACATGGCCTCGTGGGCCTTGGCGTACTCCTCACCGAACCCGCCGCCGAAGATCACCACCTCGAGTGGGGCGTCCTCCTTCACGCCGAGCGGGTTCTGGGCGCTCTTGGTGCCCTGGTAGGTCTCGGCATCGTTCTTGTCACCACCACCGCCGGTGGCGCAGCCGGACAGCAGGCCGGCGGCGGGGGTGGCCAGCAGGCCGGCGGCGGCGCTGCGTCGCAGGATGTCACGCCTGTTCATGGTTTCTCCTCGGGTCGGGTCGGGCGGTCGCCGGTCTGTGGGGGGAGGCGTCCGCCGCGCGAGGCGCGGTGATTCTCTTCAGTTCATGCTCTATTGCTGAAGAATTTCTACGACAGCCGGGCTCGGACTTCAAGTCCTGACTGTCGAACCGTTATCACCACCAGCCGTCGCCGGGTCGCCTAACCTGAGGCGATGCGCCGTCTGCGCCAGCTGGCCGAGCGCACCCCGGCTGGGCGGGAGCGGTACGTCGACCTGCTCCGCGCGCTCGCCATCACCATGGTCGTTTTCGGACACTGGAGTGTCACGGTGATCGGGCGCGACGCCACCGGTCAGGCCACCGGGCAATCCGCGCTCGGCGACCTGCGCTGGGCGTACCCGCTGACCTGGCTGGCCCAGGTGATGCCGGTCTTCTTCCTGGTCGGGGGGTACGCGAACGCGGCCTCGCTGACCCGGCTGCGGTCCCGCGGCGGCGACGCCCCCGGCTGGCTGATCGACCGTAGCGCCCGCCTGGTCCGCCCCACCAGCACACTGCTGCTGGTGCTCACCGCCGCGGCGGCGGTCGGCTGGCTGCTCGACGCCGATTCGACCCGGGTCCGGGAGGTGTTCTGGTTCGCCACCATTCCGCTCTGGTTCCTGGTCGCCTACCTGGCGGCGGTCGTGCTCACCCCACCGATGTACGCGCTGCACCGCCGGCTCGGCCTCGCCGTGCCGCTGGCGCTCGTCGTCCTGGTCGGCCTCGGCGACCTCGGCCGGCTGACCGGGCCGGAGGAATTGAGTTACGGCAACTACCTGTTCGGCTGGCTCGCCGTCCACCAGCTCGGCTTCGCCTGGCACGACGCCCGCACCGTGCCGCCGTCACCCACCGGTCGGACCGCGCCACCGCGGGCGGAACCCGACGCCGCCGGGCCGTCGACTCCCGACCGTCCCGGGGTACGCCGACGGCGGCTGCCCCTCTCCCGCCGGGCCGGCCTGGTGTTCCTGGCGGGCGGGTTGGGCGCGGTGCTGCTGCTCACCGTGCTCGGCCCCTGGCCGGTGGCCATGCTCAAGGTGCCCGACGAACGGCTCGACAACGCCGCGCCGCCCAGCCTCGCGTTGCTGGCCGTCGCCGCCGGCCAGCTCGGGGTGATCCTGCTGCTGCGCGGCCCGGCGGAGCGGCTGCTACGCCGCACCGGGCCGTGGCAAGTGGTGATCGGAGTCAACCTGGTGGTGTTGACCGTCTTCCTCTGGCATCTCACCGCCGCGATCCTGCTGATCGGGTTGCTCGACGCGGTCGGGACGCTGCCCACCCCGGCGGTCGACACGGCCGCCTGGTGGGCCTGGCGGGTGCCCTGGTTGCTGCTGCTCAGCGTCGTCCTGGCGGTGCTGGTCGCCATCTTCGGGCCAGTGGAGGCGCGCAGCGGTCGACACCGCACCGGGCGTCGGACCGGTCGGGGCACCCCGGCCCGGACGGCGTCGGCGGTGGTCGGCTACGCCGCGGTGGTGGCCGCGCTGCTGATCAACAGCGCCACACCGCAACAGACCCCGGAGCCGCTCGGCGCGCCCGCCCCGGCGCTGGTGGCGTACCTGGCCGGGGCGGGCGTACTGCGACTGCTCAGGTCTGGGTGGGGAACCCGAGGTTGACCCCGCCGTGCCGCGGATCCAACCAGCGGCTGGTGACGACCTTGCCCCGGGTGAAGAAACGCACCCCGTCCTCACCGTGGGCGTGCAGGTCACCGAAGAGGGACGACTTCCAGCCGCCGAACGAGTGGTACGCCATCGGCACCGGGATCGGCACGTTGATCCCGACCATGCCCACCTCCACCTCGTGCTGGTAGCGCCGGGCCGCACCGCCGTCGTTGGTGAAGATCGCCGTGCCGTTGCCGTACGGGCTGGCGTTGACCAGGTCCACCGCCTCGTCGTACGAACCGACCCGGACCACACTCAGCACCGGTCCGAAGATCTCGTCGGTGTAGATCGACATGTCCGGGGTCACCCGGTCGAACAGCGTCGGACCGAGCCAGAAACCGTCCGGGTCGCCGTCCGGCGTCACGTCCCGCCCATCCACCACCGGCACCGCGCCGGCGGCCACCCCGGCGTCCACGTAGGAGCGCACCTTCGCCTCGTGCGCGGCGGTGACCAGCGGGCCCATGTCACAGCCCCGTCGGCCGTCGCCGGTGCGCAGACCGGTCACCCGCCGGGCGATCCGCTCGACCAGCGCGTCCGCCACCGGCTCCACCGCCACCAGCACCGAGATGGCCATGCACCGCTCCCCCGCCGAGCCGAACCCGGCGTTGACCGCCGCGTCGGCGGCCAGGTCCAGGTCGGCGTCCGGGAGCACCACCATGTGGTTCTTCGCCCCACCGAGCGCCTGCACCCGCTTGCCGGCGGCCGTTCCGCGCTGGTAGACGTACCGGGCGATCGGGGTGGAGCCCACGAACGACACCGCCCGCACCTCCGGGTGTTCCAACAGTGCGTCGACCGCCTCCTTGTCGCCATTCACCACGTTGAGCACCCCGTCGGGCAGGCCCGCCTCGGCGAACCACTCGGCCAGCAGCAACGCCGCGCTCGGGTCCTTCTCGCTCGGCTTGAGCACCACCGCGTTGCCGCAGGCCACCGCCACCGGCACGAACCACAGCGGCACCATCACCGGGAAGTTGAACGGGGAGATCACCGCGACCACCCCGAGCGGCTGCCGGATGGTGTACGAGTCGACCTCGGTGGAGACGTTCTCGCTGAACGCGCCGCGCAGCGCCGACGGCAGCCCGCACGCGTACTCGATGACCTCCAGGCCGCGCTGCACCTCGCCGGCGGCGTCGGCGAGCACCTTGCCGTGCTCGGCGGTGATCACCTCGGCGAGCCGGTCCCGGCGAGCGTGCACCAACTCCCGGAACGCGAACAGCACCGTCGACCGCTTCGCCAACGACGCGTCCCGCCAGGCCCGCGCCGCGCGGGCGGCGGCCTGCACCGCGACGTCCACATCCGCCGCCGAGGCCAGCTCCACCTCGGCGGTACGCCGTCCGGTCGCCGGGTCGAACACGTCGCCGCGCCGATCCGACGTGCCGCCGACCCGCTTGCCGTCGACGAAGTGACCGATGCTCATGCCGCCACCCCCGCGCACGAACGGATCGCGCCGACGAGGATCGCCAGGCCCTCCCGGGCCTCCTCCTCGGTCAGCGTCAACGGTGGGCCCATCCGCAGCACGTTGCCGTAGAGCCCACCCTTGCCGGCCAGCAGGCCACCCTCCCGAGCGGCTTCGAAGACCCGGTTGGTCAACGTCGGGTCCGGCTCACCGCCACCCGGCCGGACGAACTCGACGCCGAGCATCAGCCCCTTTCCGCGTACCTCGGCGACGCAGTCGAGCCCGCCCACCGCGGACCGCAGGCCGTCGGCGAGGATCGCGCCGACGCGGGCCGCGTTCGCCTGTAGGTCGTGCTCGATCAGGTAGTCGAGCACCGCGTTGCCGGCCGCCGTCGAGATCGGGTTGCCGCCGAAGGTGGAGAAGCTGATGGCCGACACCGACTCCAGCACCTCGGCCCGGCCGACCACCCCCGCCAGGGCGAACCCGTTGCCGATGCCCTTGGCGAAGGTGAGCAGGTCCGGGGTGACGCCGTGCGCCTGGTAACCCCAGAAGTGCTCCCCGGTACGCCCCCAGCCGGTCTGCACCTCGTCGGCGATGAACAGGATGCCGTGCTCGTCGAGGACCTTCTTCCAGCCGGCGAAGAGCCCGTCCGGCGGGTGCACGAACCCGCCCACGCCCTGGATCGGCTCGGCGATCAGCGCGGCCACGTCACCGGCGGTCTGGGTGGCCAGCACCTCGCGCAGGTCCTCCACCGCCGCGTCGACCTGCTCGTCGGCGCTGAGCCGGGCCAGCAGGCCGCGCACCCGGTCACCGGAGTGCAGCCAGGCCACCTGGAGCGGGTTGAGGCCGCTGGCCGACCAGTTGCGGTTGCCGGTGACGCCCATCGCCGCGTACGACCGGCCGTGGTAGCTGTTGCGCAGGGCCAGGATCTGGTGCGAGCGACGGTGGTTGGTGGCGACCAGCAGCGCCGCCTCGTTCGCCTCGGTGCCGGAGTTGGTGAAGAACACCCGGGCGTCCGGGATGCCGGAGCGCTGGGCGATCTTCTCGGCCAGCTCCACCTGTTGGCGGATCAGGTAGAGCGTCGAGGTGTGCGCGATCCCGGTGGCGAGCTGCCGTTCGACCGCCTCCCGGATCTCCGGGATGTCGTAGCCGATCATGTTGGTCAGGACGCCGCCGAAGAAGTCCAGGTAGCTGCGGCCCTGCGCGTCGGTGACCCGGCGGCCCGAGCCGGAGACCAGCTCGATCGGCTCGGCGTAGTACAACGGCATCCAGGACGGGAGCACGGCCCGGTGCCGGGCCAGCAGGTCGTCGGTCATCGTGGCAACCCTTCAGCGGCGTTCGTGGATACCGCACGCTCCCACCGCCGGCCGATGCGAACAACTGTCAGCGTGTAGCCCAAGGGCGTCAGCAGCTGACAGCACGTCAACGGTTTCCAAGGCCATGATCGCCTTTGACGGCTGATTCCCGCAGCGCCAGCGGTCTTCTTCCACTCGATCCGTAGCCTGGCCGCACACCATCGCCGTGGACCGGTCCAGCCGCAACCACAATCGCCGGTCCCACCACGGCGGGCCGGTAGCATCCGGCAGGTGCACAGCGCGGACGCGGCGGCGTCGACCCGACCGGCCGATCAGCGGATCACGGCGGAGGTTCGGGCCTGGGTCGACTCCACCCCGCTGCGCGGCCTGGTCGCCCACTTCGGCGGCACCTGGCCCGACGGCGACCTCACCCAGGTGCTCCGCTTCCTGGACGACTTCTCCGCCCGGCACTGGGACTTCCGGGGCGGTCGGGAGCGGCCCGACGCCCGCGAGCCCGACCTCGACCCGGCCACCGCGAAGCTCGTGCTCGACACGGCCGCCGCGCTCGGCCTGATCCACCCGGTGCCGCCGGCCCGGTCGGCGTACGCCCACCTGGTGGTGCTCGGCGGCCTGGCGCACGCCTGCGTACGCCGCGTCGGGTACGCCGCCCACCTGCTCCGCGCCGGCCTACCGGTGCGCGGCGAGGTCGCCGTCCTGGGCAGCTTCCGGCCACTGTCGGACTGGGAACGCCGCACCCTGGTCGACGCGGGCCTGCCCGCCGACGACACCGAGGTCGACGTGCTGGACACGGCCGTCCGCCGGGTGTTCGGGGTGGCCGCCCCGGCCGAGCAGGACGGTGTCGACGCCGGCCACCCGCACCACTCCTGGTCGTCACGGACCTACCGACCGGACGGGCTGCCGCCGATCCGGGTGCTCGCCGCGCCGTCCAGCGAACCGGACCGGCGGCGCGCGCACACCGCCGACACCCAGCGCTTCTGGGCCGGCCACGTCCGGCTCGCCCCGGGCGACGAGGTGCTGATGGTCACCGCGCCGATCTACGTGCCGTTCCAGCACTGCGACGCGCTGCGCACCCTCGCCGTGCCATACGGCTGCGCCATCGACACCGTCGGGGTGGACCCGACGCTGGCCGACCTGGCGGTGCTGCCCGAGCAGACCCTCACGCCGGGGCGCTACCTCCAGGAGATCCGCTCGGCGATCCGCTCGATGCGCGCCCTGCACGACCGGCTTCGCCCGCGCTGACAACCGACGGAGCCCGCCGAGCCGGCCTGCCCCTGAGTGTCGGCTCAGCCGGCGGTCTCAGCTCAGCCGGCGGTCTCAGCTCAGCCGGCGGTCTCAGCTCAGCCGGCGGTCTCGGCGACGGCCTGGGCGAAGACCTCGGAGCGGTGCTCGAAGTTGCGGAACCGGCCGTAGCTCGGTGCGGCCGGGGAAAGCAGCACCACCCCGCCGGCCGGGGTCACCTCGCGGGACAGCCGGACCGCGTCCACCAGGTCGTCGACCAGGTCGGTACGCACCTTCGGCAGGCCCGCGAGCGCCTCGACGATGCGGGCGCCGCTGTCCGGAATCCCGATCACGGTCAGCTCCCGCTCGGCCAGGTGCTCGGCCAGCGGCGTGTAGTCCAGACCTCTGTCGTTACCCCCGACGATCACCGTCAACGGCCGCCCGTCGTACGCGTCGATGGCGTGCATGGCCGCGTACGGGCTGGTGGCGAGGGTGTCGTCGACGAAGGTCAACCCGGACGGGTCGGTGATCTCGGTGAGCCGGTGGGCCAACCCCTGGAACTCGGCGACCGCGACGGCGAGGTGGTCCTTGCCGGCCAGCACGTCCACGCCGAGCGCGTCCAGCACGGCGAGCGCCACGCAGAAGTTGCCCTCGTTGTGCCGACCGACCAGCGGCAGCACGGCACGCGGGAAGAGCGGCTGGTCACCGACGTGGAACCAGGGTGTGCCGTCGGCACCCGTGGCGACGTGGAAGGTGTCGGGGCGACCGGCCCGAACCGCCGGCAGCTCACCCAACTCAGCGGCCAGTCGCGGGTCGCCACCGTTGACGACGATCGTCTGCGGGTCGTGGGCCAGCAGGTTCAGCTTGTCCCGGTAGTACTCCCGCTCCCCACCATGCGCGTCCAGGTGCTCCGGGAACAGCGCGGTGACCACCGCCACCCGGGGCGAGTCGGCGAGGTCGCTGCACTGGTAGCTGGACAGCTCCAGCACGTACAGCTCCGACTCGGGCAGGTCCAGGGTCGGCACCCCGATGTTGCCGCCGAAGACGTTCGGCCGGCCCATCGCGGTGAGCAGGTGACTGATCAGGCTGGAGGTGGTGCTCTTGCCCTTGCTGCCGGTGACCCCGACGGTGCGCGCGGCGTGGTCGGCCATCCACAACGCTGTGCCCTGGGTCACCAGGATTCCGCGGCGGCGCAGCTCGATCAGCCACGGGTGGGTCTGGGGAACGCCCGGGGAACGGACCACCACGTCCGCGGCGGCCAACCGTTCGAACCCCGCCTCACCGGTGACCAGCGGCGCCGCCTCGGCCAGCGGGCCGTCCCAGGGCAGCGACAGGAAGTTCGCGCTGTCGTCGACGGCGACCAGCTCGGCCGGGCCGTGCGCGGCGATGGCTGTCACAGCGGCCCGGCCCTCCCGACCGGTGCCCCAGACGGCGACGGTACGTCCTCGCAGGTCAGAAAGGCGCACGAGGCTCTCCTCGGGGGTCACGGCGGCGGCAGGGCAGGTCCGGTCCGGACACGGCCGGACGAACCAGGGCCTAGTATGGCGTGTGCCCAACGAGCAGCTCCGGCGGATGGACGCCTTCACCTTCCCGTCCTACTCGATCGACTTCGCCACCGGCGAGGTGTTGTTCGACTACGCGCTGACCGGCCCGGCCGGTGAGCAGCGGTTCACCGAGGTGATCACCCTTCCGTTGCCGGCGGAGCCGCCCTCCGACGAGACGGTGGCGACCCTCAACCGGGTGTTGGAGGTGCTGCACCTCGTCGCCGGGGTCAGTTACTACAAGGCCGCCGCGCCGCCCCGACTCGTGTTGCCGGCGCCGCTGGGCGCGGCCACCGTCGACTACGTCACGGCCGTCTACACCAAGGGCCTCGCCGAGTACGCGTACCGCAACCAGCTGCCGCACGTGCTCCAGCTACGCCCCGAGGTTCCGGCGGGCTCCCCGGAGGCGCCACGGGTGTACGACGACTCGGATCGTCGCCCGCTCTCGGCGGTCGGCGGCGGCAAGGACTCGATCGTCAGCCTGGAGGCGCTGCGCCGCGCCGAACTGGACCCGGTGCCGTTCTCGGTCAACCCGAACCACGTGATCGTCGCCGTCAACGAGGCGTCCGGGCTGGTCCCGTTGGCCGCCCGACGGCGCATCGACCCGGTGCTGTTCGACCTGAACGCGGCCGGCGCGCTGAACGGGCACATCCCGGTCACCGCCATCAACTCGCTGATCGCGGTGGCCACCGCCGTACTGCACGGGCTGGGCCCGGTGGTGATGTCCAACGAGCGTTCGGCGTCCGATCCGAACCTGGTCTGGGACGGCCACGAGATCAACCACCAGTGGTCCAAGGGCGTCGAGGCGGAGGGGCTGCTGCGGGCGTCGCTGGCCGAGCACGCCGGCCTGACCGAACCGTACTTCTCCCTGCTGCGGTCGCTGTCCGAGCTGCACATCGCCCGGCTGTTCGCCGAGTTCACCCGGTACGACGACGTGGTGACCAGTTGCAACGCCGCGTTCAAGCTGCGCGACGCGAGTGAGCGCTGGTGCCGCGACTGCCCCAAGTGCCGGTTCGTCTTCCTGGCCATGGCGCCGTTCATGCCCCGGGAGCGGGTCACCCACATCTTCGGTGGCGACCTGCTCGCCGACGAGTCGCAGATCCCCGGCTACCGCGAGTTGCTGGGAGTGGACGGGCACAAGCCGTTCGAGTGCGTGGGCGAGGTCGAGGAGTCGGTGGTGGCCCTCGGCCTGCTCGCCGAGCAGGACCAGTGGCGCGACGCCCCGGTGATCCAGGCCCTGGTCGACGCCGTCCCGGCAACGGCCTGGTCGGCAATCGCCACGTCGGACGTCTTCACCCCCGGCGGCCCCAACCACATCCCGCCCACCTACGCC
>NZ_QGSZ01000365.1 GCF_003857055.1 Micromonospora inaquosa | reverse complement strand
GCGGGGGCACGGGGTGGCCGGCATGCGGGAACGGGCCACGGCAGCGGGCGGATCGCTCGAGGCCGGTCCCCGGCCGGAGGGTGGGGGTTTCCGGGTGGCCGCGCGGCTGCCGGTCGAGGTGGAGGAGACAGCGTGACGATCCGGATGGTGTTGGCGGACGACCAGACACTCGTGCGGGCCGGCTTCCGGGGCCTGCTCGACCACAGCGACGACCTGGAGGTGGTCGGTGAGGCATCCAACGGTGCCCAGGCCGTCGAGATGGTCGCCGCGACCCGTCCCGACATCGTGTTGATGGACGTGCGAATGCCCGTACTCGACGGCGTGAAGGCCACGGCCGCGATCGTCGAGCGGTTCCCGGCCGTGCGGGTCATCGTGCTGACCACCTTCGAGATCGACGAGTACGTCTTCGAGGCGCTGCGCGCCGGCGCGAGCGGGTTCCTGCTCAAGGACATCGAGCCCGACGAGCTGCGCCAGGCCGTGCGGGTGGTGGCCGGCGGCGACATGTTGATCTCGCCGCGGGTGACGAGCCGGCTGGTCAGCGCGTTCGTCAGCAGGGTCGCGCCGGCACCGGTGGACGGCGGCCGACTGGCGGTGTTGACCGACCGCGAGCGCGAGGTGATGAGCCTGGTGGCCTGCGGGCTGACCAACGAGGAGATCGGGCGCCGGCTGTCGATGAGCCCCGCCACCGCCCGGACCCACGTCCACCGGGCCATGGTGAAGCTCCGCGTCCGCGACCGGGCGCAACTCGTCGTGCTCGCCTACCAGACCGGGCTCGTCGCGCCCGGCAGCTAGCTGACTACGGCCCTTGTTTCGCAGGGGCTCCCGGCTACGGCGATCGCCGTACACCGTGACCGTTCGTCAACGGATGTCGGGTGGTGGGTCTGCTTCGTAGGTTGGCGTCATGTTTGAGGTCGGAGAGAACGTCGATGGAATCCTGGCCGGGGTCCTGTTCCTGATCTGGCTGTCCGTGGCGATCCTCGCCACGCGGCTGGCCTGGCGGCCGACGCCCGTGGCGCTGCGGAAGAGCGCCCGCCGGTTGCTGCGGCTGCTCGTCGCCGCGCTGGTGGTGCTGATCGTCAAGTGCGTCGCTATCGGGTTGATGCTCGCCGTCGACTGGATCTTCGCCGACAACCGCGTGATCGTGCAGATGCCGCTCCTGCTGCCGCCGATGCTGGCCGCCGCCGTCTGGACGGTGCCGCGGCTGCGCGCCCTGGCCAACCGCGACGACGCACCGGTCGACGTGCAGACGCGCTCCGCCGCCGCCGACCCCAGATTCGTCGTGCCGGTCCAGGTGACGGCCGTGGCGACGGTCGTCGGCGTCTACTTCGCGTACGTGTCACGTCCGGTCCCCTCCTACCTCGACGACATCGCGACCCACGCGGCGCCGCTCCTCCTGTCGGTGTTGGTGCTGTGGCTCTGGCAGGGGCATCGCCTACGGGTCGTCACCGCGACCGACTTCGCGCGCCGTGGCCGGCGGGCCGGTGCCCTGCGCGCCACCGCGCAGACCGCCGTCGTGGTGCTCGCCGCCGCCGCTGGTATCGCCTACGTGGCCCAGAGCAGCAGGCTGCCCGACCGGATGACCATGACCTCGCACGACGACGTCGACTTCGGTGGCGGCCCTTCGATCGGTCACGGCGGTCATGGCGTCTCCGTCGACGACCTGCGTGGGCCGCGGACCGGCAAGCCCAACAGGGCCTTCACCCTGACCGCGCGGAACGCCACGGTACGGCTGTCGTCGGGCACCGAGATCAAGGCGCTGACGTACAACGGTCAGTCGCCCGGGCCGGAGTTGCGGGTCCGCGAGGGCGACCTCGTCGAGGTGACGCTGCACAACGAGATTCCCGACGAGAACGTGACGATCCACTGGCACGGCCTCGACGTCCCCAACGGTGAGGACGGCGTGGCCGGCGCGACGCAGAACGCGGTGGAGCGGGGCGGCAGCTTCACCTACCGGTTCATCGCTGAGCAGGTCGGCACCTTCTGGTACCACACCCACCAGAACCCGCTGGAGGCGATCCGGCGGGGTCTGTTCGGCGCGCTGATCGTCGAGCCGCGCGACGGCCCACCACCCGGTGAGCGGGACGTCGTCGTGATGGCGCACGAGTGGCGTACGCCGGACGACAACATTGTCTCGTTCGGCACCAGTGACACGCTGCAACGCCAGGAGGTCACCCCGGGCACGCCGGTGCGGTTGCGCCTGATCAACACCGACAACAATCCGTCCACTGACAGCCGACCCCGGTCGTTGACGGTCAACGGCACGCCGGTGCGGGTCGCGGCGATCGACGGGGTCGACGTCAACGGCCCCACCCCGTTGACCGACCCACGGTTCGGGCTGGCGACCGGGGGCCGCTACGACGTGACGTTCACGATGCCGGCGGGCCCGGTGCGCCTGACCGACCTCGCCAACCGCGACGGCGGGCTGGTGTTGGCGCCCCCCGGTGACACCTCGACACCGAAGGTCGTCGACGACGGGCAGCGGTTCGACCCGCTCTCGTACGGCTCTGGCGGTTCCCGGCCCTTCGACGCGGGCTCGTCGTTCGATCGCTCGTTCACCCAACTGCTCGACGACCGGTTGTCCTTCTACGACGGCGGTCTCCACCTGGTGCCGATCATCAACGGGCACAGCTTCCCCAGGACGCCGACGCTGATGGTCCGGATGGGCGATGTGGTCAAGGTGCGGATCGTCAACCGCAGCCACCAGAACCACCCGATGCACCTGCACGGTCATCACGCGTTGGTGTTGTCCCGCAACGGGGTCCGCGCGACCGGGTCACCGTGGTGGATCGACAGCCTCGACCTGATACCCGGTCAGATCTACGAGATCGGCTTCAAGGCGGACAATCCGGGGCTCTGGATGGACCACTGCCACAACCTCGACCACGCGGCCAACGGCATGGTGATGCACCTCGCCTACGAGGGCGTGACGTCCCCGTACGAGTTGGGGCGCGGCACTCCCAATCAGCCGGAGTAGGCGGGCCGGTCGAGCCAGACGACATCCTGCGCCGCGTGGACGGGCGGGTCGTGACCCTGGGCGCCAACGGGGTACGCATCACCGGGCAGGACGGCGATCCCCCGGGGATGATCGGATAACCTGCACGGGTGCCTACACCGCTTCCGGCCGTGAGCCCGACTCGCCGGGGACTGTTGGCAGCGGCGACGCTGGCGATGCTGGGCTCGGGGGCGTGCGCCGACGCCAAGCCGAAGTCCGACGAGCAGCGCGGGCCTGATCCGGAGCTTCTCATCGATGAGCTGACCGCCGGTCTCTCCCGGGACAACCCCTACCGCGACCCCGACACGGGGGAGCGAGCGGCGGCCCGGCGGGCAGCGCGATCCCTGGTCGCCGGTCCGAGCGACGGCACCGATGTGGACCAGATCTTTGGTGATCTCGGCTTCCGGGCGCACCGTGGTGCGGACCCGACCACCGGCCGTCCGTTCGACCTCTACCTCGCCACCGGGTCCGACGATCGTTCCTGGGGTGCCGTGCTGGTGGATCGCAGCGCGACCCCGGGCACTGTCATCGAGGTGCCGCACCCCGGCTTCGACATCAACACCGAGAAGCTGGGGTTGGCGGTGCACCGGAAGGTGCCGGCCAGCGTGCTCCTGGTCGCTGGGGCCCATCGTCAGGCCGCCGGCGGCGACGCGGACGTCGCCCACAACGATCGGTCGCTGTTTCACACCCTGGCGGTCGAGTTCGCCAAGAACGGTCTCGATCAGATTCAGCTGCACGGCTTCGCCGACCGCAACCTGCCCTCGTCCGACGCGGTGGTGTCGACCGGTTCGGCTCCGGTGACCCCGGTGGCCCGGCGGATCGCGGACGGTCTCTCCGGATCCGGGCTGAACACCTGCCGGGCGTGGGTGAAGAAGTGCGGCCAGCTTGAGGGCAAGACCAACGAGCAGGGCCGCGCCGCGGCGGCGCTGGAAGCCGTCTTCATCCACCTGGAGCTGAGCTGGTCGGTCCGGCGGGACGCCGAGGCCCGCGACCGCGTCGCGACGGTGCTCGCGGATCAGGTCACGGTGGCCTGACCCCGTTTGAGGTCAGATCCGGCGAGCCGTCCGCCAGCGCAGGGCCCAGTAGCCGGTGCCGTCCAGGATGGACTCACCACCCAGGTCACCCATGGTCGGGCCGTTGGCGGTGGTACGGCTGGAGATGAACCGGTGGTGTCCCCGGTCGTCCACACCGAGGTACATGCCGGAGTGCTCGATGTTCGCGCCCTGCACCGGCCCGGCGTTGAAGAAGAGAAGGTCGCCGGGGAGCAGTCGATCCAGCTCCCGGGCCCGCTTGCCGGTGTTCGGCATCAGCAGGGCCCCTGGCCCCACCGAGGCCATCGCGGTCGCCCGCCGGGGCAGGCCGGGGCCGGCGTTGTTGGTGCCGAGCAGCGGATAGCCCAGCCGGTAGCCGTACACCATGCGCAGGAAGCCGGAGCAGTCCAGGCTGCGGATGTGCGACGCCGTCGGCTTCTCCTTCTTGTCGGGGAACTCCCACGACAACCCGAGATAGTCGTAGAAGTCGGAGTTCTCCGCGCGACCGTCCGGGTCGATGTCGGAGAGTGGCCCGAAGGCGGCGTCGCCGGAGTACTGCCGACCCTTCGCATCCTTCTTCGGCTGGGCGACATAGGTGTACTCCCGGGCCACCTCCAGCACGTCCGGTGAGCGGTCCTTGCGAGCCTTGGCGAACCAGTCGGTGAACCACTTCTCCTTCTCGGCGCCCGCCCGCCACTCCCGCGGGGCCAGTCGCACCCAGAACGCGGCGGGCACCTTGGCCTTGGTGAACCGTGGTTCGGCGAAGGTCCGCCGCGGGCCGCTGATGTGCACCGTACGGGCACCGTCGGTCATGATCGCGACGGTCTTTCCCTTGGCGTCGAGCATCTGCGTCCGGTCCGGTGCGGACAACCGACGGTAGTTGTAGCCGGACGAACTCGGCGCGGCGGCCTGGGCGGCCTGCGCACCGAGACTCAGCTCGATCGGGTCCGTCGCGAAGTGCCGGGCGGCGACGTAGGTGAAGGTGCTGCCACCAGTCAGCAACGCGAAGGCGGCGACGGTCATCAGCAAGGCGCGGCCGCGGGAGTAAGTCCGGTAGTTCATGCCTGTCCCTCCTCGGTGGTGATGGCCTCAGGTGACCGGCACGAAGCCGGCCACGACGCCGCTGAACGCCACGCCGTAGGTGATGCCGGTGACCATGACGGTGGCCAGCACCGTCGCCTTGGGCGGCTGCCGCACGAGCTGGTAGGCGATCAGTCCGGGCGCCACGAAGCCCAGGGTCTGGTGCGCGAAGAGCAGCGGCAGGTCGCGTTGGACGATCACGAACAGCGTCATCTGGAGGAGGACGCTGAGCAGGACGATCGCGGCGAAGAGGCGCTTGCCGTAGAGAATCACCATGCGCTGCATCAGCTTGGTGAGGGCGTACGTGACGACCGTCATGACCACGATCACCGCGGCTTGGAGCGGGTCCTCGATCAGCGCGAGCGCGATCCAGCCCGGCGTGATCATCCCTCCGGGCGAGAGGTTGGTGGTCAGATAGCAGAGCAGCGCGAAGACCAGGCCGATGCCGAGGCAGGCGGTGGCGAGCTGGGCGCTGAGTTCTCCTCCGAATGTCACCGGCGGGTCCTTCCCAGGAACACGGTCTCGCCATCCACGGCGAAACTGCGCGCGGTCGGCGGACGAAGCATCGATTCGGCCTTGGTGTGGTCCTGCGGTTCCCAGCTCGGTAGGGCGGCCAGCTCGTGCAGCAGCACCTCACCCTGCCCGTGGATGTTCCCGACGGCGACGATGGAGGCGTCCGCTGCGGTCACCGCCATCACCTCGCTGACCAGCCGCTCCGGCGGGAGTTTGCCGCCCAGGTCGACCACCCGGCTCTGAAGGTCGGCGGGCACGTTGACCCGGGCGCTGCGGGTCATCTCACCGATCAGCACGATGTGCTGCGGCTGTACCCGGCCGGCGAGCGTACCCATCTGCCCGTTTCGCTCCATCCGGTCTGGCCGACAGTTGATCACCATGGTCAACGGCTGGCTGATCAGCCGTTGCTTCTCGAGTTGTTCGATGTTCATGTACGTCGACTCCGGGTCGTTGGCGGCGAAGATGTTGGCGAACCGGAGCCGCTTGCTGCCGTAGAGGACTCGGGCCACCGAGAGCACGCCGGGATCGGGCGGCGCCGACCACATGCCGTTGAGCGCGCTGTGCCGGTCGACGCCGAGCTGTTTGGCGACGGCGAGCGCGATGGCCACGTTCTCCTTGAAGGTGATCCAGCCGAAGCCCGCCATCTCCCGGTCGGTCACCGACTCGGGGTCGACCGCGATCAGCTGGCAGTTCCGCTTGGCGGCCTCCTGCTGAAGGATCTCCAGCCGGTCCTTCTCCGCGGTGATGCAGATGCCGCCCTCCGGCATCGAACGGCTCAGCGACCGAGCGACGTCGTCGAGAGTCGGCCCCATCTCCGCGAGGTGGTCCTCGCGGACGTTGCAGAGCACCCCGATGGTGGACCGGATGAGCTTGCTCTGGTTGATCTCCTGCAACGCGGGCATGACCGCCATGCACTCGATGACCAGCGCATCCGGGTGGTAGACGGCGGCTCGGCGCACGATGCCGATCTGTTCGACCACGTTGGCGATCCCGAACTTGCGGTGTACCGGTTCCTCGCTGGCGTCCGGGAAGATGAACCGCGCGGCGGTGCCGGTGGTCTTGGCCACCACGACCTTGCTGCCACCGCGCAGCGCGCCCGCGCAGAGTCGTGTGATCGAACTCTTGCCACGGATCCCGTTGACCAGCACCCGGTGCGGGATGGTGTTGAGGTTGCGGTTGTGGTTCCGCTGCTCGATCACGCCGGCCACCAGCAGCGCGAGGCAACAGAGGCTGTAGACGGTGTACAGGTAGAACATGCTCAGCCTTTCGTCGGCCGGCTGCGAGTCCCGGCCGCGTGCCGGACGCGCGCAAGGACGGTGGTCCGGTCGGTGCCCGCGCCGCGCAGCCGCAGCGCGCCGCCGAACCGGGCGGACCCGGTGTGCCGGACCTGGCGACAGATCTCCAGGCACATCGCGATCGCGCCGATGTCGTCGTGCCGCTGCGGCGGAACGGGCAGTTCCACGGTTCCATCGCTCATCTGCTCGGCGAAAGAGCTCAACCTCCGCAACGGCCGGACGAAGATGTACAGCTGCCACACGTGGGTGAGCAGGGCGATGCCGACCACGGCACCCGCCACCAGCAGGGTCCAGCGCCGCTCCACCATCGTCGGCAGGCGCAACCCGGCGACGTCCTGCTCCAGCACGACGGCCCACTCGAGGTGGGCGACCGTCGCCGGCGCGGTCAGGCCGGAGGCGGCGACCAGCGCGGGGGCCCCGTCCTCGGTGGTCGACTGACCAACCGTGCTGCCTGGCAGCACTTCGACGGCGACTTTCCGGGCCACCTCACCCTGGAGCGGCTGGAATGCCCGGAAGCCCTCCGAATCCAGAATCGTCCGCAGCTCGGCGTCGACGACCCGGACCCGGCCGTCGACCCGACGGACCAGCCCGAGCAGACGGTCAGGGTCGAACTCACCAACCACCGCGTGGCCGTCAGCGCGCTGGTTGAAGGCGTACACCAGGGGCAACCGGTCGGCCGTGTCGTCAAGCTGGATGCCCACCTCGCCGGGCAGTGGCGCGACGGTCCGCAGCGGATCCCGGCCGGCGCCGGCCACCACCTTGCCGTCCCGGTCGACCAGGTACAACGCCCGGAGCCGCGGCTCGTCGGCGAGTTCCCGGTCGAGCGTCCGATCCGCCTGCGCGAGGTCCTTGGTGGGCACCCCCTGCGACACCCGGGAGACGGTGGCCAAGCCATCGTCCAGCAGGCGCCCCAGGGCGCTGCTGGCCTCCTCGGCCCGGTTCTCCTCGTCCCGTACCAACTGCACCGGAATCGTCGGGTCGGAAACCTGCAACGCCAGCACCGCAGCCGCCGCCGGCCAGAGCATCGCGACCACCACGGCGACGGTCAGGCCCTGAAGGACGGTCGGCCGCCACCGCCGGTCCGGTGGGTACTGGTCGCCGGAGGTCAGCGCCAACGCCCGCGCGATCCGGTGCGCCTCGCGGATGCGCATCGGCGTGCGATGCCGCGTCATCGCGCCGCAGGCGTCGGCCTTGGCCTGATCCAGCAGCGCGCGGACGGGCCGGACCAGGGACTTGCGCATGAGCAGGAAGCTGAGCAGGGTCACGACCAGCAGGCTGAGCCCGAGCAGCGCCCCCTTGGTGCCCGAGGTCCCCACGCTCAACTCCGAGGCGAGCAGGGAGACGACCACAAGTCCGGTCTCACCCACCGGCGCGGCCGACACCACCAACCTGCGGTCCGCCCACTCCTTGACGATCACCTCACGGCTCTGCGGCGAGTCGGCGCTGGCCAGGCCGGCGAAGACCGTCGGCAGGTGTACGGCGTCGACCGCGTTGGCCCCCTGCATCAGGCTGCTCTTGCCGTCGGTGGTGATCATGTGAATACCGTGCCCGGCGTCGGGGTTGAGCCGCAGGTTCCGCATGGTGACCGGGTGGGTCGCGAGCACCGCGCGGGTGTCGTCCAGCGCGACGGAGTAGACCAGCGCGGGGCCGTCCGCCGTGGTGACGGCGGTCGTCTTGTCGATCTCCAGCACCGGCGGCAGCAGGTCGATCGGGAGCGCCGCGCCCTTGGCCGCGAGAGGTTTCCGGGAAGCGGTCTCCACGATCGCCACGCCGGTGAAGCCGGTGCCCGCGTCGACCAAGCGGGTGAGCAGGTCGGCGTCGCTCGTGGCACCGCGCTCCTGCACCGTCCGGTCCAGCTCGGTCGCCCTGCCGCGCGCCTCGACCTGCATGCCCGACGCCAGCTTCGACACGACGTCGCGCTGGGAGTCGACGACAGCCGGGAGTACCCCGCGCTGGGAGCTGACCGCGAACCCGAGGATCGTCACGGCGACCACGAGCATCGTGGTCCAGAGATAGACCAGTGAGGGTGCACTGGTGCCGGCCGGGAAGGCCGCTGCCGGCAGCTGCTGGTCCAGCGCCCGTCGCCGCCACGCCAGCAGCTGTTCCTGCTCGTTTGCGGGCCCAGCCGCCGACTGCCACGGCGCGTACTGGGCCGACCTGCCTGACACCGAAACGACTACCTTCCCCGTGGAGCTGCGCTCTGGACCGCGACCCATCCAGCTCGTCAGCCAGGCACAGCCTCCGGCCGTCGCGAATGCTAGCAAGGTGCCCAACCACGCGAGCTGGGTCGATATGGACCGACTCTCGGCCGGATCGTGGCCGCTACCTGCGCGGCACCCCGCGCACCACCAGGCCCGCCGTGCCGGCTGCCCTGGTCAACAGGTTGCCCTCGATGCGCTCGACCGCGGCCTCGTAGATCCGGCGCCGCCCGGGTGACAGGGCGGGATCCGCCATCGCCCGCTCCAAATCGACCAGACGGATGTTCGGATTCAGATCAACGAAGGTGGGAATCGCCTCGATGGCCACCACCTTCCACCTTCTCGTCTCACCTGCCGGACCAAACGTCACCCGGGTCATCGCACCGTCACGGTTGGCGTTGATCGGCTCGGCGTGCCGGGCGATCTGGTTGCCCATCCCGTACACGATCCAGGTGTCGCCGATCCGCTCCACCGGCTGGACGACGTGCGCGTGGTGCCCGAAGACGACGTCCACGTCGTCGATCGCGGCGATCTGGCGGGCCCAGGTCTGCTGGTCGACGTCCGGCTCGTGCTCGTACTCGGTGCCCCAGTGCAGGCTGACCACCACGATCTCGGCGCCCGCGTCCCGCGCCGCCGCCGCATCCCGCCGGATCGCCTTCACGTCGATCAGGTTCGCCACCCACTCCTTACCGGCAGGTGCGCGCAGGCCGTTGAAGCTCTTGGTGAAGCTGATGTGCCCGATCTTCACGCCCTTGGCCCGATAGATCTTGACGGTGCCGGCCTCACGCTCGGTCCGGTAGCTGCCGGTGTGACCCAGCCCCGCCTTGTCCAACGCGTCGAGGGTCCGCTTGACGCCGTCGTACCCCTGGTCGATGGTGTGGTTCGAGGCGGTGGAGCAACCGTCGTACCCGACGCTCTTGATGCCCTTGAGCACCTCCTGCGGCACGCTGAACTTCGGGAAGCCGATGTACGGGCCGCCCGGCGGTGCCAGCGCAGTCTCCAGGTGGCACAGGGCCAGATCCGCGCTGGAGACGGTTTCACGCACCGGCGCCAGCATCGGGCCGAAGTCAAGCTCGCCGCCACCGTCGCGCCGGGCCTGGTCCCACAGTTCGGGGTGCAGCAGGATATCCCCCGCCCCGAGCACGGAGACCGTACGGCCGGCGACCTCCACCGCGGCGCCCACCGGACGGGGCGGGGCAGGTGGTCCAGCCGTTTCGGTCGACCAGGGTCCGAGTGCATAGATCGCACCCACACCGACCGCTAGCGCGACAGCGCAACTGAGGGTCGCCCGTAGCGTGCCGGAGAGCCCGCCGCTCGGCTGAGAATTACTCGCCACCGCGACAGGCTAGTACGTGGCGGCGCGCCGTGCGGGGGTCGGTTCGCCGCCCACCGCCGCAGGTCGGCCTCGGCCCGCAGTCACGCGTGACCCATGCCTGGCGGTTCCTCCCCGGCCCTCTGATGCGCCGGATCCAACCACGCACCCGGTCGCTCTGCGGGCGGTCACGGTACGGAATCGACCCGACTGCTTTCTGAACGGAGGAGAGGTCAGTCGCGTCGCGTAGACAACGCGCGGGCCTTGGCAGCAACGTCGGCCTCTATCTCATCGATGAGCACTGACGTCTTGGCAGCGGTGCACACCTCCGCTAACGTCCATGGGAACGCTCCCATCAACTTAGTAACATCGATGTGATCTGGAGGCAACACGTCGTGGCCATCCTCTCCTCGCTCCGCCGCAGATCGGCGGCCGTCAGTGTGGCGGCCGTCGCGGGCGCCACCGCCGTCGGCGTCTGCCTCGCCGTCAGCAGCGCCTCCGCCGGCACGCTGTCCGGGTCGCTCTACCGCGACCCGAGTTCGGCCGTCGTCCGGTGGGTCGCCGCCAACCCCGGCGACTCGCGTACCGCCGTCATCCGCGACAAGATCGCGAGTCAGCCGCAGGCGCGTTGGTTCGCCAACTTCAACCCCTCGACGGTGCAGTCCGAGGTCTCCGGGTTCATCGGCGCCGCCAACGCGGCGCAGCAGATCCCGGTGCTGGCCGTCTACGAGATCACCAACCGGGACTGCGGCGGGGCCAGCGCCGGTGGGGCACCGGACCTCAACCAGTACCAGACATGGGTGTCCAACTTCGCCAGAGGGCTGGGCAACCAGACCGTCATCATCATCCTGGAGACCGACTCGCTGGCCCTGCTGACGTGCCTGAGCACCGGCGAGATCAACGCGCGCAACCAGGCGATCTCGACTGCCACCCAGACCATCAAGTCGGGCAACCCCAACGCCAAGGTGTACCTCGACGGCGGCCACTCCACCTGGAACAGCGCGGGTGAGACGGCCAACCGGCTCCGGGCCGCCGGCGTGCAGTACGCCGACGGCTTCTTCACCAACGTGTCGAACTACAACTCCACCTCCAACGAGGCGAACTTCGGCCGGTCGGTCATCTCCGCCCTCAACGGCATGGGGATCTCGGGCAAGCGCCAGGTCATCGACACCAGCCGTAACGGGGGCGCCAGCGGGGACTGGTGCGGCGACGACAACACCGACCGGCGCATCGGGCAGTACCCGACGACCAACACCGGCGACAGCAACATCGACGCGTACCTGTGGGTGAAGCCTCCGGGCGAGGCGGACGGCTGCCGCTTCACGGCCGGTTCGTTCCAGCCCGAGCTGGCCTTCAGCCTGGCCAACGGCGCGCCCAACCCGCCCACCACCGCACCGCCCACGAC
>NZ_QGSZ01000215.1 GCF_003857055.1 Micromonospora inaquosa | reverse complement strand
AGAGGTGTATAAGAGACAGGGTTACTGACGAGTAGCATTCGAGGGAAACGTGCCCGTGTCGGCGACCCTTGTTCGGTCCGGCGTGCCACCCCGGCGCGAAGACCGAATCACGGTCGAATAGGAGGCTCAAGTGCCCCGTGAAGTTCGCGACGTCGTCTTCGTCGACGGCGTCCGTACCCCGTTCGGCAAGGCGGGTGGCATGTACGCCAACACCCGCGCCGACGACCTGGTGATCCGCTGCATCCGGGAGCTGCTGCGTCGCAACCCGCAGCTGCCCCCGGAGCGGGTCGAGGAGGTCGCCATCGCGGCCACCACCCAGATCGGCGACCAGGGCCTCACCATCGGCCGCACCGCCGCCCTGCTGGCCGGGCTGCCCAAGACCGTCCCCGGCTTCGCGATCGACCGGATGTGCGCGGGGGCGATGACCGCGGTCACCACCGTGGCCAGCGGCATCGCCATGGGCGCGTACGACATCGCCATCGCCGGTGGCGTCGAGCACATGGGCCGTCACCCGATGGGTGAGGGCGTCGACCCCAACCCGCGGATCATCGCGGAGAAGCTGGTCGACCCGTCCGCCCTGGTGATGGGTGCCACCGCGGAGAACCTGCACGACCTGGTCCCGCACATCACCAAGGCACGCACCGACGCGTTCGCGCTCGCCTCGCAGCAGAAGACCGCCAAGGCGTACGCCAACGGCAAGCTCCAGGACGACCTGGTGTCGATGTCGATCCGGGACGCGGAGGGCGGCTGGGGTCTGGCCACTGTGGACGAGGCCCCGCGGGACACCTCGTTGGAGAAGCTGGCCACCCTGAAGACCCCGTTCCGCCCGCACGGCAAGGTCACCGCGGGCAACGCGGCCGGCCTGAACGACGGCGCCACCGCGAGCCTGCTGGCCGACGAGGCCACCGCCCGCGAGCTGGGCCTCCCGATCGCCATGCGGCTGGTGTCGTTCGGGTTCGTCGGCGTCGAGCCGGAGGTGATGGGTGTCGGCCCGATCCCGTCCACGGAGAAGGCGCTGCGCCTCGCCGGGCTCAGCATCGACGACATCGGCCTGTTCGAGCTGAATGAGGCGTTCGCCGTGCAGGTGCTCGCCTTCCTGGACCACTTCGGCATCGCCGACGACGACGCGCGGGTCAACCCGTGGGGTGGCGCGATCGCCATCGGGCACCCGCTGGCCTCATCCGGCGTGCGGCTGATGACCCAGTTGGCCCGCCAGTTCGCCGAGCACCCCGAGGTCCGCTACGGCCTCACCGCGATGTGCATCGGCATCGGCATGGGCGGCACGGTCATCTGGGAGAACCCGCACTGGGAGGGTGGCAACAAGTGAAGGCACCGAACGAGGTTGTCACCCGGGCGCTGCTGCGCCAGGTGAACGTGCCGGGGCTGGACCGGCCCGCGGCCCTGATCACGCTGGACAACGGCCTCGACCACACCAAGCCGAACACCTTCGGCCCGGGTGGGCTGGCCAGCCTGGACGAGGCGATCACCGCCGCGCTCGCCGCCGACCCGGCGTTCATCGCGGTCACCGGCAAGCCGTACATCTTCTGCGTGGGCGCGGACATCGTCGGCCTGCCGCAGCTCGCCGACCGCGCGCAGGCGCTGGAGATCGGCCGGCTCGGCCACCGGGTCTTCGCCCGGCTGAAGGACAGCACCGTCCCCACCTTCGCGTTCGTCAACGGCGCGGCGATGGGCGGCGGCCTGGAGTTGGCGCTGCACTGCCACTACCGGACGCTCTCCGGTGGCGCGGCGGCCCTCGCGCTGCCCGAGGTCTCCCTCGGTCTGGTGCCGGGCTGGGGTGGCACCCAGCTGCTGCCGAACCTGATCGGCATCCCCGCCGCGACCCAGGTGATCATCCAGAACCCGCTGATGCAGAACAAGATGCTCAAGCCGAAGCAGGCCGCCGAGCTGGGCATCGCGGACATCCTGCTGGAGCCGGCGGACTTCCTGGAGCGGTCCCTGGAATGGGCGGCCGGGGTCGTCCGGGGTCAGGTCACCGTAACCCGGCCCGCTGTCGACAAGGACATGTGGGCGGGGGTGCTCTACTTCGCCCGGGAGACGCTCAACCAGCGGCTGCACGGCGCGGTTCCGGCCGCGTACAAGGCCCTCGACCTGCTGGAGACGGCGAAGGACGGCGACTTCGCCGCCGGCACCGCCGCCGAGGACGAGGCCCTCGCGGACCTGGTCTTCTCCGAGGAGCTGCGCAGCGGCCTGTACGCGTTCGACCTGGTGCAGCGGCGGGCCAAGCGCCCGGCCGGCGCGCCGGACAAGGGCCTGGCCCGCACGATCACCAAGGTCGGTATCGTCGGCGCCGGCCTGATGGCCAGCCAGTTGGCGCTGCTGTTCGCCCGCCGCCTCCAGGTGCCGGTGGTGATGACCGACCTCGACCAGTCCCGGGTGGACAAGGGCGTCGGCTACGTGCACACCCAGATCGAGAAGGCCGTCACCAAGGGCCGGATGGACAAGAACACCGCCGCCAAGCTGTACGGCCTGGTCAGTGGCACTGTCGACAAGAGCGCCTTCGCCGACGCGGACTTCGTCATCGAGGCGGTCTTCGAGGACCTGGGCGTCAAGAAGCAGGTCTGGGCCGAGCTGGAGAAGATCGTCTCTCCCGAGGCGGTGCTCGCCACCAACACCAGCTCGCTGTCGATCACCGAGATGGCCGCCGAGTTGGAGCACCCGGAGCGGGTGGTCGGCTTCCACTTCTTCAACCCGGTGGCGGTGCTGCCGTTGCTGGAGATCGTCCGGGGCGAGCGCACCGACGACGTCACGCTGGCCACCGCGTTCGCCGTCGGCAAGCAGCTCAAGAAGTCGAGCGTGCTGGTCAAGGACGCTCCGGCATTCGTGGTGAACCGGCTGCTCACCCGCTTCCTGGGCACCGTCTTCGCCGCCGTCGACGCGGGCACCCCGCTGGACGTGGCGAACAGCGCACTGGACCCGCTGGGCCTGCCGATGCGTCCGCTCGCCCTACTCCAGTTGGTCGGGCCGGCCGTCGCGTACCACGTCGGCGGCACCCTGCACGCCGCGTACCCGGACCGGTTCTCCGTCAGCGAGAACCTTAAGCGGATCGCCGACTCCGGCCGGCCGCTCGTGGTCGACGACCAGGTCAACGAGGAGGTCGCCGCGCTGCTCGTGGTGGGCGACCAGCCGTTGACCGCCGAGCAGGTACGCCAGAACGCCCTCGACGCGCTCGCGCAGGAGATCCGGCTGATGCTGGACGAGGGTGTGGTCGCCGAGGCGCAGGACATCGACCTGTGCATGATCCTGGGCGCCGGCTGGCCGTTCCACCTGGGCGGCGTCACGCCGTACCTGGACCGGACCGGCACCTCTGAGCGGGTCACCGGCCAGCGGTTCCTGCCGCCCGGTGCGGCGAGCCTGCCGGCCTGATCTATCGCGGTACCACAGTCGCGGTGGTCGGACCGTCCCTGTCGGACGGACCGGCCACCGCGACCGTTTGTGATCAGTCGATCGCCGGTTGCGGGTTTCCGCAGGGACATCGGCGGACTCCGCACCGGGTTAGGATCACGCGTTTTGCACACCCATCTTGGAGCTGACTGATGTCCCAGCCGCCGGCCAATCCCTACGGCCCGCCGCACGATTCCCCCGACCCGTCGCAGCAGCCGGGCCAGCAGCCTGGCGGGTGGCCGCCGCAGCAGCAGCAGGGACAACCGCAGCAGCCCGGTGGTTTCCCGCCCGCGCAGCCGGGCTACCCGTCCGCGCAGCCTGGTTTCCCGTACCCGCAGCCGGGTCAGCCGTACGGTGACCCCAACCTGGCTGGTGGCCCGCCGCCGGCGAAGAAGTCGAACGTCGGCAAGATCGTGCTGATCGTGTTGGCAGTGGTGCTGGTGCTCTGCCTCGGCGGCGTGGCGATCACCTGGTTCGCCCTCAAGGGGCCGGTGAACGAAGCACTCGATGCCAGCAAGACCCGGGTGGTCGCGCCGGCCACCCTCGCCGGCCGGCCGAAGCTCACCGACCCGGAGCTGCAAACGGCCGCCGACCAGGCGGCCAATGAGATGAAGTCGGGGTCGACGACCGAGACGAGCGCGGTCGCCGCCTTCTACGGCGACCCGACCAAGCAGGACCTCGTCATGATCGCGGGGATGTCCGCGCTGCTGGCAGACCCGAAGAAGGAGCTCGACGCCTATGTGACCGGGCTGGCCAAGCAGCTGACGGTGGGCGAGATGACGGCCGTCGACGCCGGCCCGCTCGGCGGTGAGGCCCGCTGCGGCGACGGAAAGGCCGAGACCGTGCCGCTGGGCATCTGCGTCTGGGCCGACCGGGGCAGCCTGGGCATGGTGGTGATGTACTTCAAGTCCGCCAACCAGGCGAAGGCCGAGTTCACCGCGATCCGGGGTCAGGTCGAGCAGCAGTCCTGAGCCGTACCAGACCGGGGCCCCGGCCACCCTCGGGTGGCCGGGGCCCCTGCTGCTCCTGAAGCGCGCCGACCGTCCGCCGTCGTCACGGCAGTCACCCGATGGGGCCGCCAAAACTTTGCCCTTGCGCTAACTGTCGTCCCCGGCAACACTTAGTCGCATGGCACAGTATTCGGCGCAGCTCGACGGCGTGTTCGTTGCCCTCGCTGACCCGACCCGGCGCTGGGTCATCCGACGCCTCGGCCACGGCCCGACGAGCGTCGGTGATCTCGCCCGCGAGTTTCCGATGACCCTTCCCTCGTTCATGAAGCACGTGCAGACGCTCGAGTCGAACGGACTGATCCACACGACCAAGACCGGCCGGGTGCGCACCTGCGTGCTCAACCGCGAGCGCCTCGCCGTCGTCGACGACTGGCTCGCGGAGCAGCGCCGAATCTGGGAAGAGCGCACGGATCGCCTGGAACGCCTCGTCACCGATCAGCAGGAGAACCAGCAATGAATCCCGACCTGGACCTGACCATGGCGCGGGTCATCCGTGCCCCTCGCGCCGCCGTGTGGAGCGCCTGGACCGACCCGTCCCGCTTCGAGAAGTGGTGGGTGCCGACGCCGGCCCTGTGCCGCGTCGATCGCTTGGACGCCCGGCCCGGTGGCGCATTGGTAACCCGACTGAGCGAGGACGGGGTGGAGTTCGTCCCGCATCTCGACGCGTGTTTCCTCGTCGTCGACGATCTCGAACGGATCGTGTTCACCAACGTGATCGACAGCGCCTGGCGGCCCGCGAACCCTACCCCGGTACCGATGACCGCGGAGATCACCATGAGAGATCATCCGGACGGCACGGACTACCGGATCATCGTCCGCCACGGTGATCCTGCCGCTCGTGACCTGCACGAGAAAATCGGCTTCGCGGACGGCTGGGGCTCGGTCACCGAACAACTCGCCGGGGTTGCCGAAAGCCGAGGTGCGGCGTGAAGCTCGTCCTTACCGGTCTGCTGCTGGGACGGCGGACCTACGAGGCGTTCGCTCGCGACTGGCCGCAGATCACCGACCCGAACGATCCGTTCACTGAACGGATGAACTCACTACCGAAGTACGTCGTGACCAACACCCTGGCGGAGGGTTGTTGGCACCCGACGACGGTGCTCCGCGGTGACCCGATCCACATCGTCGGGGAGCTCAAGGCGCAGCCAGGACGGGAGCTCCAGATCCACGGGAGCGCACGGCTTGGCAAGGCGCTGTTGTCGGCCGGCCTCGTCGACACACTCCGACTCGTCGTCGCCCCCACCGTGGCCGGTGCCGGGCGTCGGCTGCTCGACCAGCCGTGCGCATCCGTCGGCCTCCGGCTGGTTCACCACGAAGCGACGGCGAACGGTCTGCTCCTGCTCGAGTACGACCATGTCGGCGCCGCCCCGGTGGCGGAATACGAGGGCGCGACGGCCTTCGTCTAGTCACCCGCGCCACGGCACGGCGCGGCCACGGCCTGAATCTCGCGGCCAGGTTCCGCCCCGGCAGCGTGGCACCGGGCACCGGCCACGCGAAGGTGGCCGGTGCCCGGTGCCGTACGTCGACGGTCAGGCCGGTTCGGCAACCTCCGCCGCCGCGGCCCGCGCCGCTGCCGCCGCCGCCCGCTCGGCCGCGTTGCCGAGCACACAGAACTCGTTGCCCTCCGGGTCGGCGAGCACCACCCAACCACCGCCGGTCGGGCTGACCCGGTCGGGGACGAGCGTCGCGCCGATACCGAGCAGTCGCTCGACCTCCTCGGCGCGGGTCCGATCGGCGGGTTGCAGGTCCAGGTGCAGCCGGTTCTTCACCGTCTTACCCTCGGGCACGGCGATGAACAGCACCTCCGGACCGCCCGGCGGCAGGAGCATCGCCTCCGGGTCGCCGGGGAAGTCGTCGGGCTGCCGGGGGCAGTCGAAGACCTGCGCCCAGAAGCCGGCCAGGGCGTACGTGTCGTGACAGTCGAAACTGATGTTGTGGATCGTCGAACTCATGCTTGGTCCTCCACAGTGGTCAGCAGGACAGCTTCCGGGTCACCCGGAACGTCCTCCGGGAGCCGGGCGTAGCCGAGCACCGCCGACCAGAAGCCGGTTAGGGCGTACGTGTCGTGACAGTCGAAACTGATGTTGCGGATCCGTGGATACACGGGTGGTCCCTCCATCTTCGGATGGGGACGCTCCGCCGCCCGGGGTCAGCCTGCGAAGACCAGGGGTGCGGAGCCTTGACTGGTGGACATCAACGCACCCCCCTTCACTCTCTGAGCTGACCCGGTGATCTTGCCAGCGGGTGAGCGTCGCGCGCAACCCCGTTCAGCCGGCGGCGGACACCGTTGCGGGCACCGCCGGGGCGTCCGACGACGGCAGGGTGACAGTCACCTCCAGGCCGCCACCCGACTGCGCGACCACCCGTACGGTGCCGCCGTGCGCCGTGCAGACCGCCCGGACGATGGACAGCCCCAGGCCGGATCCACGGGCACCGGTGCGTTCCCGGCCACCACGCCGGAACGGCTCGAACAACCCCGGCACGTCGGCCTGGTCCACCTCGAAGCCGGTGTTGCCCACCACCAGCCAGGACCGGTCGCCGTCGGTGCCGGTACGCACCCACAGCCGGCCGTGCAGGTGGTTGTAGCGGACCGCGTTCTCGATCAGGTTGCCGGCCAACCGGTCGAGCAGCCCCGGGTCGCCGACGACCGGGGCGGACTCCAGCGACGTCTGCACCCGCAGGCCGATCCGTTCCACCTCACGGCGCATCGCCGACAGCGCGTTGGCGGTGCCCGCGGCGAGGTCACACTCGGTCCGCCGGCCCAACTGCCGCCCGGCCTGCGCCTCGCTGCGGGCCAGCACCAGCAGCGCGTCCACCAGGCCGTTGGCCCGCTCGGAGGCGTCGCGGACCACCGTCGCCATCCGTCGGTACTCGGCGGCGTCCGCCTCATCGTCGCTGAGCGTCACGTCGATCTCGGTGCGCATCACGGCGAGCGGGGTACGCAGCTCGTGCGAGGCGTTCGCCACGAAACGCTTCTGCGCCTCGAAGGCGGACGCGATCCGGTCCAGCATGGCGTCGAACGTTTTGGCCAGCTCCGCCACCTCGTCGTCGGCGCCCGAGTAACCGATCCGCTGGTCCAGGGTCGCCTCACCGAGGCGCTGCGCGGTCGCGGTGACCTGGTGCAGTGGGCGCAACGCCCGGCCGGCCACCGCGTACGCCCCGGCCACCCCGACCACGCTGATCGCCAACAGCGCGACCAGGCCCTTGGCCAGCAGTTCCCCGGAGGCGGCGTCGACCAGTTGCCGCTGCCACTGGGCGGCGTCCATCTGCCGGCCGTCGGAGAGCAGCACTGTCGTGCCGGGCACCAACTCGTCGGTGGGTCGCAACGCGTCGCGGACCAGCAGCCAGGCCAACAGCACCAAGATCGCCCCGGCGCCGATCAGCAGCACCCCGTTGAGCACTGTCAGCCGCAACCGCAGGGTGGGCCGCAACCGCCGGCTCACGGCTGAACCTCGGCGGTGCGGTAGCCCGCGCCGACCACCGTCTCGATCAGCGGCGGGTCGCCGAGCTTCTTGCGTAGCGTCATCACGGTGACCCGGACGATTGTGGTGAACGGGTCGGTGTTCGCGTCCCAGACCCGCTCCAGCAGCTCCTCACTGGAGACCACCGCGCCGCGCGCCTTCAGCAGCTCGCAGAGCACCCCGAACTCCTTGTTGGTGAGGTCCACCGGCACCCCGGCGCGGGTGGCCACCCGGCGGGCCGGGTCGAGCACCAGGTCGGCCAGTTCGAGCACCGGCGGGGCGGCCGGGGTGGCCCGCCGGCCCAGCGCCTGCACCCGGGCGACCAACTCGTCGAAGGCGAAGGGCTTGGGCAGGTAGTCGTCCGCGCCGAGCTGCAACCCCTCCACCCGGTCGGCCACCGTGCCGCTGGCGGTGAGCATCAGCACCCGGGTCAACGCGCCCGAGGCGGCCAGGTCGGCGCAGATCTGATCGCCGTGCACGCCGGGCAGGTCACGGTCGAGCACCACCACGTCGTACCTGGTGATGAACGCCGCCTCGTGGCCGGCGTCGCCGTCGTACGCCACGTCGACCGCCATCCCACGCTTGCGCAACCCGCGTGCGATCGCGTCGGCGAGGTTGCGCTCGTCCTCGACCACCAGTACCCGCATCCCGGCCTCCTCGCTGCTGACCACCGACAACCTAGTGCCGGCCGGCAACCATCGTCCCTCGCCGCCCGCGCCGGCCGGCGTTGCGGGCCACCGCCGCGTACGCGATGCTGGCCGGCGGCACCGAGCGACGGACGGACCTGGCATGACCACTGCGGCACCAATCACCCGGCGGAACATCGCCTACCGGGGTTTCCACCTGTCGACCGACACGGCCAGCGGCAGCGGCGACGGCCTGCACGCCACCGGTCGAGGGCTCACCCTCACCGGCGTCGCCCAGCGGGGCACCTGGACGTCGCCGCCGGTAACTGTCGGCTTCGCCGTCGCCGAGGTGGTGCCGTCCTGGACGGCGGACACCCCGGACGGCTGCTGGATCGAGGTCGACCTGCGCGGCTGGCACGACGACGCGCCCAGCACCGACTGGTACCGGCTGGCCCGTTGGGCGGCCGACGACCGGGTGGTACGTCGCACCTCACTGCCCGGGCAGCGCGACGGTGCCGCCCGGGTCGACACCGACACCCTGATCGTCACCGGTGCGACGGTCACCGGTTGGCAGGCGCGGGTGACGTTGTGTCGGCCCGCCGGCAACCCGGCCGGCCCGGTGCTGCGCAGCATCGGCGCGGTCGCCACCGGGCCGAACCCGACCGAGCAGGGGTACGAGCGGGCATCCGCCTCGACCCCCGCCCGTGGCATCGTGCTGGACGTGCCCCGCTACTCGCAGCGGCTGCACGCCGGCCAGTACCCGCAGTGGGGTGGTGGCGGCGACTCCTGGTGCAGCCCCACCTGCACCTCGATGGTGCTCGCCTACTGGGGTGCCGAGCCGACGCCGGACCGCTACGCCTGGGTGGAGCCGCCCGACCCGCGGCCGGTGGTGGTGCACGCCGCCCGACACTGCTACGACCACGCGTACGCCGGCGCCGGCAACTGGCCGTTCAATACCGCGTACGCCGGCCTGCACGGGGTGGAGGCGTTCGTCACCCGACTGCGGTCGCTGGTCGAGGCGGAGGCGTTCATCGCCGCCGGCATTCCCCTGATCGTCTCCGCCGCGTTCCGGGCCGACGAGGTGCCGGGGCTCGGGTACGACACCGCAGGGCACCTGATGGTGCTGGCCGGCTTCACCGCCGACGGCGACCCGGTGCTCAACGACCCGTACGCCCCGGACGACGACGCGGTCCGTCGTACCGTGCCTCGGCAGGGTTTCGAGGCGGTCTGGCAACGCGGCAGCGGCGGGGTGGCGTACGTGCTGCGACCCGCGTCGGTGCCGCTGCCCCCGCCGCCCACCCAGGCCAACTGGTGATCAACCGACCAGTTTCCAGAGCTGGTAGGAGCTGGGTGCGGCGGTACTGCACACCAGGTAACCGGTGATCGCCTGACAGTCCCCGGTGGCATCGGGCAACACGTCCACAGTGCGCACCGCTCCGGCGCCGATGTCCAACTCGCCGACGAGCACCCCACCGTCGGGAATTCGACGTAGGCCGACCAGCCGACCGCCGACACCGAGCTGGTACAGCTCCCACCGGCCCAGGTCGGCCAACTGCCGGCCGGTCAGCGGGTCGAGCACGATGTACTGCCCCAACGGACCGGCGCCGCTGACGTTGGCCATCAACCTGCCGTCGGTGGGCCAGGCCCACCCCCACTGGCCGCTGCGCCAGCGCACCTCGCCGGTCGCGCGGTCGAGCGCCTGCAGTTCGGCGTTGCCGGTGCGCATACACAGGACGGGGCCACAGTCCAGCGCGAAGTCAACGTTGACCCTGGTGCGGGTCCAGCGTCGGTCGAGCCGGTCCAGTCCGTACGCGGTGACAGTGCCCGACCCTCTGTCGATGGCCAACAGCAGGTCGTTCATCACGTCCAATCCGATCGGACCACCGTCGGGCGGACGCAGGTCGGCGCGGGCCAGCACCGCGCCGGTGATCGCGTCGCGTACCTCGACCGGCCCGTCCAACTGGTTGAGCACCACCCGGTCCACCCCGTTCTCGGTGCCCCGCACGTTCAGGTCGGCGCTGATGCCGGACAACTGCCAGCGCACGGTGCCGCAGCACGGATCGACAACGCGCAGGCTGGACCGTTCGGTCTCGCCGCCGCTGCGCAACAGCAGGTTGCCGTCGGTCAACTCGATGACGGTGCCCGGCTGCTGCCACCGGTACGCTCCGGTCGCCCGGTCCAGTGCGAGGGTGCGGGCTTCCCGACCCTCCGGGCCGATCTCGTACCCGGTAGCCAGCAGCATCCCGGACAGCGACGTCATTCCCCAGTACCGGGCCTCCGACGACAGCGGCACCTGCCAGATCGGCTCACCGCCGGACAGCCGATACGCGGCCAGCCGCCCCTCCTGCGTCGGGTTTGACGGCTCCATCACCAGCAGGAGATCACCATCGATCATGACGTCGGACCCGGACCTGGCCGCCAGCGTCACCGGCGCCGGCCGAGACGGCGGCACCGCGGCGGCGGCGAGCGTGACCAGCGCGAGCAACACGACCAACGCGCAGCGCAGCGGGCGACCGTGCGCACGGGGTGGGCGGGGCAGCGGGTTTCGGTCCGAACCGTCACGCAGCTCACCGAGGTCGATCACCGAGTCGCTCACCGCGTCAACCTCCATAGCGCCGTCGTGCCGTCGAGACGCTCGCAGAGCAGGACCGGCAGGGACGCCTGGCAGCTACCGGCGATGCCCGGCAGCACGTCCACGATCCGCGATCGACCGGCCACCAGATCGAGTTCGGCGACGACCATCCGACCGCCGTCGGTCCGTCGCACACCGACCAGCGGATCGTCCGGCCGGCCTACCGGCAGCAGGCTCCACGTACCCAGCTCGATTCGTACCTGTCCGGTCGCCGCGTCCCGCATCGTGTATCCCCAGCCGGGCCTGACCATCAGCAACCGGCCCTGCCGGACGTCGGCCAGATTGTCCTGTCCGAGTTCCGACCAGCGCACCCCGCCGGTGGCCGGGTCGAGCACCTGGACGCCGCCGGTCTGCGGGACCGCACACAGCAGACCACCGCAGCCGAGCACATGCGACACCAACGTCACCTCCGCCGTCCACAGTGGCTCCAGCTCGGCCAGCCCGAAGCTCACCAGCCGGGTGCTGCCGGGCGGGACGAGCAGCAGCAGTTCGTCGACGACGTGCACCCGCTGGTACGCCGACCGGTCACCGGGCAGCGTATCGACGCTGCGCAGCAGGTGGCCGGTGTCGGCGTCGTGCACCTGCACCTCCCCGGTCGGTTGCAGGAGCACGAACCGGTCGACCCGGCCCTCGGAATTGCGGTGGAA
>NZ_QGSZ01000128.1 GCF_003857055.1 Micromonospora inaquosa | reverse complement strand
GCCAGCACCGCAGCCCGGTACGGCGGCACCCCAGGCAGGCGGGCCGGCAGCGCAGCCCGGCGGGCCCGTGTCGCAGGCGGTGGGGCCCGGTGAAGACGGGTCCGTCGACGGGCCGGCGCGGCCGATTGCCGAATCGCCGTGGGCGTATCCGCCGCAACGCCCGGCTGGAGCGACGCCCGCCCAGGACGAGGTCAGCGCGACGCCTCCGATTCCGCCGCCGCCCGTCGTGCCGTACGCCGGTCCCGCGCAGGCGCATCCGGGGCAACCGTTCAACCCGGCCATCCCCGGGCAGGCCGGCTCGGCGCAGATTCCGCCGCCGCCCGACCTGACGCAGTTCAGCAACCCGCCGCACAGCCCTCCCGCGCCACAGCCCGCTCCGCCACAGACCGGGCCGGCGAGCCCACCGCCTGGGCCGTTTCCGCCCTCGCCGGGTTGGTACCCGCCGCCCTGGCAGCAGGGCTCGCCCGGCGGCACGGCCTGGCAGCAAGGCTCGCCCGGCGGCACGCCCGGGCAGCCGTACCAGGAGGTCGACGGGGTGGCCCGGGTGCCGGCCCCGGGGTACCCGGATGCGACCGCGTACCCGGATGCGAGCTGGACGCCGGAGGAGACCGCCGCGCCGACCGCCGAGGACTTCGCCCGACGCCGCCAGGTCCGACCCGCCGATCCGGTGGCGACCATGGGTGTACGCGCGGTGGTCAACAAGATGGGTCTGCTCCGCCTCTCCCCGGGGCGGCACGAGCAGGAGCTCAAGCGGGACATCGAGATGGTGCGCCGCAACTTCGGCGGTCTGCGGCAGGTGACCGTGGTCAACCCGAAGGGTGGCGCGGGGAAGACCGTGGCCATCCTGCTGCTCGCGATGACGTTCGGTCAGAAGCGCGGCGGCTACGTGCTGGCCTGGGACAACAACGAGACCCAGGGCACCCTGGGGATGCGAGCCCAACAGGACTTCCACTCCCGCACGGTGCGGGACATGCTGCGTGACCTCGGGCAGTTCCAGGGCGCGCACGGGCGGGTCGGTGACCTGTCGCAGTACGTCCGCTCACAGGGCGAGGGGATGTTCGACGTCCTGGCCTCGGACGAGTCGGCCACCGGTGGCGAGATGTTGACCGCCGCCGCGTTCGCCGAGATCCGCGAGGTGGTCAGCCGGTTCTACAAGTTGATCTTCGTGGACACCGGGAACAACGTCCGGGCACAGAACTGGCAGGCGTCGATGGACGCCACCGACCAGTTGGTGGTCACCATGTCGGCCCGTAACGACTCCGCCGAGACCGCCGCCCGGATGCTCGACCATTTGGAGCAGAGCGGCCGGCAACGGCTGGTCCGGCAGGCCGTGACGGTGGTGTCGATGCCGCCGTCCCGCAAGGAGATCGACCTGCCGGCCATCCAGGAGCACTTCGCGGCCCGCACCCGGGCGGTGCTGCTGGCCCCGTACGAGCGGCTCATCGACAGTGGCGAGCCGATCCGGTACGGCGGGCTCTCCTCAGCCACCCGGGACGCCTGGCTGAAGATCGCCGCCGCGGTCGCCGAAGGGCTGTGACCCGCCGGCGGCCGGCCCGATGTCGGGGCCGGCCGCCGGGGCGGGGTCAGTTGCTCGCCAGCGCGTCCGCCGCTTCCGGGTCGCAGTCGCGCAGGAACTGGGCACAGCGGGCCGCCTCGTCGGCCTCGCCGATCTCGTCGGCCGCCCGGGACAGCACGTACAGGCAGCGGAGGAAGCCCTGGTTGGGCTCGTGTGACCACGGCACCGGGCCGTGCCCCTTCCACCCACTGCGGCGCAGCTGGTCGAGGCCCCGGTGGTAGCCGGTGCGGGCGTACGCGTACGCCATCACCACCTGGCCCTGCGCGAACGCCCGCGCCGCGAGCTCCGCCCAGGCCGCGCTGTAGGTCGGGAAGCCGGCCGCCACGTTGGCGTACGCCTCATCGGTGCCGGCCTCGTCGGCGGCGGCCAGGGCGGCGTCGGCCTCGTCGTTCACGGGCAGGCGGGTGGCCGGTGGCTCTGGCAAAAGGTTCTGCATCGCCCCATTCAACCCGCTGGACACTGCGACACGCGAGCGGGTCGGCCAACGTGTTCCGCTGAACGGCTGAGGAGTTGGTCACGCCTGCGGCCTATGCCGCTGCCTGGTGTTTTCCACTACAACTAATAGTCCGGAGCCTCCCCAGGAACCGGTTATGCAGGAGCCCGGTGGCCACGACCGCCGGGCTCCTGTCGGTTCCATCCCGGGCCCGAGGTTTGGCCGGCCCCGGCGAGCGGGCAGGATGGCCCGGTGCCGACCCCACCTCCCGCAGACGTCATCGAACCGCACCTGCACGCCGGCGAGATCCAGACTCGGGCCGAGTTCGATCAGCAGTTGGCCACCGGTCAGCTGACCGGGCTGACCGTGCAGGGCCTGCGGCTCGACCTCACGCCGGCGCCCGACCTGACCGGCGTGGACGTCACCGGCACCCTCTTCGTCGGTTGCCGGTTCGCGTCCCGGGACGTGGGCGCCGACCTGGTCCGGCGCGGCGCGAACGTGGTGCCGCCGTTCTCGGGGTTGCCGTACCCGACCCAGCCGACGCACCTCTACACCCCGGAGGAGTTGGCCGCCGGGTTCGCCGAGGGCGGGTTCACCGGGATGTACGACACCCGGGTGTACGACCACTACCGAGCGCACGGTGGCGCGCTGCCGGACGTCAAGGAGGCGCTGGGTCAGCGGCTGCACGACCACGGCGTGGACAACGCGCTGGGCGACGCCACCCGGGTCTGGCTGAGCGCGCACGGGCCGCAGTCGGTGGTGGGCATCATGGGCGGCCACGCGGTGCGGCGCGGCAGTCCCGCGTACCGGATGGCGGCGGTGTTGGGTTGGGAGCTGGCGCGGGCCGACCGGCTGGTGGTGACCGGCGGCGGCCCCGGGGTGATGGAGGCCGCGAATCTCGGCGCCTACCTGGCGGACCGGCCGGCGACCGATGTCACGGCGGCGATCGACCTGTTGGCCACCGCCCCCGACTTCACCGACCACCAGCGGTACACGGCCGCCGCGTTGACGGTCCGGCAACGGTACGCGGGGGTGCCCCGGCAACGTGGCGACGACCTGGGTTGGGCCCGTGCCGGTGGGCTGGCCATCCCGACCTGGCTGTACGGGCACGAGCCGGCGAACCTGTTCGCCGGGCGGATCGCGAAGTACTTCTCGAACGCGATCCGGGAGGACACCATCCTGCGCCTCGCCCGGGGTGGCATCGTCTTCGCGCCGGGGCGGGCGGGCACTGTGCAGGAGGTGTTCCAGGCGGCCACCAAGACCTACTACGGCACCGACGGGGCCAGCGGGGCGTACATCTTCCTGGACCGCGCCTACTGGACGCAGGAGTTGCCGGTGGAGGCGCTGCTGCGCCCGCTGCTGGCCGCGTCCCCGTTCGGTGACCTGTCGTCGACGATCCACCTGACCGATGACGTTCGCGAGGCCGTACGCCTGCTGACGACCTGACGACGACGGCCGGCGCCCCGTGCGGGGTGCCGGCCGTCGGTGGGACGTTGTTACTTGGTCATCGTGGTGCCGGTGGAGCGGAGGTGCTCGCACGCCTCGACGACCCGGGCGGCCAGGCCGGCCTCGGCGGCCTTGCCCCAGGCGCGCGGGTCGTACTGCTTCTTGTTGCCGACCTCGCCGTCGATCTTCAGCACGCCGTCGTAGTTGCGGAGCATGTGGTCCGCGACGGGGCGGGTGAAGGCGTACTGGGTGTCGGTGTCGATGTTCATCTTCACCACGCCGTAGTCCAGAGCCTCGCGGATCTCGCTCAGCAGGGAGCCCGAGCCGCCGTGGAAGACCAGGCTGAGCGGCTTGTCCTTGCCGTACTTGGCGCCGACCGCCTCCTGGATCTGGTTGAGGATCTCCGGACGCAGCTTGACGTTGCCCGGCTTGTAGACCCCGTGCACGTTGCCGAAGGTCAGCGCCGCCATGTAGCGGCCCTTCTCGCCGAGGCCGAGCGCCTCGACCATGGCCAGGCCGTCCTCGGTGGTGGTGTAGAGCTTGTCGTTGATGGCGTTCTCGACGCCGTCCTCCTCGCCACCGACGACGCCGACCTCGATCTCGAGGACGATCTTGGCCTTGGCCGCCTCGTCGAGGAGCTGCGCGGCGATCTGCAGGTTCTCCGCGACCGGAACGGCCGAACCGTCCCACATGTGCGACTGGTAGAGCGGCTCCTCGCCGCGCTTCACCCGCTCCTGCGAGATGCCCATCAGCGGACGGACGAACTTGTCCAGCTTGTCCTTCGGGCAGTGGTCGGTGTGCAGGGCGATGTTGACCGAGTACTTCTTGGCCACCTCGTGCGCGTACGCGGCGAACGCCACGGCGCCGGTGACCATGTCCTTGATCGACGGGCCGGAGAGGTACTCGGCGCCACCGGTGGAGACCTGGATGATGCCGTCGCTCTCCGCGTCGGCGAAGCCCTTGAGCGCCGCGTTCAGCGTCTGGGAGGAGGTCACGTTGATCGCGGGGTACGCGTACCGGCCAGCCTTGGCGCGGTCCAGCATCTCCGCGTAAGCCTCGGGGGAAGCGATGGGCATGTGATGTGCTCCTTACTTACCACTCTCGGCCTTGCTGGCCGCTGTTCTTCATTTGTGCGCCGGACCGCGCTGTCCTCCGCCCGGAAGTATCCCGCAGGTGAGGTGCGGCGGAACAACCGACCCGGGTGCTAGCCGTTCACCGGCGGTCCAGGTTGTCCGGCACGATGACGCTGATCAACCAGGTCACCACGGTCATCACGATGGCTCCCCAGAACGCCGGCCAGAATCCGTCCACCTGGAACGGCAGGTCGAGCCCGCCGGCGATCCGGTCGGTGAGCAGGAACAGCAACGCGTTGACCACCAGTGCGAACAAGCCCAGGGTCAGCAGGTAGAACACGCAGCCGACAACCCGGATCACCGGTTTGAGCACCGCGTTGATCACGCCGAAGATCAGCGCCACCACGATCAGGGTGAGGACGGTGTTGCCACCCGACCGGGCGTGCACGTCCACCCCGGGCACGATCAGCGTGGTTATCCACAACGCGACCGCGGTGATCGCCAGTCTGATGAGGAAGCCCACGGCACCATCCTGGCATCGGGTCGCGTCGCCGAGGGCTGATTCGGCCTACTCCGCTTCCGGGCGGTACGCCCACCCAGCCCGTACGGTGGGTGGGAACCGTGCCCCGAGACCCCCCGGGAGGGACGATGGGTCAGCCCGATGAGGACTTCATCCCCGGCGATCACCTCGCGCCCAACGAACGCGACCCGGAGGCCGATCCGGCGGACGCGGTGGAGCAGGCCATGGTCGCCGGCCCCGCCGACGTCGACGGTGAGCCGCATCGCGGTCTGGAGGTCGACGACTGGGACGCGATGGAGCAGGCCCGGGTGGTCACCGGGGACGAGGACGACTACCGCTGAGCACTCCGCCGGGTCGCCTGCCCGTTGCGCCAGAGGGTGCTCAACCGTTCGGATCATTTGACAAATATCGATCCCAAAGGGTTACCGGAGGAGCTGACGTCTCCCTAGGTTGGACGAGCGCCACCTGCGCCCCCACGGGAGGACCCCCATGCTCAAGCACTGGCTCCGTTGGCTGACCGGGCTCGGCGCCGCCGGCGCGTTGGTCGCCGCCTCCGCCACCCCCGCCGTCGCCGCGGCCCCAATCGCGCCCTACTTCCAGGACACCACCCTGGCCGTCGGTTCGGCGCCGACCACCCGGGGCCTGCTCCTGTACGCCGACGAGCCGACGACCCTGTCCAAGGTCTCCGTGCGGTACGACTACCGCTCCCTCGCGGACAAGATCACCATCGCCCCCGAGGACGGCCAGCGGTGCACCGCCCCGGAGCCGGGCGCTCTCGTCTGCGAGGAGCCCTTCGACGTCGTCCTCTACGAGACGCCGCCGCTCGGCAGCGGGATCTACCGCAACGGGGCCAAGCGGGTACGCATCGGCCTCACCGAGGATGCGCAGCTCGGTGACTCCGGGGACGTCGTGGTCAGCTTCGAGGCGGCCGGCGGGCGGCGGGGCAGCTACACCTCGCGCGTCCGGGTCGGCGAGGGGGTCGACCTGGCCGGCGGACCGTACACCACCGTCTCGTCCAAGCCGGGCGGGAAGTTCACGGTGCCGCTGGCCGTGGCCAACGCCGGCCACACGACCGTCGAGGGGTTCGTCGCGGTCTTCGACCTCACCTACTCGATCCGGACCAGGGACCGCTTCAGCAACTGCCGCTACTCCGACGACCACCTGGTCTCCTGTCAGTTCGACGAGAAGATCCCGGTGGGCAGCGGGCTGGCCACCACACTGAACTTCGAACTCGCCAAGGACACCTACGCCCCCACCAACCAGTCCGGCTACGCACAGTTCATGACCACTGCCGACTTCGAGGACCTGACCCGGGTGCGGGAAACGGTCGGCGCTCGGGCGGCCACCCCCGGCAACGGCCCCAAACTGACTCTGGCCAAGGCACCCGGCGCAACGCGGCAGGCCGACCAGACCGACATCGGGCCGGGCAACGACTCCACCGGGTGGACCATCAAGACCACCGGCACGAACGGCACCGACCTCGCGGCGATCGGCGCCTCACTCAAGGGCCCGGCCGGCGCCGTCGTCACGGCCACCGTCGGCTTCCGGAACAACGGCCCGGCGACGCTCGACAATGTGAGCGAGGAGTACGAGGCCGCCGCCCACTACGACGTCGAGCTACCGCCGGGGACCTCCGCCGTCGAGGCCCCGGAGGCCTGCTGGTTGCGGCCGGGCACTCGCACGTACCAGTGCGCCTCGGAGATGCTGCTGGTGGCCGGGCAGACCTACACCCTGAAGTTCCGGCTGCGCATCGACAAGGTCATCCCCAACGCCCGAGGCACGGTCTGGGTCAACGCGCCGTGCGACTGCGCTGGCGGCAGCAGCTTCCAGGACGACATCAAACCGGCCAACGACAAGGCCGCCATCGTGGTCAACGCGTCCCAGGGCGGCGGCGGCCAAGGCGATGGCGGCGGTGGCGGCGACGGTGGCGCGCTGCCCATCACCGGCACCCCCACCAACCTGATCGCCGGCATCGGCGCCCTGCTGCTCGTCACCGGTGTGGGCGGCTACCTGCTCGCCCGACGCCGAAGCAACCGCTTCGTCGCCTGATCCAACCCGCTCGCCCGACCGGCGCCCCGCCGTCCCGTACCTGGCCGGCGGGCGCGCTGGCGTCCGTCATCGGACCGGGTTGACCCGCTCCGGGTGCTGCGCCACCCACTGCGCCAAGCGATCCTCGCTGAGCGCGGCGAGGAACGCCCGACCCTGCTTCGGGTCCAGTCGCAGCCGCGTAGCGTCGTCCGTCGGGGGGCCGACCGGAAGGCTGAGCCCCACCGGGTCGACGCTCTTGAGCTCGGGTAGCACCGCCACCAGCTTGGTCAGCGGCAGGCCGTCGTCGTCGACCGCCAGACCCTTACCGGGGGCCGACAGCAGCGCGGCGAGCCGCACCGGATTGGTCAGCACGTCCTGCCCGACCACCCGCCGGATCAGCCCGCCGACATAGCGCTGGGCGTTACGGTCCCGGTCGGACGCGCCGTCGGGCAGGTACCGCCGTTGCCGCAGCAGGTCGACGGAGGCATCCCCGTCGAGGCGCTGACAGCCGGCCGGGAACGTCCGGCGGGTGTGCCAGGACTCGACCTTCTTCGGCAGGCAGACTTCCACCCCGTCGACAGCCTCGGTGATCCGGCGCAGCCCCGCGAAGGTCAGCACCGCGCCGGCGTCGACGCGTACCCCGGTCAGGTCGGCGACCACCCGGCGGGTCAGGTCGTAGCCGGCGTCCAGGTCGGGCCGAGGCTCACCGGCACCGGTGAAGAAGGCGCTGTTGAGCTTGTCGATCCCGCGGCCGGGGATCGACACCTCCAGGTCGCGTGGCAACGAGATGAGGTACGGCCGGCTCCGGTCGGCCGGGATGTGCACCAGCAGGACGGAATCCGCCAACCGGTACGGCGGTTGCTCGCCGAAGCCGTCCACCCCGAGCAGCAGGATGTTCAGCGCCTCGGGCGGGACGTCAGCCGGTCGGCCGGACATCGCCGGGCCATCTGCCGGCCGATCGGGGCGCAGTTGCGGCACCCCGACTCCGAGCGCGGCGAGCAGGGCGAGCGTGACGCCAGCGGCCTGGAACCGCTGCCGGCGGCGACGGCGGGTAGCGGCGAGCCGGTCGATCGCCGCCCGCAGCGGGCCGGTCGACGGGGTCAACGGTTCGTGCCGAACGAACGCGGCACGCAGGTCATCCTCGATCACGTTCATGCCTCCACGTACTCGGTTCGGAGCGTCGCCAGGGCTCGGGAGATGGACGATCGAACGGTCCCGACGGCGCAGCCGAGGATGTCGGCGATCTCGATGTCAGGCAGGTCCTCGTAGTAGCGCAGCACCAGGGCGGCCCGCTGCCGTCGTGGCAGCCGGGACAGCCAGGACCAGATCTGATCCCGGTCCACGGCGGACTGGGCGTGGTCGGTGAGCGCGGGCATCGACGCGTCGGGCTCCCCGCGCAGCAGCACCCGGCGGACCCACGAGCCGCGCCGCCAGTCGATGTACTGGTTGGTGAGCATCCGCCGCACGTAACGCTCGGGCGAATCCGCGCGGGCGACCCGACGCCAGTTGAGCTGAACCCGGACCATGGTTTCCTGAACCAGGTCCTGGGCCTGGTGCGGGTCACCGGTCAGCATGACCGCGTACCGCAGTAGCGGGGCCAGCCGCGTGTCCGCGAACTCCTCGTACGTCACTGCACCTCCAGGGGGCTCCTGCCATAGATGACGGGAGCGGACCTGCCGAACATTGCGGTGACTCCGATCAACCTCTGGTCCGCTGGAGGAACCTCTCATGCTCACCCACTCCACCCGGCGTTGGCTTGCGGGGCTGGGTTGAGCCGCACGGCGCGGGCGGGTGGTGACGGGCCGGTCCGGCGCGGCCGGGGCGCTGGGCTTCGGTACCCTTTGTGGCCGTGGACACAGCTGAGAAGACCCGCGCTCTCGTGGAGAGCGTCGCCCTGAACCCGCTCGATCCCAAGGATCTGTTGCAGACCTTCGGGCTGATCGGCGTGTGGGTGATCCTCTTCGCCGAGACCGGCCTGCTGGTGGGCTTCTTCTTCCCGGGTGACTCGCTGCTGTTCCTCGCCGGGGTGGCCTCGTCGCCGGTGGCGGACGCGATCTTCGGCGACGGCACCCGACTCTCCCTTGCCGGCCTGCTGATCGGTGGGCCGATCTGCGCGGTCGTCGGCGCCCAGTTGGGGCACTGGCTCGGCGCGCGGTACGGCCGGCCGATGTTCGAGCGGCCGA
Organism: Micromonospora inaquosa; assembly: GCF_003857055.1. Taxonomy (GTDB): domain Bacteria; phylum Actinomycetota; class Actinomycetes; order Mycobacteriales; family Micromonosporaceae; genus Micromonospora; species Micromonospora inaquosa. Next base: position 2,634 of record NZ_QGSZ01000128.1, on the reverse strand, counting down.
ACTCCCGGCTCTTCAAGAAGGAGTACGTGGAGAAGGCCGAGTACTACTTCCAGAAGTTCGGCCCGGCGAAGGCGGTCGTACTGGCGCGCTTCATTCCGATCGTCCGGACGTTCCTCAACCCGGTCGCGGGCGCGCTCGGCATGCCGGCCCGGAAGTTCCTGCTCTGGAACATCGTCGGCGCGGTGCTCTGGGTGGACGGCATCCTGCTGATCGGCTACCTGCTGGCCGAGCAGATCTACCAGGCCATCGGCGACAAGATCGACCACTACATCCTGCCGGTGGTGGCCCTGATCATTGTGATCTCGGTGCTGCCGATCTTCTTCGAGTTCCTTCGCGACCGGCGGGCTCGTAAGCGCGGCGAGGCGGTCGCGGTGGTCGCGGCGGCCAGTGCCGCTGGCGCGGTGGAGGCGACCCGCGAGGCGTTCGACCACAACCGGCACCAGCAGGGCCACCAGCGCCCGGAGCACGGTCAGGACCGTTGAGAGGTACGACGACGGCCGGCCCCCTGGAGAGGGGGTCGGCCGTCGGCATGTCGAACCCGGCCTCCGGTGGTGCGACCGGGGACGAGCAGGTGTCAACCACCGGTGGCGCCACCCCTGGCTCGCCACCGGACGCCGTCCCGGCTCGGGACGGCGTGTAGGTGCCTACGTCAGCGAGCCTTCTTGGTGGCTCGCTTACGCGGCGGGGTCAGCAGGTCGGCGATCGTCGCGATCGCACTCGGGACCAAGCTGTAGTACGCCCAGACACCGCGCTTCTCCCGCTGCAACAAGCCAGCCTCGGTGAGGATACGCAGGTGATGACTGACCGTCGGCTGAGAGAGGCCGAGCGGCGCCGTCAGGTCACAGACGCACGCCTCGCCCTCGGGGGCCGACTGGATCAGGCTGAGCAGCCGCAGCCGAGCAGGGTCAGCAAGGGCCTTGAGGACCCCGGCGAGACGCTCGGCATCGGCACGTTCGATCGGCTCGCCGTTTAGCGGCGAGATCTGAGGCATAGTCATTTCGGCCAACGCAGTTCCCACGTATTCCATCCTTCCACCAGCAGCATCGATCCGCCTGCATATCAGCAGATCCGAATCGGCAGACTTTTACGCCACAAGGCCGAGGTCAGCCAACGTATAGGCCGCCCGGTACGGCAATCCGGCGGCTCGCACCGCGTCGCCGGCGCCTCGATCAACAATAACCACCACGCCCACGACTTCCGCCCCGGCCTCGCGAAGTGCCTCGACAGCGGTCAAAACACTTCCGCCCGTCGTGGACGTGTCCTCCACCGCCAACACGCGGCGGCCGGCCACCTCCGGTCCCTCGATCCGTCGCTGAAGACCGTGGGCCTTGCCCGCCTTACGCACCACAAAGGCGTCCAGGGCCCGGCCGGTCGGAGCGGCGGCGTGCAGCATCGAGAGCGCGACAGGGTCCGCACCCAGGGTGAGGCCCCCGACCGCGTCGAACTCCCAGTCGGCGGTGAGGTCGAGCAACACCCGGCCGACCAGAGGAGCGGCCCGGTGATGGAGCGTGACGCGCCGCAGATCCACGTACCAGTCTGCCTCGCGCCCCGACGAGAGCACGACCCGGCCGTGGACCACAGCCAGGTCGGTAATGAATTTACGCAGGTCGTCGTGGTCCCCCATGGCGATAGAGGTTACTGCGCAACTCTGAACGCCGTGTGCGGGGTCCACCCTGATCAGCCCCGGGGCGAACCGATGACTGGCGATGTTCGACTACGCTCAGCAACTGGTCTGACAGCGGCGCGCCAGCGCCGTCCCATCGTCCGATCGCTGTCGACGGGCCCGTCGAAGCTCAGCGCTCGTCGCGGCCGATCCGGCCGCGGGTGTCCCGGGCGACCGCTTGGAGCAGCCGCCGCGGCGCGTGTCGCATGCCGGCGACGACCACCTTGTACTTCCACGCGGGGATGCTGACCATCTTGCCTTTGCGCAGGTCACGCAGGGCTTCGTCGACCACATCCTCGGCCCGCAGCCACAGCCACTCCGGCGTCTTGGACATGTTGATGCCGGCCCGCTGGTGGAATTCCGTGCGGGTGTAGCCGGGGCAGAGGGCCATCACCTGAACGCCGAACGGCCGCGTCGACTGGCCGACGGACTCACTGAAGTTCGTGACCCAGGCCTTGCTGGCGGAGTACGTCGATCCGGGCATCGCGGTACCGAAACCGGCGACCGAAGAGACATTTATCACTGCCCCATTTCGGCGTTCGGTCATCGGTCGTAGCGCCGCAAGGGTCAACCGCATGACCGCGTGCACGTTGAGCCGCAACAGTCGTGCCTCGTCCTCCGCCGTCGAGCGCAGGAACGGTTTGTTCAGGCTGATGCCCGCATTGTTGACCAACAGGTGCACCGGGCTGCCCTCGGCGAGCCGCCGCTCGACGGTGGCGCAGCCGTCGTCGGTGGACAGATCCGCTGGGATCGTCTCCACCTCGCTGCCGTACGTGGAACCCAACTCGGTGGCCAGCTCGCTCAGCCGCGCCGCGTCGCGGGCAACCAGCACCAGGTGCCAGCCGTCGGCGGCCAACCGCCGGGTGAACGCCGCGCCGATGCCGGCGGTGGCCCCGGTGATCAGGGCTCGGCGCTCGGCGGTCGTGGCATCGAGCGTCACGTTGCGGTCCTCACCTGGGCGGGTACGGGGG
>NZ_QGSZ01000400.1 GCF_003857055.1 Micromonospora inaquosa | reverse complement strand
CAGGGTGGGTTGCGGTTGTCGGGCGGGCGGGGCACGTCGCCGTTGTCGGGAATGTGGCCGTCGCGGTGTGCGCAAACCGCACATCGCGGGCCCCCGCGGCGTGATCCACTCGGTTTTGCTGAAGTCGCGGTATCCGAGTGACGTGGTTAGCGCGACTTCAGGGAAACCGAGTGGATCACGGCTGCGCGCCCGGCTGCGCGCCCGGCCGCCAGCCCTCAGACGAGGGCCAGGCGGCTTTGCTGGGCAGGCGGATTAGCTGGGCAGGCGGGGGCCGGCTTCGCGCTGTTCGGCCAGCCAGGTTTCCACCTCGTCGGAGGTGCGGGGCAGCCCGGCCGACAGGTTCACCGCGCCGGTCGCGGTGACCAGCACGTCGTCCTCGATCCGGATGCCCACACCGCGCAGCTCGGCGGGGACCAGCTCGTCCTCCGGCTGGAAGTACAGCCCGGGTTCGACGGTGAGCACGTAGCCCTCGCCAAGCGCGCCGTCGCGGTACGTCTCCTTGCGCGCGTTGGAGCAGTCGTGCACGTCGATGCCGAGCATGTGGCCGAAGCCGTGCAGCGTCCACCGCCGGTAGACGGTCGACTTCTCGTCCATTGCCTCGTCCACGCCCACCGGCAGCAGGCCCAGCTCGGCCAGCCCTTCGGCGAGGACACGCATGCAGGTCAGGTGGACGTCCTTGAACTTCACCCCGGGGCGGATGGCTTCGATGCCGGCCTGCTGCGAGGCGTACACGATGTCGTAGACCTGGCGTTGCAGGGCGGTGAACCGGCCGTTCACCGGCAGCACCCGGGTCACGTCGGCGGTGTAGAGGTTGTGGCCCTCGACACCCATGTCCATCAGCAGCAGGTCGCCCGGTCGGGTGGCGCCGTGGTTGTGCACCCAGTGCAGGATCGTGGCGTGTTCGCCGGCGCCGACGATCGAGCCGTACCCGACGTCGTTGCCGTCGTGGCGGGCCCGCAGCGCGAAGACGCCCTCCAACAGCCGCTCGGAGACCGCCCGGTCGGCCGGCAGGATCCGGGCCACGTCCTCGAAGCCGCGGACGGTGGCGTCGATCGCGTCCTGGAGTTGGCCGATCTCCCACTCGTCCTTGACCAGCTTCATCTCCGAGATGGCGATCGCCAGCTCCCGGTCCCGAGCTGGTTGGCCCTCGACGCGGGGCCCGTCGTAGGGGCGGACGGCCGCGTCCACCTGGGCGTCGAAACCGCGCAACACCCGGGTACGCCCCGGAGCGAGGTCGGCGAGCGTAGCCTCCAGGCCGGTCAGGTCGGCGGTGGGCAGGCCCAGCTCGGTCGACTTCTCACCGAGGGTGTGCCGCCGGCCGACCCACAGCTCACCGTTGCGGCTGCGGAAGAACTCGTCGGTCTCCCGGGAGGACCGGGGCCGCATGTACAGCGTCGCGTCGTGCCCCGAGCCGTTCGGGCGCAGCACCAGCACGCTGTCGGCGTCGTGGTCGCCGGTCAGGTAGGCGAAGTCGCTGCCCGGCCGGAACGGGTAGTCGGTGTCGTTGGCCCGGACCTTCTCGGTGCCGGTGGGGATCACCAGCGTCTCGCCGGGGAAGGCCGCCGAGAGGGCCGCCCGCCGCTTGGCGTAGTTGGGCGTCTCCGGGCGGGGCGTCACGGGGAGCGCCGTGTCGCGCCAGCCCTGCCGCATGAAGGACAGGAACGCCTCCGGGAAGTCCGGATCGTGCGATTCCGTACCGTCCGTCGGCGTACCGTCGGTCTGTCCCTCGGTCATTGCGCCGCTCCCTCCGCTTCGTTGCTGGTCCCGACGGTACCGCGCGCCCGGTTGGCGGTAACGCCCACCGGGAGTCGGGTGGATCGACGGACGGCTGCAAGGGCCGACGGCGAGCGTGGAAAGATGGCCACCATGTGCGGACTTCTGGCCTTCTTCAGCGCGAACGGCAACGCCGCCGCGCATCGCGACCACATCGCCGGAGCGTTGGAATGCCTGCACCACCGCGGCCCCGACGAGACCGGGGTCGAGGTGGTCGGCGACGCCTCCGGCCGGTACGCGGACGGCGTGTTCGCCCACAAGCGGCTGGCCATCATCGACGTCGCGTCGAGCCACGAGCCACTGCCCTACGCGAACGGCCGTTACCTGCTGACCTTCAACGGCGAGATCTACAACTACATCGAGCTGCGCGAGGAGTTGATCAGGAACTTCGGTGCCCAGTTCGCCACCGCCGGCGACGGTGAGGTGATCGTCGCGGGCTACCACTTCTGGGGTGAGCAGGTGCTCACCCGGTTGCGGGGCATGTTCGCCTTCGTCATCTGGGACCGGCAGGAGCGGCGGGCGTTCGGTGCTCGCGACTACTTCGGCATCAAGCCGATGCATTACCTGGAGACCGCCGACGGCCTCTATCTGGCTTCGGAGAAGAAGGCGCTGCTGCCGTTCGCGCACAGCAACTACCAGGGCGACGCGGGTGTCGACACGGCAAACCTGAGCCACTACCTGACTCTGCAGTACGTCCCCGAGCCCGGCACCCTGCACAAGGGCATCAGCCGGATCGGCTCGGGGGAGTACCTGAACTGGACTCCGGGCGGCCGGATCGACGTACGCCGGTGGTACCGGCCGGTGTTCCGGCCGGCGCCGGTCGACGACGAGCAGAAGCTCTACCACGAGATCCGCGAGACGCTGCGGGAGAGCGTGCGCATGCACATGCGCTCCGATGTGCCGGTTGGCTCGTTCCTGTCCAGCGGCATCGACTCCACAGCGGTGGTGGCGTTGGCCCGTGAGTTCAACCCGAACATCCTCACCTTCACCGTCGGCTACGACGTGCCCGGTTACTCGGAGATCGACGTCGCGCAGGATTCGGCCCGCCACCTCGACGTCACCACGATCCCCACCAAGATCGGTCCGCAGGACATGATCGACGCGCTGCCGAAGATCGTCTGGCACCTGGACGACCCGGTGGCCGACCCGGCGCTGGTGCCGCTCTACTTCGTGGCCAAGAAGGCCGCCGAGCACGTCACGGTGGTGCTCTCCGGTGAGGGCGCGGACGAGTTCTTCGGCGGCTACACGATCTACCGGGAGCCGCTGTCGCTGGGCACCGTCAACGGCCTGCCCGGCGGTGTGCAGAAGGGGTTGCGCGCGGTCTCCAAGGCGATCCCGCAGGGGGTCAAGGGCAAGAGCTTCCTGGAGCGCGGGACCACCCCGATCGAGGAGCGTTACTACGGCAACGCCCGGATGTTCACCGAGGAGGAGAAGCAGCACCTGATGCGCCGCTACGACCCCTCGGTGCGCTACACGGATGTCACCGCCCCGATCTACGCCGAGTGCACGGAGCTGGACGACGTCACCAAGATGCAGTACGTCGACCTCTACACCTGGCTGCGTGGCGACATCCTGGTCAAGGCCGACCGGATCTCGATGTCGCACTCGCTGGAGGTGCGGGTGCCGTTCCTCGACCGTGAGGTCTTCGACGTCGCCGCGAAGATCCCGGTCGACCTGAAGCTGCCGCCGCGCTCCGACGCCACCAAGTACGCGATGCGTCAGGCGTTGCAGGGAGTTGTGCCGCCGGCCATCGTCAACCGCAAGAAGCTGGGCTTCCCGACCCCCACCCGGGTCTGGCTGCGCGGCGAGATGTACGAGTGGGCCCGGCACGTGCTCAGCACCTCGGGTGCCGGCGATCTGCTCGACCTGTCGTACGCGTTGCGGCTGCTCGACGAGCACAAGCGGGAGGAGGCCGACCACTCCCGCAAGGTGTGGACGGTGCTGATCTTCTGCATCTGGCACGCGATCTTCGTGGCCAAGACGCTCGACCCGGGCATCCAGCGCAACCAGTCCGCGCTGCTCACGAAGCCGGTCGTCGGCTCCATGGTCCGCTGACCCCCTGCCCCACCCTGTTGATCAAGAGGTTTGCGTCATCCGGAGCGTTTCCGGTGACGCAAACCTCTTGATCATTTCAGGTGGTGGTCAGCGGCGGGCGCAGGTGACCGTGGGGAGCCCGTTGGTTCCTGTGGAGCTGGCCAGGAAGCCGAACGTTGTGGTGCCTTCCGGTGCGACAGTGCCGTTGTAGGCGACGTTTGTCGCCGTCACCGTCGAGCCGGACGACGTCTGGGTGGCACCCCAGATCTGACTGATCGATTGTCCGTTGGGCCAGGTCCAGCTCGCGGTCCAACCGGAGAACGGCGTACTGCCGTGATTCATGATCGTGACCTCGCCCTGGAAGCCGCCCTGCCAGGCGCTGGACACCTTGTAGGTGGCCATGCAGTCACCGCCGGACGGCGGCGGGGTGGTCGGGTCGGTCGGCGGATCCGTCGGGTCGGTCGGCGGATCGGTGGGGTCGGTCGGCGGGTCGGTCGGGTCGGTCGGCGGGTCGGTCGGCGTACCACCCGGGCCCACGCCGGTGACCTGGCCGCTGCCGCCGTCGAACGTCACGTCGGAGCAGCCGAAGAAGTTCTCCTGCGAATCCGAGCGGACCCAGCGGGAGTAGATGATGTGCCGGCCACTCTTACCCGACGGCAGGTTGCCGCTGAAGTAGTAGTGCCCGTCGTTGCTGCCGACGCTGCCGCGCTGCGGCGGGTTGGTCACCGTGAGGAACGGCTCCTCCAGGTCACTCCAGGCCAACGCCCGGGTCGGGCTCCAGCTGTTCTTCGTCACGTAGAAGTAGAACGTGCCCGGGTGGTGCGCCCAGTTGCTGTACTTGAAGTCCAACCGCGCCCCGGACGTCAGGTGGGTCAGCGGCCAGTCGGTGCGGGGCAGGTCGTAGCCGCGGAAACCGGAGTTGCCGCCGCTGCACAGTTGCCCGTCCGGGATGAAGCCGGTGGTCCGGCCGCCCGCGTCGGAGCGCAGCACACTGAACCAGTTGTAGAGCGAGTTAGCCCCGCTCTGCGCCACCGCGGCGGCGCACGCAGGGTTGTTCGGCCTGATCTCACCGGTCTGGCTGCGGCCGTCCTGCCAGCACAGGTAGGTGCGGCTGCCCGGCGTCATCGCCGCGCCGTGCGCGGCGGCCGGACCGGACGCCACGGCGACAGCGCCCAGCGCGAGGGTCACGGCCGCGGTGAGTAACGCGGCCGTACGGGAACGATTCACGGGTTCTCCTGACTCGCGAGGCGTGCTGCCTGAGCCGCCTCGCCGCAATCGGGTGGGATGTGGCCTGATCGCCCCGCTGTCGTGAGCGGTGCGACGATCACAGCGACGTGCCCCGGCGGAAACAGCCAGTGGACGTGCGCCGTCGACGGTCCTGTCCTGGACCGGTGCCCTCGCGTCTAACCAACCCGGCAACCGGCGGCGCGGCAGCCCTCGCACCGCCCGGTACGCGTCATCCCACCATGTCGCACGGGCCGAGCGCAATAGGTGTTCCTCGATGCAGGAGAAGACCCGCCGGTCGCCGTGGAACGCCATATCCTGCCTACGGGGAGCGGGAACGGAGAGGCGGCCGTCGGTGCCGGACGTGTTCGACGAGGTGCACCGCCGGTGCCGCGACGGCGAGCCGGTCGCGCTGGCCACCGTCGTGGCCACCTGGCACTCCGCCCCGCAGCCACCCGGCGCCGCCATGGGGGTCGCGGCGGACGGCACGGTCGTCGGCAGCGTCTCCGGCGGCTGCGTCGAGGCGGATCTCTACGAACGGGCCTGCCGTGTGCTCGACACCGGCCAACCCGAGCTGCGCCGCTACGGGGTCAGCGACGACGACGCGTACGCCGCGGGCCTGACCTGCGGCGGCATCCTGGACGTGTTCGTGGAGCGCGTCGACGCGAACGCTCTGCCGGCGCTGGACGCGATCGCCGCCGCCCGCCGCAACGGCCATCCGGCGGCAATCGTCACCTGCGTGGCCGCCGACGCCGACAACCCGACAGCCGACGACCGCAAGCCAACAGCCGACGCCGACAAGCCACCGGCCTACGCCGACAAGGACGCCCACGACGACCGGTCGAGCGACCCGGCCCGGCGGCTTGGCCGGCGGCTGGTCCTGACCGGCCAGCGGTCCGTCGGCTCGCTCGGCGACGACCGGCTCGACGACGCCGCCAGCGCCGACGCCCTCGGGCTGCTCGCCGCCGGGCGGAGCGGGATGCTCCGGTACGGGTACCACGGGCAGCGTCGAGGCGGCGGGATCAGTCTCTTCGTGACCACGTACGCCACCCCACCCCGGATGGTCGTCTTCGGAGCGATCGACTTCGCCGCCGCGGTGGCCCGGATCGGCGCGTTCCTCGGCTACCGGGTCACCGTCTGCGACGCCCGGCCGGTCTTCGCCACCGCGCGGCGCTTTCCCGAGGCGGACGAGGTGGTGGTGCAGTGGCCGCACCGCTACCTGCGTACGGAGTTGGCAGCCGGTCGGCTCGACGAGCGGACGGTGGTGTGCGTGCTGACCCACGACCCGAAGTTCGACGTGCCGTTGCTGGAGTTGGCGCTGCGCCACCCGCTGGCGTACGTCGGCGCGATGGGCTCACGGCGCACCCACGACGAGCGACACAAGCTGCTCAGTGAGGCGGGGCTCAGCCCGGCGCAGCTGGCCCGGCTCGCCTCCCCGATCGGGTTGGATCTCGGTGGTCGTACCCCGGAGGAGACTGCCGTGAGTGTGGCCGCGCAGATCGTCGCGGCCCGGTGGGGTGGCACCGGCCGCCCGCTCGCTGCGCTCGACGGCGCGATCCACCGGTCGGGGTAGCGGGCACGTCGGTGCGTGGCCTTCGGCGCCCATCGGGCCGCGCGCTGTGCCAGCCTGAGGCCACGGCGATCGCCTCGGCGACCGGCGGCCGGTGGCGACGACGAGAGGATCGGCATGGGATACGCGGTGGTGCTCGGTGAGGCGCTCGTCGACCTGCTCGACGGCGAACTCGACGGGCAGCGGGTCTATCGGCAGGCCATCGGCGGCGGCCCGCTCAACGTCGCGGTCGGGGTGGCCCGACTCGGCGGGTCGGCACAGTTCGTCGGCTCGCTCGGTGATGACGCGTTGGGCGGCCGGATTCGCACGTTCCTCACCGCGGCCGACGTCGGGGTGGCCGGTGCGATCACGGTGCCGGCCCCGACGACGCTCGCGGTGGTCACGTACGCCGGACCGGAGCCGGACTTCCGCTTCTACGGCGAGCCGGCCTCGTACGGGCTGCTCGGCCCCGACGATCTGGATCTGGCGCTGCTGGAGGGCGCCGACGTGCTCTACTGCGGCTCGATCGTGCTGCTCCAACCCAGCACGCTGGCCGCCGCCCGACGTGCCTGGTCGCTCGCCCCCGGCCTGCGGGTCTTCGACCCGAACGTACGGCCCCGGCTGCTGAGCGGGCCAGCCGCGCTGGAAGGGCTGCGCGAGGTGGTGGCCGAGTTCGCGGCCGGCGCGCACCTGGTGAAGCTGAGCGCCGCCGACGCCGTGCTGCTCTATCCCGGCGAGCCGGTGGAGGGCGTGGCGGCGTACCTGCGCGAGTTGGGGGCGGCCACCGTGGTGGTGACGCTCGGCGCGGCCGGCGCGGTGCTGGCCGCCGCCGAGGCCGATCCGGTCCGGGTGCCGGCCCCCAAGGTCAACCCGATTGACACCACCGGCGCGGGCGACTCGGTGATGGCCGCGCTCATCGCCGACCTGCTCGTCGACGGCGAACCGGAGGGCCCGTCGGGCTGGGTCGACCGGGTGGCGTTCGCGCTGCGGGTGGCCGGCCTGGTCTGCGAATCCCCGGGCGGCGCCACCGCCATGCCCACCCGCGCCGCCGTCCTGACCCGCTTCACCATCTGACCACGCCCCGGGGGTGGGTTGACCTCCGGCTTTTGTGAGCGTTAACATCGATGACGCGCGATGGAAATATGGTGTCGTCGGGGGAGGCTCTGATGCGTGTGGTCCTGGTACCTCTGGGTTTCCGCCACGTCGCGGCCCTGCTGGTCATGCTTCTCGTGGCTGCCGGGATGGTCGTCGCCGACCCGCCGGAGCGGGCGGCCGCCTGGGACAACGGGGTAGCCGACACCCCGCCGATGGGCTGGAACAGCTACGACTCGTTCAACTGGAGCGTCACCGAGGCTGACGTCCGGGCCAACGCCGACTACATGGCCACGAACCTGCGGCAGTTCGGCTGGGAGTACGTGGTGATCGACTGGGCCTGGTACTACCCCGGTCGGCACAACAACAGCCCCAACCAGGACGCGAGCCTGCAACCCCGGCTTCGGATGGACGCCAACGGGCGGCTGCTGCCCGACACCACCCGATTCCCCTCCGCCGCCGGTGAGAACGGGTTCAAGCCGCTCGCCGACCACGTCCACGCGCAGGGGCTGAAGTTCGGCGTCCACCTGATGCGCGGCATTCCCCGCCAGGCGGTCGCCGACAACGTCCCGATCCTCGGCACCACCTGCCGCGCCAACCAGATCAACAACACCACCACCGCGGCCTGGCTCAACCTGATGTGGGGCCTGAACATGTCCAACCCCTGCGCGCAGGCCTACCTGGACTCGATGTTCCAGTTGCTGGCCTCCTGGGGCGTCGACTACGTGAAGGTGGACGACATCGCCGCCCCGACCTACCGGCAGTCCGAGGTCGAGGGGTACCGACTGGCCATCCAGCGCAGCGGCCGTCCGATGGTGCTGAGCCTGTCACCCGGCCCGACCTCGCTGGCCAACGGCGCACACGTCCAGGCCAACGCGCACATGTGGCGGATCGTCAACGACCTGTGGGACAACTGGTCGTCCGTCGACGCGCTCTTCGACCAACTGCGCAACTGGACCCCGTACCGCACCACCGGCGCCTGGCCCGACGCCGACATGATCCCGATCGGCCGGCTCTCCAAGTACGGGCCGGTCGGGTCGCCGCGATACTCCAACCTGACCTCCGACGAGCAGCGCACCCTGATGTCGCTCTGGGCGATCAACCGGGCGCCGCTGATGTGGGGCGGCAACCTGGTCGAGAACCGCGCCGCGGAACTGGCGTTGATGACCAACGCCGCGGTCCTGGGGGTCAACCAGAACAGCACCAACAACCGTCAGCTCTACGGCGGCAGCCGGCAGGTGTGGACCGCCGACGTGCCGGGCAGCAACCATCGGTACGTCGCCCTCTTCAACCGGGACAGCAGCGCGGCGCAGGTGTCGGTGAACCTCGCCGACCTCGGGATCGGGTCAGCCGCCGTGACCGACCTGTGGTCCGGAGCGGCCCTCGGCACGGTGACCGGCACCCTCAGCCGTTCGATCCCCGCCCACGGGGCCGGGCTGTACCGGCTGGCCCCGGAGACCACAGTGCCGGTGCCCGCCACGTACACCCTCACCGCGCGGCACAGCGGCAAGCTGCTGGACGTGTACAACAACGCGACCACCGACGGCGCCGAGATGGTGCAGTGGACCGCGAACGGCCAGCCCAACCAGCGGTGGCGGTTCCAGGACGCGGGTGGGGGCTACCAGACGGTGGTCAGCGTGCACAGCGGCAGGTGCCTCGACGTGTACGGCGGCGCGACAGCGACCGCCGACGGGGTCCGCGTGATCCAGTGGAGCTGCAACGGCGGCACCAACCAGCAGTGGCGCGTACAGGACCTCGGCACGGGTTACCTGCAGCTCGTCGCCCGGCACAGCGGCAAGTGCCTCGACGTGCTCAACTCCGCCACCACCGACGGGGCCCGCGTCGTGCAGTGGACGTGTGGCACCGGCAGCAACCAGCAGTGGCGACGCACCCCGGCGTAGGCGGGTCAGGCGTCACCGTTCAGCTGAAGGTAGGCGCGGTGCGTGGCGACCAGGGCGGGGCGGGCGCCGAACGGAGCCTCGGCGGCCACCCGCTCCGGCGGGGCGCTGCCGGTGTGCGCGGCCCGGATCAACCAGGCCAGCTTCGCCAGCTCCGCGTGCTGGGCCCGGACGAAGTCGACGTCCACCGGGTCGCCGTGACCCGGGATCACCACCGTGCGCGCGGTGGTCAGCCGCAGCAGGTCCGCGACCGCGTCCGGCCACTGCAGGGGGTACGAGTCCTCGAAGGCGGGCGGGCCGCTCTGCTCCACCAGGTCGCCGACGACCAACACGTCGGCGTCCGGCACGTGCACCACCAGGTCGGCGTCGGTGTGCCCCCGCCCCGGGTGTCGCAGCAGCACCCGCCGGCCGCCCAGGTCGAGGACCGTCTCGACATGCACCGTGTGCGTCGGGGCGAGCAGTGGGGTGTCGGCCAGCTCGGCGGCGAGCGTCGGGTGCTCCGCGAGCAACTCCTCGTACGCCTCCCGGCGCAGCCGCTCCGGCTCCTCGCGCAGGGCGGCGGCGGCCCGTGCGTGCGCGTACACCGGGCGGGGTGGGTCGCCGGCCAGGACGGCGTTGCCGAAGCAGTGGTCGTAGTGATGGTGGGTGTTGACCAGCGTCAACGGACGGTCGGTGATCGCCCGGACGGCCGCGGCCAGCTCGGTGGCCTGGGCGGCCGACGAGAGCGTGTCCACCAGTAGCGCCTCGTCGTCACCGACGACCAGTGTGACGTTGACCCGCAGCAGCGGCTCGGCCAGCACGTGCACCCGGTCGGCGACCTCGACGAAACCCGCGTTCACGACGCCCGCCCAGCGCGCTCGACGAAGCGTCCCCGGTCGACGAGGATCCGCTCCACCCGACCCCGGGCCACCGTCTGGTCGCCGTCGCTGACCGTGACCTCGAACGACAGCCGGCGACCATCGACGGCCGCCAGCAGCGCCTGGGCGCGAACCGTCCGGCCGACCACGGTCGGCGCCAGGTGCTCCAACTCGACCCGGGTGCCCACGGTCGTCGAACCGGGCGGCATCCCGGTCGCCGTCGCCGCGACGGTGGCCGCCTCGGCCAGCGCCACCACCCGGGGAGTGCCCAGCACCGGTACGTCCCCGGAACCGACCGCCTGGGCGGTGTCCGCGTCGGTGACGGTCAACTCGACCTGGGCGGTCAGACCCGGCGTGAGGGCCGGCTCGGGCTGCTCCTGCATGGTCGTCAGCCTAGGGGCTCACCGGGCCGGTCGAGCACGCGGCCGGGGATCCGGCACCGCCCGCCCTCCCACCTGTGCACGGCCTCGCCGGGTGGTCCCCGTCGGTCGATGCCGTCCCCGTCGTTAACCTTGACTCCGATGGCCGTCGTGACTGACCCCCAGCCCCCCGCCCGGACCGACCCGCCCGCGTCCCCGGACGGGGGTCGTCGGCGCATCGTCGCCATGACCGTCTGGGCGGTCGCCTTCGTCGCCGCGTGGCTGGCCATCGGCCTGCCCACCGACCCGGCGTACGCCTTCGTCTGGATCTGGGCCGCGACCATCGCCTGGAACAGCGAACGCCCGTGGCGTAGCCACCTGCGCTTCGCCCGGGACTGGGTGCCGGTGGTGCTGCTCTTCATGGCGTACAACCTCTCGCGCGGCTTCGCCGACAACGGGGCCACCCCGCACGCGATGGAGCTGATCGTCGCCGACCGGTCCATGTTCGGCTGGGCCACCGGTGGTGAGGTGCCCACCGTCTGGTTGCAGCAGCACCTCTACCGCCCGCAGGTGCACTGGTGGGATGTCGCCACGAGCTGGGTGTACTTCTCCCACTTCGTGGTGACGCTGGCCGCCGCCGCGGTGCTCTGGCTGCGCGACCGGCACCGCTGGGCCGCGTACATGCGGCGCTGGGGTTTCCTCTGCGCGGCCGGCCTGGTCACCTACTTCGTCTACCCGGCTGCCCCGCCCTGGTGGGCGGCGCAGAACGGGCTGCTCACCGAGGTCGCCCGGATCTCGACCCGGGGTTGGAAGGCGTTCGGCATGCACGGCGCCGGCAACGTCCTCAACGCCGGCCAGATCGCCTCCAACCCGGTCGCCGCGATGCCGTCGCTACACACCGCGTGGGCGTTGTTCGTGGTGCTGTTCTTCCTCACCGCCACCCGTCGTCGGTGGTGGCCGCTGCTGCTCGCGTACCCGCTGGCGATGACCTTCACCCTGGTCTACTCGGGTGAGCACTACGTGATCGACGTGCTGGTCGGCTGGGCGTACGTGGGGGTGACCTTCCTGGTCGTCGGTCTGGCGGAGCGCGGTTGGGCGGTGTGGCGCGCCCGCCACCCGAGCGGCAAGGCGGAACGCCCCACGGAGCAGCCCAC
>NZ_QGSZ01000389.1 GCF_003857055.1 Micromonospora inaquosa | reverse complement strand
CGATCACGGGCCACCCGCACGACGTCATCGCGGAACTCACGGGGGTAGGGCTTAGGCACAGCAACATCCTTCCAGCCCGCCACCAAGGCAAGCCATCTCAGATGTCACCTATCGGTGCAGCAGACCCTCCTTCTGCTGATCGGCTTCCTCGGGTGGCTCGTCACTTCATACCGCAAGGGTCGCGACGGGCGCTGACGCTTGTTCGCGACAGAGGGGCCATGCGTGGTTTTCAAACCGGTCCAAGTGCCGCCGCAGCACGCTTGATCGCCCGGTAGACCGTCGAGCGCGCCACACCGAACAGCTCAGCCAGCTCGGCGCTGGTGTGCTCACCGGAAGGGTTGGTGCCAGTGGCGCGCTGGCAGGGGTTGAGCGACACCGCGGGTTGGGGACAGCTCGACATGGTCAAGATGTGTTGCACTGCCCCTTGTGAGACGCCGAGCGGGCCTGCTCATCGGTGTGGCGATACTGCTCGTCGCGGGCTGGAATTACGGTGGGCTGGCGGTGGATGAATGCGCTTCGGCGGTGCCATTGATCCCGGCAGCATCGGGACGATCCTGCGGCGGTTGACGAATGTTGCATAAGCTTCATCACCGCTCGTTTGTGGCGAGCGGGGCGTTTTGTGCGGCCATGAAGGGCACCGGGTCGATCGCGCCGTTCGGGCTGGCATCGCCGTTGTGGTGCACCTCGTAGTGCAGGTGCGGGCCGGAGCTGTGGCCGGTGGAGCCGACGACGCCGATGGGCTGGCCGGCGGCGACCGGCTGCCCGACGGTCACCATCGGGGGTTGGTCCATGTGGCAGTAGCGGGTGAGCAGGCCGGCGGTGTGGTCGATGTCGACGTACCAGCCGCACCCGCGCGTGAGGGCGGGGTCGCCGTCGCGGTGACAGCCCCACTCGGCGCCGGTGTCGGCGTAGACGGCGTTGCAGCGGACGGTGCGGACGGTCCCGGCGGACGCGGCGCGGATGATGGTGCCGCGCGAGGCACTGAGATCGACGCCGTCGTGACCAGGCCGGTCCGAGCTACGAAAGCCTGACCCGACAGGGGCGAGGACCGGCTGCGTCCACGGGCCGGTGGCCCCGCACCCGGCTAGGCCGTGGGTGGGTAGGCCTGTGGTGTCGGCGATCGCGGTGACCAGCTGGGTGGCTGGTGCCTCCCATGTCGCGTAGGCGTCGGGGAAGGCGCTGACCTGCACGGCCTGGGCGGCCTCGGTGAGCGGCATCGCCTGCCAGCCGCGGATCGTGGCCAGCTCGTCGAAGAACTTCTCCGACGCGTAGACGGGGTCCTGAAGCTGGGCGGGGGTACCCCACCCTTGGCTGGGGCGCTGCTGGAACAACCCGACCGAATCCCGGTCGCCGCCGGCCAGGTTCCGCAGGCTGCTCTCCTGCATCGCGGTGGCGACCGCGATCACCCAGCCGCGCGCCGGTAACCCGAGGCGAGCGCCGGTGGTGACGATCGCAGCGGCGTTGCCGACCTGGTCACTGTCCCAGTCATCAATCGCCGGCCACAGGATCGGCGGCCCGGGCGGCGACACCGCGCTGTCTGACGTGGACCCGGGAGAGGTGACCATAGGGATGCATCCGGCGGTGGCCGAGCCGCCGGCGAGGAATCCGCCGAGCCCACCGGCGCAGAGGATGAACACGGCGACGAGCGCCACCGCGACTGACACCAGAGATCGGAGCTTCACGTCGGCCCCCAGCGGCCGAGGGGATAGGTGAGGTAGGGAGCGCGGCAGGGCGTGGAGTGGCGCTGGACGAGGGGAGAGGCGTGGCCGGGCATAACGGTGGTCCTCCTTGGTTGCCAGCTAGCCGAGGCTGTGGACACCGATCGGATCGCCGTCGCTCGTGTGCACGGTGACCGTGTCGTCGGCCGGGCTGATCACGTAGATCCACGAGGCGTCGAGGTCACCGGCGCGGCTGAGCGGGAAGACAGTGGCGGGCTCCGGCTCGGTGTCGTCGAACGTCACGCCGACACCGCCAACGGGGTGCTGGTGGGGGAACGACCGGGTGTCTGGGGTGACGTCGGATCCGAGGTAGTACCAGTCGTGGGCGAGGACCGCGTCGATGAGGGCTTGGGTCTCGCGGCGGGCGGTGGTGGCCCAGATGCCGCGCAGGTGCGCGATGAGCGCCGAGGGGTAGCCGTCGAAGTGGACGTAGCGGGCGTGGACGGTGCTCGGCTGGGCGGGATCGATGGCGCTGACGTAGCAAATGGTTCTCACGGCTCGTGTCTCCTCGTCGTGGTGGTGTGTTCGGGTACGGCGACGACCGCGCGGCCGTGGTGGGCCACGCGGTCGAAGGTCGTGAGGTTCCTTAGTTCGGGCCGGGTGGTGTTGGTTGTTGCGTCTGGGCTGCGGCTACGCGGCGTAGGCGGCGGTCAGGGTCGCGCCGGGGACGCGGCGGGGCAGCCGCTGCGGGACCCGCGGCAGTAGTTGCGTGGCAGCGGCGGCGAGACCGTTGGTGAACCAGCCGACGAATCCGAGGGAGTCGCGGGCGGGCCGTTGTGGTGTGGGTTCGCGGGCGGGTGCCGGCTGTGGCGGTGGTGTGGCTCGCGCGGCGCGCATCGCCCGTTGTGCCTGCCTGGCGGCCGAACACGGCCCGCTCTGGTCGGCGCACTGCAGGTTGGCGCACCGGTTGCCGGGTCCGGGTTGGTGGGCGGTGAGGACGTCCACGGCCAGCCGCCACAGCAGGGGGTCGGTGACGTCACGGGGGAGGAGAGCGCGGTGGGACGGTCGGGTTCGGCTGCGGTCAGACATGGCGGGTGACCTTCCGTCGGGGTTTTGGGCAGGGGTCACCGTCCGGTCGGCGCCGGTCGTGTTGTGCCTGATGGCAGCCCCCGGACAATGACCTGATTGATCGACGCTTCTCTCTCGATGAAGGTCAAGTCGTCTGCCTCGGGTGGTGCCGTAGGGGCACGGTGTGTGGCGCGCGGGTGAGGTTGGGACCCGCGCTGCTGGCGGGGCGTCGGCGGCAGTCAGGAGGCTGTCGGCGTGATTCGGCCGGGTCTGCTGGTGGTCTGGACGAGACGCGTCAGTGCGGGGCGAGTGGCCGTCGCGTCGTCGTGGGCGATGTGGTCGTCGACGCGGACTACGGGGTGCGGTTCGCCCCGCAGCCTCGTGATCCGGTAGCTGCGGCGGTCGGCGTCGACCGCGTCAACGCGGCGGATCTCGTGCAGGTCGTCGGACTCGACGAGGACGTCCTCGTAGCAGACGGCCCAGGCCAGCAGGCGGAGTCCGGGGGTGGGCTCGGCGAGGAGGTCCGTGATCAGGCCGATGTCGACGCAGGCCGCGAGGGTGGGCCGGGCGACCGGCTGGTTGCTGTCGAGCGCGCTGGCGAGGTCGGGCAGGAGGTCGGCGAGTCCGGCGCGGTAGCGGCCCATGCGGGTGTCGTTGAGCGGCAGGTGCACGGCGCGCATCTGGCGTCTCGTGCCGCGCGGTGCGGTTGGGGCCGGCCGCTCCTGGACGAGCAGCAGGAGAGGCGGGCGGCCCCAGCCGAGCAGGTCGGCGTTGGCCTCAATGTGCAGCAGGCACCCGGTCAGGGTGTGGACGGTGTTGAAGGACATCACGGGGATGGGCTCCTTGGGGTAAGCGAAGCCCCGCAGGCCGAATGGCCTGCGGGGCTTCTGGTGCGTTGCGGGGACGTGGGGCGGTTGGCGCCGGGGGCGTGTTAGCGCAGGTCGCGGTAGCGGATGACGACTCCTGGCGGCGTGGCGTGGTCCGGGTCGTGGGCGCGGATGCCGCAGCGCTTGCGTTTGGCCAGGTACATGGCCTGGTCGGCGGTGTGCAGGAGGTCGCGGGGCAGCATGTCCGGCTCGGCGAGCGCGTAGCCGACGCTGGCGGTGACGCTCACCTGCTGCCCGGCGATCTCGTACGGGAGTTCTGAGATGCGCCGGTGGGAGGCCTCGGCGGCAGTCTCGATCTCGCCATCGTGGCCGTGCACGACGAGGGCGAACTCGTCGCCGGCGAGATGCGCGGCCAGGGCGACCGGCGGCCCGAGGGCCCTCAGGCGGCGTCCGACCTCGCGCAGTAGGTCGTTGCCGTGCTCGTGGCCGTAGGTGTCGTTGACCTGCTTGAACCGGTCCAGGTCGATGAGGACGAGCCCGAGCGGTTCCCCGAGCGAGAACGTGGCCTCGAGGTGGGTCCGCAGGGCCCGCCGGTTCGGCAGGTCGGTCGTGTCGTTGTGCGTGGCAAGCCGGTGCCAGTAGGACCGGTCACGGTCGCGGGCCGCCAACGCCCGCCGCTGATGGTGAATGATGTGCCGCTGCCGGGCGAGCAGTGCCGCGGCGACGGCGAGACCGGCGAGGACTCCGCCGGCCGCCGTGAGGTAAGAGCTCAGGTGACACACTTGACGTCGCTCCTTGAAGGTGAAGGAGCACCGGGGCGGGCGTGGTTCCGCCAAGTTCGACGCCCGCCCCGGGCTACCAGCGGTAACGGGTTTGCTAGGTGGTTGTCGGGGCGAGTTGGAACGTCGCTGGCCTCTCGGCGATCTGAACGGCGACTCCGTCGGTGACGAGCTTGTGCACGGCGTTGACGACCGCGCCCGCGCTGGCCTTGGCCGAGTCGGTGTCCTCGTTCGCCTGGTCGATGGCCTTGCACAGTTGGCTGGTCTTGAACGGTTGGCCGGGATGGGCTTCGAGCACGTCGAGGATGGCCCCGCGCAGGCTGCCCTTGGACCGGCGTGGCTTCCCGCCATCGGACGCGCTCGGAGCCTCGGTTGGGCTGCTGGGCGCAATGGGTTCGTCGCTGTCTGTCGGGTCCAGACTGGGCGCGGAGTCTGCCTGACCGTACGCGGCGGCTGCGGGCGGATTCTCGGCGTCGGCCGGGGAAGCCTCGCCGGCCTCCGCCGGCGTTGTGGTCGGTGCGTCGGGGACGTGGTCCGGCTTGGCGGGTGGGTCCTGTAGGGCTGGTCGGCCCGCGTCGCTGTCCGGCGCTGGTCGGCGTTCGTCGTCCGGCTGGAGACTGGTCGATTCCTCGTCCGGTCTCGCCGCCGAGGCGGTGTTCGCCTCCTCTGCCGGTCCGGGGGCCCCGTCCGGTCCGTGAGCCTCGTCCGCGTTGTCGTCCGTCAGTGCGGGGGGTGGGTCTTGCCTGGCGTCGGTCGTGGTCGCCTGCGGGTCGTCGCTGTCGGTGCTGGTCGTCGTGTTCGGCAGGTGTCGCCAGAGCGTGGGGCCGTCGTCGGCGCGCAACGGTTTGGCCTGGCCTGCCTCTGCCAGGGTGCGAAGTCGTTTGGTTGCCGTCGAGTAGCCGACGCCGGCGCGCTGCGCGATCGCGGCGGCCGTGTCCTGGCCAAGTGCTGCCAGAGCGGCGGCGACCTTGTCGAGGGCGCTGGGCGCCGCGGTCTGGTCGGTGGGGTTGTCCATGAGTCCTCCCTGTGGCTGTTGTTGCGTCTGCTGGGATGTGGCGTGCACTGATCCACGCTTCGATGGCGCCTTGTGATCAAGTGCGGTGACCGGATCTCGGGATGCCGTCGACGCTCGGGGCTGCCAGGCCCCGTGCTGGTGGGCGGTGCGGCTATGGCTGGCCGAAGACGCGGTCGCAGCGGCTCGGGTCGACCGGCAGCCACGGCAGGCCCCAGCCGATCCGGTACCGCCTGCCGGTGGGCTCTACGAGGTGGACGCCGCCGCCGAGGGACAGCGGACGGGCGATGGTGAGGGTGTGTCCGTCGAAGCCGACGGTGCGCCAGTCATCGCCGACGTAGGTGGCCATCGCGGTGAACGTCTGGGTAAGGGCGATCACGGCCTCGTGGTCGAGGGCGAGTTCGAAGCTGCCGTTCCACCAACCGGTCACCGTCGCGAGGTATCCCTCGTGGTAGCGCTGGAAGCCAGGGACCGGTTCGTAGCGCAGCCACCGACCGGAGAAGACGGCTGTGCTGCCCTGACGCGGCGTGTAGTCAGGACTCGTCACCGCTGGCCCTCCTGCGGGTCGATATCGCCAGCGGTGGAGGAGGCGCCGAGGTGCCTCGCGGCCGCGACCTTGCGGGCGCTGGACCACGCGGCCCCAGATGCCTGCGCCGACTGGGCGAGCGAGTCGGCCGCGTCCTGCAACCATGCGCGGAGGTCGTCGACGGCGTCGATGACATCGCCCCCCTCGCTGTCATCGAGGCTGGCGAGGTGTGCCTGGCGGGCCTGGTCGAGGACGTAGGACCCGATCTGTGCGTGCACCCGAGCGAGCAGCCGAGAGCTTCGGTGCAGGTGCCCGATCAGTGAGGAGACGTCGGAGAGCGCCGGCAGAGTGAGCAGCGCGCTGAACGGTCCGGTGGCCGTATGCAGCCAGCCGGTGAGGTGGTCGGCGGCGGTGATGGCGCTGCCCAGTCGGGCGGGGTCATAGGGACCGTCCACGGCGAACAGGCGGCTCATCTCATCGAGCCAGGGGTTGGTCTGACTGTCGACCGGTAGCGGGTCGGCGACGAGGTCCGGCTGGGCGTGTTGGCCGTCGGCTGCCGGGCAGATGGGGCTGTTGTCGGCCAGATGCCACCACGGGATGCCCCCGCGGTAGGCGTTGGTCCAGTGCGTGGGGGGTTGGTCTGCCACCGGCTCGTTGCAGACGGGGCAGATCGGAAGGTGAATCATGGAGGGTGTCCCTTCAGGCAGGGTGATGTTGGCGACCAGGGCTTGGTCGCCGACGGCTCGGTGCGGTGCGTAGGGGTTGGTGCCGGCGCTCGCCGGCATACGCGCAAGAGGGAAAGGGCGGCCGTCTCGCTGGCCTGCAGCGCTGTCAGCGCCCCTGCCAGGGGCGGCTGGCACGCCGGGGCGAGATGCGGCGGCTCCTGGGTATCTGCCGACACCTGAGCCGGTCGCCAGGATGGTGAGCAGGGCGTTTGCGGCAGTGCGTGTGGCGACCTGAAGCTGTGCGATGAGGTGCGCGTGGATGGCTAGCGGTTAGCGGCGCTACGGCGCAGGGCGCGGACGCAGGCGACGGCGAGGCGCTCGACCTCGTCGAGCAGGAGCACGACGGGCCCGTCGGGCGTGTCTCCTTGGCCGGCTCTGTCAGAGCGCGACCGCGAGCAGTCGCTGGTCGGGGTCGATGGCGGCGAGCAACCGGTTGGCCTGTTCGAGGTAAGTCACCCGGTCGGCCATGGCGTCGCTGGACGGGGCCAGCTTCGCCCCTTCGGCGGTGATCAGCGCATCGCCCGCCAAGGCGGTCAGAGCGCTGTGGTGCTGGTAGGCCATGCAGCCGGCCTGGTACATCTCCAGTTCGCTGAGGCGGATCTGCCCGGCGCCGTAGGCGGCGGCGTTGTGCATCCGGATGGCGTTGACCCGGGGCTGATGGGTGAAGTCCGCGACGGCCGTGTCCCACGGGTACTGCTGCGGGTCCGCCAGGTGGCGAGCCTCGTAGACGTGCCACGCAGTGGCGTTGCGGGTGCCGTGCACCGCGCGGCTGAACAGTTGGTGACGAATGCCCGCCCCGACACCGGCGGCTTGGCGCATGCCCGTCAGGTCGAGCAGCCGCGCTGGTCCGCCGGCGCAGTAGGCCGGGCGGCCCTTGCGCAGCCCGAACATCTGGCTGCGCTGCCACAGGTGCACAGCGGGGCTGGCCCAGAAGCGGGGCGACAGCGTGCCCTGCACGCCGAAGTTGCGGTCGAGCTGGTGTGCGGTCAGGGATTCGCGGGGCAGGTCGCCCGGCACGCAGACGATCATGGTGCGGATCGTCGCCGTCGGTGTGACAGCCGGCGAGGTGGCCTTCCGGGTCGGGTTCTTGGGCATGAGTGGTCCTCCTTGGGGGACGCGTCAGGGCGCGCGAAGATGACCGGCCCACGGGGTGCGTGGGTCGGTTGCGGGAGAGGTGCGGGTTGGTGCGGTGCGACCTGGGGTCGCCGCGCGGCGCGGCGCCGACCGGCCCCTGGAGGGGCGGGTGGGCGAGGCGCACCGGTAGGTGCGGCGGTGGTTCCAAGGTGGGACCGGACCGGGATGGAGATTTATGAGGTGGTGTTAGTGCCGTGAACGGTAGCGGCCTGTTCTGTCAGGCCGATCCGACGAGTTGATCGCCGAAGAGTGGGGCTGACCTGCGCTGTGAGGCGCCCCGGCTCGTAGCGAAGTCCTCGTCGGCGCGGACGCTGCGAGCCTTCACGAGTCTCACAGGTGATCTTGTTTGCTGACAGACGTCGGCGACGGTAGTCGGCTTGCCGGCGATGCTCACTCTGGCAGGTGTCGGCGCGCCGGCTGTGACCGAGCGCGATAGATGGCCCAGTTGAGCGCAAAAGACGGCCATGGAGGAGGGAGCCGCGAGGTGATCCGCCATCCCAATCTCTGACGTGCGGATGTCAGCCGGCCTTCGGGCGGCAGGGGGTCACAGTCGCCTCAGATCCCACCGAAGATCAGCTCTCCTTTTTCGCCTGCGATCGTCTGCCGGTGGCATGGACGTTGCAGACACTGTGTCGGTGAACGTCGCTTCGGGGACGCCAGCATTTCCGGCGGCCGTTGCGAAGGTGGCGGGGAGAGGGTTGCCGATGTTTCCCACCGTCGCAGCCCGGGGCCGATGACCGGTCAGCCGAGGCGGTGGGCCCGGCCGAGGAGGTATCGCCGTTCGACCTGGTTCTCCGTCAGGTCGGCTGCTTCGCGGTACCGTGCCGCCGCGCTGCTCGGGTTGCCGGTCATCTCGAGCAGGTGGGCGCGCACGGCGCGTTCCCGTTGTCGGGTCAGGGGTTCCTGATCGAGCTGGTAGCGCCGGTTGAGGTCGTCGAGCAGCGCCAGTCCTCGGGCCGGCCCGTAGGCGTGGGCGACCGCCACCACCCGGCTCAGCCGTACCGGCGCGGTCGGGTTGAGCCTTTCGAGCCACAGGTACAGTGCCGCGATCTGTGGCCAGTCCGTCTGTTCCGGCGACGTGGTGGCCGCATGCACGGCGGCGATCGCCGCCTGTAACTGGTACGTGCCGACCTCGCGTCGGTGCCAGACGCTGTCGATCAGTTCCGTGCCCTCGCGGATCAGGGCGGTATTCCACTGTGTCCGGTCCTGCTCGTCGAGCCGCACCAGCTCGTCGCCGTCGGTACGGGCAGTGCGCCGCGACTCGGTGAGCAGCATCAGCGCGAGCAGGCCGGTCACCTCGGGGTCGTCCGGCAGGGAGTCGCGGAGCATGCGGGTCAGCCGGATCGCTTCGCGGGTCAGGTCGATGCGGGCGAGCTCGTCGCCGGTGGAGGCCGTGTAGCCCTCGTTGAAGATCAGGTACAGCACCTGCATCACGGCGTTCATCCGACTGTCCCGATCGGCGTCGGTGGGCGGGGTGAAGCGGGCGCCGGCGCGGGCCAGTTGCTGCTTGGCGCGGCTGATCCGCGCACCCATGGTGCTCTCGGTCGTCCCGTGGGCGTGTGCGATCTCCGCGGTCGTCAGGCCACCTACCGCGCGCAGAGTGAGCGCCACCTGGGAGCTGGGGCTCAGCGCAGGATGGCAGCACAGCAGCAGGAGCGTGAGACTGTCGTCGGTCTCCAGCGGAACGTGCGCCTGGCGGGCCGGATCCTGCATCGCCAGCTCGGTCATGCCTTCGTGCTGCTCGCGGCGGCGTCGGGCCTGGTCGGTGCGGAGCAGATCGACCATTCGCCGGTAGCCGATCCGGATCAGCCAGCTGCGGGGGTTCTCCGGCACGCCGTTGGTCGGCCACGCCCGGCTCGCGACGAGCAGTGCTTCCTGTACCGCATCCTCGGCGATGTCGAAGTGGCCGAAGCGCCGCACCAACGCGCCGAGCACCTGCGGGGCCTCCGTGCGCAGCAGGTGCTCGACGTCGGGCGTCACGCCGGGTCTGCCGTTCTTGTGCCCTCCCGGTTCGCCGCTTCCGGCCGGCAGCGTTCAGCGGAATCGGTCATGCCGCGAAGTCCGCGCCCATGATCGGCCGGATCTCCACTGGTTCTCCCAGCACCTCGACCATCCGCGAGACGATCTCGACGGCGCGTTCCTGGCTGGCCACGTCGATCACCGCGAAGCTGGCCAGGACCTCCTTGAGCTCGATGAATGGCCCGTCGGTCGCCACCACGCCGGCCGGGCTCTTGCGGACCGTGGTGCTGATGGCCGGGTGGCCAAGACCCTCGCTGCTGACGAACTCGCCGGTCTTGATCAGTTCCTGTTCGAACTGCTGGTACGCGGCGAACGCGGCCAGCGCCTCCTCGGACGGGGTGTCGGCGGTCGCGGCGTCCCAGGCGGCGGCCGGCGTGTAGCTGAGCAGTAGATACTTCATGACCATCCTCGTGCTCGTGGGGCTCGGGTCACGCTACGCCGACCAGCTCGAACGGCGCAGGGAGAGGGCGACGACCGTCGTCCAGGTGAAGGCGACCAAGCCGTTCACGGCGATCTGGATGCTCATGTGGCTCGGCGACATCGGCATCGGCAGGATGAGCGCGGCGACGCCGTTCAGCACCGCCGGCAGCGCGGCCCGACGACGGACGTGGCGGACGGTCAGCACGATGGCGGCGACGGCCAGCGCGGTGAAGGCGATGGCCGCCGCGGCCGAATGCGCGATGCTGTGCCAGGACATCTGGTCGACCGGCCCGTCGGGGGTCCCGACCGGGAAGCCGTGCTCAGGATCCATGGTGAACACGCCGGCCGCGACGAGCCCGGCACCGAAGATCCCGACGAAGATCGGCAGCACACGCCGGCCGGTGCCCTCGGTGAGCGTACGCCGGATACCGGCGGCGAGCGCCAGGCCGCCGACACCGGCGAGCACGAACGTGGTGATCTGGATCCAGCCGAGGCTACCGGTGGCGAGCTGGCTGATCGGGTGCCGCGTGATGTCGTAGCCCTCACGAGTGAGCATCTGCGTCACGGCCGAGGCGAAGAAGACCGGCCCGGCAAGGGCACCGGCGAGGAGCAGCCGGTCGGACGAGCGGCGGATGGCGGGAACGGTGGCGGCGACGGTGGCCATGACTTCCTCCTTGGTGAGTTCCTGCCGCTACCTCGTGGCCGATCCGGGGATTGCGACACGACCACGATGTGACCTGAGTTACGCCAGTGGGTGTCAAAGCGCGGGTGCCGCCTTCGAGGTATCGGCAAGCATTCACCAAGGAGGACACGATGTCTGAGAACACCGAGCCGAGCGTCGAACTGCAGGCCCTGGACCGTCTGGTCGGCGCCTGGTCGGTGACCGGCGGCGCCGAGGGAACCGTGCGGTACGAGTGGATGGCCGGCCGGTTCTTCCTACTCCAGCACGTGGAACTCAGCCAGTTCGGGCAGCCGGTCACCGGCCTCGAGATCATCGGACACCTACACCCGTTCGGCGAGCCGGTCGGCGCGGACGTGGTGTCGCGGTTCTACGACGCGGCCGGCAACACCTTCGACTACGTCTACGAACTCGTCGGCGACAAGCTGACCATCTGGGCCGGCGCGAAGGGCGGCCCCGCCTACTACGAGGGCACGTTCAGCGCCGACGACACCACGGTTACCGGCGAATGGACCTACCCCGGTGGAGGCGGATACGCCTGCACCATGACCCGGATCTGACATCGGAAGGCCCCGCCGACCCTGAACGGCCGGAGGCAGCGTCCCTCAGGCAACACGGAGGTCATTGCTCTCCGGCCGATTCGTCCTACCGCTGCGGGCCTTACCCGTGGAGGATCCAGGGCCGAGGCCAGGGTCTCGTGCCAACAGGTACTGCATACTCGCCAGTTCTTTCGCAGCCACGTCACCACGACCTGTGCGGGGATCCCCGGATAGCGCCACCGTGTGTCCTCGCTCCACTCCTCGCGCAGTGGCGTCGGGTCATCACCTCGCGCAGCAGCATCGCCACTCCACCTACGTGTCGGACACCAACGACCGCGGGAACCCGGCCAGACAGTGCGTGTACACATCCAGGGCAAGGATGAGGTGCACCGCCACCGCCTCTATCGCGCTCAGTCGCCCTGGCCGGGGCTGTCTCGCTAAAGGTGTTTCCGGCGATCTTGGTTAGTAGGTTTCAGCGGCCGGGAAGCGGTCGCTGAAGGTGATGGCGAAGGCGTTCAACGCGGGTTTCCAGCGCATCGTCCATCGGGTTCTGCCTGCTCCGGTG
>NZ_QGSZ01000339.1 GCF_003857055.1 Micromonospora inaquosa | reverse complement strand
CCGGCCCCACGCTCCGAGGATGACCGCCATGACACTGCTGGACGCCATGACCTGGCAGGGCACCCTGCACAGCGACGGCTGGGTGGAACCGGCCGGCGGCACGGCACCCGTGCGATCTCCCGCCACCGGAGAGGAGATCGCCCAGGTCGGTGTGGCGAACACCGAGGATGTGACGCGCGCCTGCGCCCGCGCCGCCGCCGCCCAGCGGGCCTGGGCCGCCACCGGCTACGCCGAGCGGGCCGCGGTGCTGCGTCGGGCTGGGCAACTGTTCGAGCGGCACGCCGCCGAGATCGGCGACTGGATCGTGCGGGAGGGCGGGTCCATCCCACCCAAGGCCGGCGTCGAGACCGACACCGCAGCGCAGGAATGCTACGAGGCCGCGGCACTGGCGTCGCACCCGCTCGGCGAGATCATCCCGAGCGCGCAACCGCGGCTCAGCCTGGCTCGCCGGTTGCCCGTCGGCGTCGTCGGAGTCATCGCGCCGTTCAACTTTCCGCTCATCCTGGCCACCCGTTCGGTCGCCCCGGCCCTGGCGCTGGGCAACGCCGTGGTGCTCAAGCCCGATCCGCGCACGGCAGTCTGCGGTGGCATCTCGATCGCCCGGGTCTTCGAGGAGGCCGGACTGCCCGACGGACTGCTGCACGTCCTTCCCGGCGGGGCCGAGGTCGGCGAGGCGCTGGTGGCCGACCCGAACGTACGGGTGATCAGCTTCACCGGCTCGACCGCCGCCGGCCGCAAGGTCGGCGAGGCGGCGGCACGCCACCTCAAACGCGCCCACCTCGAACTCGGCGGCAACTCGGCGCTGATCGTGCTCGACGACGCCGACCTTGACCTGGCGGTCTCCGCCGGCGCCTGGGGGTCGTTCCTGCACCAGGGCCAGATCTGCATGACCACCGGCCGACACCTGGTGCACGAGAGCCTGTCCGAGCGGTACGTCGAACGGTTGGCGGAGAAGGCGAACCACCTGCCGGTCGGCGACCCGGCGAAGGAGCAGGTGGCACTCGGACCGATCATCGACGAGCACCAGCGCGACAAGATCCACGCCCTGGTCACGGCGAGCGTCGACGCGGGTGCCCGGCTAGCGGCCGGGGGCACGTACGAGGGGCTGTTCTACCGCCCGACGGTGCTCACCGACGTCACCCCCGCGACCCCGGCGTACGCCCAGGAGGTCTTCGGCCCGGTCGCGCCGGTGATCACCTTCACCGATCAGGACGAGGCCGTGGAGTTGGCCCGGCAGACCGAGTACGGCCTGTCCCTGGGCATCCTGAGCCGCGACGTGATGAAGGCGCTGGCGCTCGCCGACCGGATCCCCAGCGGAATCGTGCACATCAACGATCAGACGGTGAGCGACGAGGCGGTGGCGCCGTTCGGTGGGGTGGGAGCGTCCGGCACCGGCTCACGGTTCGGTGGGTCGGCGGCGAACGTCGACGCGTTCACCGAAACCCAGTGGCTCACCGTGCGGGGCACCATCACGCGGTACCCGTTCTGACACCGGGAGGAGAGGAGCATGCCGGGAATGCGTACCCAGGTCGGCATCATCGGCGCCGGGCCGGCCGGGCTCATGCTGTCGCACCTGCTGCACCTGCGCGGAATCGAGTCCGTGGTGCTGGAGAGTCGCAGCCGCGACTACGTCGAGCACCGACTCCGGGCGGGCGTCCTCGAACAGGGCTCGGTCGACCTGCTCTGCCGCAGCGGTGTGGGCGAACGGCTGCAACGGGAGGGACTGCGCCACGAGGGCATCGAGCTGCGCTTCGCCGGGGAGTCGCATCGGGTGCCGATGGCAGATCTGACCGGGCGGGCGATCACCGTCTACGGGCAGCAGGAAGTGGTCAAGGACCTGATCGCCGCCCGACTCGCGGCCGGCGGCTCGATCCTCTTCGAGGCCGACGCGGTACGCCTGGACGGCCTCGACTCGGACTCGCCGGTCGTCCACTTTCGACGCGACGGGCGTGACGAGGAGCTGCACTGCGACTTCGTGGCCGGCTGCGACGGCTTCCACGGAGTGAGCCGGGGCGCGGTGCCCGAGGGGGTGCTGACCACCTACGAGCGGGCGTACCCCTTCGCCTGGTTGGGTGTCCTCGCCGCCGCGCCGCCGGCGGTGGACGAACTCATCTACGCCAACCACGAACGAGGCTTCGCCCTCCACAGCATGCGCTCCCCCGAGCTTTCGCGGCTGTACCTACAGGTCGCGCCGGACGAGGACATCGCCGCCTGGCCGGACGAACGGATCTGGACGGAACTACGGGCCCGGTTGGAGACGGTGCCGGGCTGGTCGCTCAACGAGGGGCCGATCCTGGAGAAGTCCATCACCGGAATGCGCAGCTTCGTGGTCGAGCCGATGCAGTGGGAGCGGCTGTTCCTGGCCGGGGACGCCGTACACATCGTCCCGCCGACCGGCGCGAAGGGAATGAACCTGGCCCTCGCCGACGTCGCGCTGCTCGGCGACGCCTTCGCCGCGTGGTACGACGGGGGCAGCACCGATCTGCTGGAGAGCTACTCGGCCACGGCGTTGCGCCGGGTCTGGCGGGCCCAGCACTTCTCCTGGTGGATGACCTCGATGCTGCACCGGCTGGAGCGTGACGACCCGTACGAGACGAAGCTGCAGATCGCCACACTGAGGTACGTCACCACCTCCGACGCCTACGCCACCAGCCTGTCGGAGAACTACGTGGGTCTGCCCGAGGTCTGAGTGGGAGTCGGCGCAGCACGTCGTTCAACTTATCCATGACGGGCGTCAGAAATTATTGACTTTCAATGCCGGCGTGACTGACCATGGCCACCACAGCGGCGTGCGCCCCCACGCAGCGGTAGTTCACCTGCAGATCCGAGGCATCCGCCGACTTCCGACGCACCCACCACCCGCCCAGGAAGGGCCTCGTCAATGAAGAAGGTCATGGCTCTCGGGCTGATCGCCGCTACCGCGATCGCCCTCACCGGATGTACCGACTCCGACGCGTCCGAGCCGTCCGAACAGCCGTCGGGCGATCTGCGCAAGGTCCGGGTCGCGGCGCTGCCCATCACCGAGACCGCCGCGCTCTGGGGCGGCATCAAGGCGGGCCTCTTCGCCGAACGCGGCCTCCAGGTCGAGGTGCTGCCCGCCCAGGGCGGCGCGCAGGCCATCCCCGCGCTCATGAACGGCGACATCGACTTCGCGATCGGCCAGCCCTTCGGCCCGTTCCGGGCCGACCTACGGGATCTCGGCGTCGTCATCATCGGCAACTACGCCTCCTCGTACGCCGACGGCGACGACATCAACGCCGTGGTGGCCTCGGCGAAGTCCGGCATCAAGCGGCCCGCCGACCTCGCGGGCAAACGGGTCGCTGTCAACAGCCTGGGCGCCGCCGGCGATGTCACGATCATGGCGGCGGTCGAGAAGGACGGCGGCGATCCGTCGAAGATCAAGTTCGTCGAGGTCGCCTTCCCGGACGCCCCGGCCCAACTCGAATCCGGCAACATCGACGCCGCCTGGGTGCCGGAGCCGTTCGTCACGCAACTGAAGGGCCGCGGCGACACCTTCATCGTCGCGCCCTACCAGGCGGTGGTGCCCGGTCTGACCACGCTCACCACCATCACCACCAAGGAACGCACCGAGAAGGACGCCAAGCTGGTCGAGGACTTCACGGCGGCGATGAAGAAGACGTTGGAGTGGGCCAAGGACCCCGCCAACGAGGCCGCGCTGCGACAGGCCATCAAGGACAACCTGGAGCTGCCCGCGCCGGTGGCCGACTCGGTGCGGCTGCCGGCCTTCGGCTGGGAGATCGACCGGCAGAGCCTGCAGACCCTCGCGGAACTCGCCCAGAAGTACAAGGTGCTCGACAAGCAACCCAACCTCGACCGTCTCATCCAGCAGCAGTAGCAGGCGCGATCCCGCCCTCCCCGGCCCCGGACCGGGGAGGGCCTCGCCGCCCGCGCGACGACGGGAGTGACATGCGCGTTCCTTCCACTCGACGCCTGCGCGCGTTACGCAAAGCGGTGCTGGGCGTCGTCGGCCTGACCGGGTTCCTCGTCGTCTGGCAACTGATCCCGACGCTGGGCCTGATCAACCCGTCGTATCTGCCGTACGTGACGGACGTGCTGGCGCGGCTGTTCGAACAGCTCGTCGACCTCGCGTTCTGGCGCCGGCTGGGCGGCACCATGACGTCCTGGGCGATCGGCCTGACGGTGGCGACCATCGGGGCCGTCGTCCTCGGCACTGTCGTCGGGTTGGTGCCGTTCCTGCGGCGCGCGACCCACACGATGGTCGAGTTCCTGCGCCCGATCCCGTCGGTAGCCCTCATTCCGCTCGCCGTGCTGATGTTCGGCATCCAGCGGCAGGCCGCCCTCGTCATCATCATCTACGCGTCGTTCTGGCAGGTGTTCGTGCAGGTGATCTACGGCGTCGCCGACGTCGACGCGGTGGCTCGCGACACCGCCCGCGGTTTCGGTCTGACCCGGCGGGAGCAGCTGACGCACCTCGTCCTGCCGACCACCCTGCCGTACCTCATGACCGGCCTGCGGCTCGCGGCGGCGGTCGCGCTCATCCTCGCCATCACCGCGGAGATGGTGATCGGCAACCCCGGCCTCGGGCGCATGATCGAGCTGTCCCGCTCCGCCGGCGACGCCGCCGGCCTGTACGCGCTGGTCGTGGTCACCGGCCTGCTCGGGCTCACTGTGAACATCGCCTTCCGGTTCATCGAGCGTCGGGTGCTGTCGTGGCACCAGTCCGTGCGAGGAGAGGAGCCGTTGTGACCGCGTACACGGAGCGGATCGCCGCCACGGCACGCAGCCGGACGGTCGGATCCCGGATCGCGGCGAGCCTCGTCTACCCGCTGGGGCTGCCGACCCTGCTGCTGGTGCTCTGGGGTCTGGTGGCGACGAGGGGCACGAGCAAGTTCTTCCCCGACCCGTTGACGATCGCCGAAGCCTTCCGGGAGACCTGGGTCGGCCCGGCGTTCGTCGAGGACGTGCTGCCCAGCCTCGCCCGCCTCGGCCTCGGCGTCGCCGGGTCGATAGTGCTCGGCATCGCCGCCGGCACCGTGATCGGCCTGACCCACTGGTTGCGTGAACTCCTCGAACCGCTGCTGGAGTTCCTCCGGGCCATCCCGCCGCCGGTGCTGATTCCGGTGGCCATGCTCCTACTCGGGATCACCGACACCATGAAGGTGGTCGTGATCGTCTCCGGTGCGGTCTGGCCGATCCTGTTGAACACCATCGAGGGTGTCCGGGGAACAGACAGCGTCATGAAGGAGACCGCCGAATCGTTTCGGGTCTCCTGGTGGGAGCGGCTCTGGTTCCTCGTGCTCCCGGCCGCCAGCCCACGGATCATGGCCGGGGTTCGCCAGGCCCTCTCGGTCGCGCTGATCCTGATGGTCATCTCCGAGATGTTCGCCTCCTCCTCCGGCCTCGGCTACCGGATCGCCTACTTCCAGCGCAACTACCTCATCGCCGAGATGTGGAGCGGCATCCTCCTGCTCGGCCTCGTCGGTGTCTTCCTCGCCGTCGCTTTCGGTCTCGTCGAACGGCGCGTCCTGCGCTGGTACCACGGAATCAGGGAGGTCAACCGTGCCTGATCGGAGCACCCTGCTGCGGGTGGAGCACTTGCGCAAGGTCTACGAGTCCCCGACGGGCGACGTCGAGGCGATCGGGGACATCAGCTTCACGATGGACGCCGGGGAACTCGTCTGCATCGTCGGGCCGTCCGGTTGCGGCAAGACCACCCTGCTGAAGTGCCTCGCCGGCCTGCTGCGGCCCACCAGCGGCGTGGTCGAGATGGACGGCGCACCGGTGACCGGGCCCAGCCCGGCCATGGCCGTCGTGTTCCAGGAGTACGGTCGCAGCCTCTACCCCTGGCTGACGGTGCGCGGAAACGTCGAGCTTCCGCTGCGGCACAAGCAACTCACCCGCGCGGCCCGAAACAAGCTGGTCGTCGACGCGCTGGAGGCGGTGGGTCTCGCGCACGCCGCGCGAAGCCACCCGTGGCAGCTCTCCGGGGGGATGCAGCAGCGCGTGGCGATCGCGCGGGCGGTCGCCTACCAGCCCGACATCCTGATCATGGATGAACCGTTCGCGGCGGTGGACGCGCAGACCCGGGCAGACCTGGAGGACCTGGTCCGGGAGCTGCACGCGAGCCGCACCATCTCCGTTGTCTTCGTCACCCACGACATCGACGAGTCGGTGTATCTCGGTCAGCGGGTTCTAGTATTGTCCACGTCGCCGACCTGGGTCCAGGAGGACCTCGCGATCGACCTGCCGCCGGAGCGCGATCAGATCACGACCCGCGCCCTGCCCCGTTTCACGGAACTGCGGACGCACGTCTACGACCAGATCCAGCGGGCCAAACGCGGGCAGGCGGTGGCCCCGCGATCCGCGCGCTGATCGGCGGCCAGGCCAACGAGTTCGCCGAAGGGAAGGGCTGTGGGTAGTCGTCAGCCGAAGCAGTTGTTGCTCGCCTTCTTCGGCGAGCATGTCGTCGACGCCGCCACGGGGCCGATCCGCGCGAGCGTCCTGATCAACGTGCTGGAGGGTGCGGACGTCGCCGCGCCGGCCACCCGCGCGACCCTCGACCGTCTCGTGCACAGCGGCATCCTGGCCCGCAGCAGGAGTGGCCGGGAGACGCTGTTCTCGCTGACTGAGCACGGGGTCGCGGTGTTGCGCGAGGCGAAGTACCGGGTACGCGGGCCGCGGCCGTTCGACCCACAGGGCAGCGGGTGGACCCTGGTCACCTTCTCGATCCCGGAGGGCCAGCGGATGCTGCGGCACCGGCTGCGCTCAACCCTCACCTGGGAGGGCTTCGCGCCGATCCGGGACGGGCTCTGGCTCGCGCCCGGCGAGGTCGACCTCGCCGGGTCGTTGGAGCCGCTGCGGCAGGACCTCGCGCCCAACACCGTGATCGCCTTCCACGCCCGCGAGCTCGCCGGGTTCCCGATCGGCGAGAGCGTGCGCGCGGCGTGGGACATCGAGGCGATCCGGCGCGCCCACCTCGCCTTCATCGACGTGTGGGACGACAGGTCCGCGATGGCGATGGCACCGAGCGCCCTCACCGTACGGACGATGCTCGTGGCGGACTGGCTTGCGCTGCTGCGCGCCGACCCGAGGCTGCCGGCCGAGTTCATGGACGCGGAGTGGCCGGCCACGAGATCGGTGCAGACCTACCGTCGGATGCACGAGAAGCTGGCTGGGGCGTCCGCGGCGGAGTTCGCCGAACTCGTCGCGGCCCGGCCTGCGGCTAGGCGCCGAATCGGGCCCTCAGATCGGTCTTCCGCACCTTCCCCGACGCCGTCCGCGGCAGCTCGTCCACGATGACGACGTTCTTCGGTAGCTTGTAGCGGGCGATCCTTCCGTCGAGGCGAGCCCGGATGGTGGCGGTGTCCACCGACACTCCCTCCCGTACGGTCACGATCGCCCACGGCACCTCCCCCCACCGCTCGTCCGGTACGCCGATGACCGCCGCCGACGTCACCCCGTCGACCTCGGTGAGCAGTTGCTCGAGTTCGAGCGGATAGATGTTCTCGCCCCCCGATATGATCATGTCCTTGAGGCGGCCGGTGATGTAGAGGTAGCCGTCGGCGTCCAGGTGGCCGAGGTCCCCGGAGCGGAACCACCCGTCCGCCGTGAACGCCTCGGCGGTCGCCTCCGGGAGCCCGTGGTAGCCGGGGAAGACGTTGGGTCCCGCGACCTCGATCTCACCGACAACGCCGGTGGGCACCACCGCACCGGCCGCATCGGTGATCCGCACGTCGGTGAAGAAGTGCGGCAGACCGACACTGCCCTGCTTGGCACGCGTCATCGCCGGCGGCAGCGCGGTGGCGCCCGGCGCGGCCTCGGTCATGCCGTAACCCTGCGAGAAGGACAGGCCCCGCGACTCGTACGCGTTGAGGACGCGGGCCGGCACCGCCGAACCTCCGCAGGTGAGCTTCGTCAACGTCGACAGGTCGGTCGACGCCCAGGCCGGGTGGTCGGCCATCAGCTGGTAGGTGGTCGGTACGCCGCTGAGCATGGTGACCCCGTGCCGCTCGATCTGCGCGAGCGCGCGGCCCGGTTCGAAGCCCTTCTCGATGACCATCGTGGCGCCCTTGAGGATGACGGGCAGGGCGCCCATCCCGAGCGAGGCGACGTGGAACAGCGGCGAGATCATGAGCGCGACGTCGGTGGAGACGACGTCGTAGTCGACCACACAGTTGAGCGCCACCCAGGTCAGGTTGCCGTGGGTCAGCACGGCGCCCTTGGCCCGGCCGGTCGTGCCGGAGGTGTAGACGATCGCCGCCGGATCCTGGTGGGCGGTGTCGGCATGGTCGGTGAACCCGGCGACGGCGGCCCGGGTCAGGTGGGACAGCCCGGGTCGGTCCGCGGTGCCCTCGCCGTTGACGATGACGTACGGGACCCGGGCGGCCGGCGCGGCGGACGCCACCGGCACCGCGAAGTCCGGGTCGTGGACCAGCACCCGCGCGGCGCAGTCGGCGAGGACGTAGGCGATCTCGGGTGCGGCGAGCCGGGTGTTGATCGGCACGAAGACCGCCCCGACCTGCGCCGCCCCGAACATCACCTGGAGGAGTTCGGGGCTGTTCTCACCAAGGTAGGCGACGGAGTCGCCCTTGCCGACGCCCCGATCCCGCAGCACCGCCGAGATCCGGTCCACGGCGTCGGCGAACTGCCCGTACGTGATGGGAGACCGGTCGCCGTGGATGATCGCGACGCGGTCCGGGGACTTGAGCCGGCGCTTGGCCACCCACGCGCCGATTCCGTGCTGCTGCATCAGCATTCTCCTGGGGTGGAGGTGGTGTGCTCGCCCGGCTCGACCGATGCCCCCGGGCTTCAGGCGTAGAAGCGGTACAGCCCCCGCGCGACGACAGCCGGCTTCGTCCCGCCCGCGATCTCGATCGTCTGGTCGACCGCGATCTGGTAGCCG
Source organism: Micromonospora inaquosa (assembly GCF_003857055.1). GTDB lineage: Bacteria > Actinomycetota > Actinomycetes > Mycobacteriales > Micromonosporaceae > Micromonospora > Micromonospora inaquosa. The sequence continues at coordinate 51,515 of NZ_QGSZ01000339.1, read as the reverse complement.
CCGCGAACCTCGACGACCTCGACGACGGTGGCTCGCATGCGCACCCGTGCCCCGACCACCACCGGCGCCGGGAAGCGCACCTTGTCGAGGCCGTAGTTCACCTTGGTGGTCACGCCCTTGACTTCGAGCAGCTCGGTCCAGAAGGGAACCGCCAGGGACAGCGTGAGGAAGCCGTGCGCGATCGGCGCGCCGAACGGGCCGGTCTTCGCCCGCTCGGGGTCGACGTGGATCCACTGGTGGTCGTCGGTGGCGTCGGCGAACAGGTCCACCTGGTCCTGGGTGACAGTGCGGTACCCGGTGTGACCGAGATCGGTGCCGGCGAGGTCGGCGAGCCGGTCGTAGGTGATGGTCGTCGTCATGGCGTTTCCTCTCGTCGTCACCGGGCGAGGCCCAGCAGTCGGGCCGCGTTGTCCTTCAGGATGCCCGGGAGCACGTCCGGCTTGAGGCCGGTCGTCTGCACGTCGCGCAGCCACCGGTCGGGGGTGAGCATCGGGTAGTCGGTGCCGAAGAGCACCCGTCGCTTCAGCACCGAGTTGGCGTAGCGCACCAACTCGGCCGGGAAGTACTTCGGGCTCCAGCCGGACAGGTCGATCCAGGTGTTGTGCTTGTGCGTGGCCACCGACAACGCCTCGTCCTGCCAGGGCACCGACGGGTGGGCCATGATGATCTGCAGGTCGGGAAAGTCGGCAGCTATCGGGTCGAGCAGGATCGGGTTCGACAGGCCGAGCCGCAGACCGTAACCGCCCGGCGTGCCTGCGCCGATGCCGGTCTGCCCGGTGTGGAAGAGCGCCGGGACACCGGCCCGCTCCAGAAGACCCCACAGCGGCGCGTACTCGTCGTGGCCGGGATCGAAGCCCTGCACCGTGGGGTGGAACTTGAAGCCGCGTACACCCTCCTCCTGGATCAGCCGGTCGGCGAGTTCGAGGGCCGCTTCCCCGGTGCGCGGGTCGACCGACCCGAACGGGATGAGCACGTCGGCGTGCTCGGCCGCCGCGCGGGCGATGTCGGCGCTCGATAGTGGCTGGTGCTTCAGTTGGGTACGCGCGTCCACCGTGAAGACGACGGCCGCCATGCGCCGCTCGCGGTAGTACTGCGCCACCGCGTCGACAGCGGGCCGTGGGCCGTCCGTCTTGAAGTACGCCGACGCCGCCGCGACGAGCGGTTCGGGCAGTGAGGTGTGACCGTGGTCGTCGACCTCGATGTGCACGTGCATGTCGATCGCCGTGACGTCGTCGAGGTCGATCGCGGACTGGTACATGGGGGCCAACCTCCGTCGGGCGGGTCTGCTCGGGCCGGTCAGGACGCCGCGGGATCGAGCTCCTCGGGGAGTTTCGGGAAGCGTTCACCGACGCTCTGCGTGGCGCCTGCGAACGACGTCGGCCAGGCCTCCACGAGCGAGTCGTACGTCCAGCCGCCCTCGCGGTGCGCGGTCAGCGCCGCCTCGGGGTGGGTCCAGATCTGCAGGCGGTCCCCGCCGACCCCGATCACCTGCCCGGTCACCGAGGCCGCCGCGTCGGAGCCGAGGAACGCGACAAGCCCGGCCGCGTCGTCCGCCGTGCCGAACCCCAGCTCGTGTCGGAAGAACGCGGGCATCGGCTCGCCGTTGGCCTCGGCCCGCACCGCCGCGGCGAAGTAGGGGACGGTGGCGGTCATCGCGGTCGCGGCGACCGGAACGACGGCGTTGGCGGTGATGCCGGCCCGCTTGAGTTCGAGCGCCCAGGTACGGACCATGCCGACGATGCCCGCCTTGGCGGCCGCGTAGTTGGTCTGGCCGAAGGTGCCCCGCTGGCCGGTGGGTGATCCGACGCAGATGATCCGCCCGCCCTCGCCGGCCTGCCGCATGTGCTGCACCGCCTCGCGCACCGTGGTGAACGTGCCGCGCAGGTGCACGTTGATCACGGTGTCGAAGTCGTCGTCGCTCATCTTCCACAGCACCGTGTCACGCAGCACGCCGGCGTTGGTGACGAGGATGTCCAGCCGCCCGAAGTGCTCGACCGCCGTGCTGACGAGTTCCTTCGCGGTCTCGGTCGGGCCGACCGGTGCGACCACCGCGACGGCCCGGCCGCCGGACGCCTCGATCGCCGCCACGGCGTCGGCGGTGACCCCGGCGTCGACGTCGTTGACCACGACCGAGGCGCCCCGCCGCGTCAACTCCTGCGCGTAGGCGAGGCCGAGACCCCGCCCGGCCCCGGTGACGATGGCGACTTTGCCGTCCAGTGACATGGAGTGCTCCCTTTCGTCGATGCCGATCCGCGCACGAAGGTGGGGAGTAACACGCGCACCGGCAACGTAATGCAGAATTTGATCGGGCGTCAACGATTTGCAGTCTGTCTACACCAGACGCCGTCCCGGGCATGGTCGGTAGCGGAACTCGCAGAACGCTCCGTCAACCCTGGTGGGAGCTGTTCAACGCCCGGGACACCACCCGGCCGGCGGCCTGCACCAGCGGTGCCAACGCCACCGGGTCCGCCCGGTCGTGGGCGACCACCAGCGAGATCGCCGCCACCACACCCTCCGGTACGCGGATCGGCGCGGCCACCGAGAGGGCGTCCATCGTGACCTGACGGTCGCTGACCGCGTACCCGACCCGGCGCACCTCGGCGAGGCAGCGGCGCAGCCGCCCAGGGTCGGTGATCGTCAGTTCGGTGTACCGCTCCAGCGGCGCGGCCAGCACCTGTTCCTGAACCTCGGCGGGCGCGTGGGCGAGCAGGACCAGCCCGACCCCGGTGGCGTGCAACGCGAAGCGACCCCCCACCCGGGTGAGGACGGGCACCGCGTGCCGACCGGCGATCCGTTCGATGAAGACGAGTTCGAGGTCCTGCCGGACAGCGAGTTGGACGTTCTCGTGGGTCACCTCGTACAGGTCCTCCATGACCGGCAGAGCCAACTCCCGCAGCCCCAGGCCCCTCGGGGCGAGCGAGCCCACCTCCCACAGCCGCAGACCGATCCGGTACCGCCCGTCGTCGCCGCGCTCCAGCGCCCCCCACGCGACCAGTTCCGCGGCCCGCCGGTACACCGTGGACAGTGGTAGCCCGGTGCGACGCGCCAGCTCGCTCAGGGTCAACGCCGGGGTGGCCGGGCTGAACGCGTCGAGCAGTGCCAGCACCTTGCTCGTCACTGACCGCCCCGGTTCTGCGCGCACCCCGTCATCATCCCCGCCCGCGCCGGGTGCTCACAGCTCCAGCACGAGTCGGGGCGTGCGGGCCCGGGAGACGCAGATCATCATGGTGTCCCCGGCGGCCCGCTCGTCGGCGGTGAGCAGGCTGTCGCGATGCTCCGGCACACCGGCGAGCACCGGGGTCTCGCAGGTGCCGCAGGTGCCCTCACGGCAGGACGAGAGGACCTGCACACCGGCCTCCTCCACCGCCCGCAGGATCGGCGTGCCCGGCGGCACTGTCACCGTCCGCCCGGAGAGCGCGAGTTCGACCTCGATCGTCGTCTCCGAGGCGCCGGAGACGTCCCGCCCGGTGAACCGTTCGACGTGCAGGCAGCCGGAGGGCCAGCCGCGGCACCACTCCTCGACCGCCGTGATCAGTGGTTCCGGGCCGCAGCAGTAGACGAGCCCGGTGCCGGGCCGGCCCAGCAACCCGGCCAGGTCGAGCAACCCGGTCTCGTCCTGCGGGTGCAGGCTCACCCGGTCGCCGTACTTCTCCCGCAGGGTGGTGGCGAAGGCCATGGTGGCGCGGGCGCGTCCCCCGTACACCAGCCGCCAGTCCGCGCCCGCGGCGTCCGCGGCGGCGACCATCGGTGCGATGGGAGTGATTCCGATGCCACCGGCGACAAAGAGGTAACGCCGCGCCGGGACCAGCGGGAAGGTGTTGCGCGGTCCGCTCACCCGGACGGTCGCGCCGACGGTGAGCCGCTCGTGCACCAGCCGGGAGCCGCCGCGTCCGTTCGGTTCGCGCTGCACCGCGATCCGCAGGGCGGACCGGTCCGCCGGGTCGCCGCAGAGGGAGTACTGACGGGCCAGCCCGGCGCTCAGCTCCAGGTCGATGTGTGCGCCCGGCGTCCACTCGGGCAGGTCACCGCCGTTGACGCGACACAGGCGGATCGCCACCACCTCGGCGGCCACCTGGTCCCGGCCGGCGACCACCAGCTCCACCCCGGTCAGCACGTCCACCGTCACTCGCGCATCGCCAGCCGCCTCGGCGGTCCGGGCACCGGCACGGCCACGCCCTGGTGGCCCTGCGGGTGGGCGAGCAGCCACTCCCACAACTCGACCGGCTCCTCGGCGAGGCGTTCTGCTCCACAGTGGCAGGTCCCGCGCAGGGTGTCCGTGCCGGGCACCCAGTGGATCCGGTAGACCCGGTCCCCGGTGAGAGTGCCTGCTCGGGAACTCACCGCGCCGCTCCCACCGTCCCCGACCCGATCATCCGGGCCAGCAGTCGTCGGGCGGCCAGGCCACCGGTGTCGATGTTGATGCTCAATTCCTGGTACCTGTCCGGTTCGGTCGCGATCACCTGCTCCAGGATGTTGAGAGCGGTCACGTCCTGCATGACCACTGTGTGGTTGCTGTGGTGGAGGTACTCACTGACCGACTCGTCGTCGATCGCGAAATCCCGCGCCACCGCCCAGAAGTCATAGGTGGTGTGCTCGGTCGACGGGGTGATGGCGTACACGATCTCGGCGTGGAACGCTTCGCTGTCCTCGCCCTCGGCGGGCGGATGGACACCCTGCGGGGCGATGCGGCTGTGCAGGAGGTAGAGGCAGGGCGGGTGGTATTCGATGTCCTGCCAACGGGTGATCCGGCCCTGGATCCCGGTCGAGCGCGCGTAGAACGGCGGGCACTCGGCGTCGTCCATGTGCCGACTGACGTAGACGATCCCCCGGTCCTCGTCGACCTCGGTGGTGATCGGGGTGTTCGCCACCTCCGGTGTGCCGATGTAACCGCCGTGCAGATAGGTCTCGTGGGACAGGTCCAGGAGGTTGTCCACCAGCAGGCTGTACCGCGCGTTCAGCGGCGCCATGCCCCGCACTACCGCGTACCGCGGGTCGGCGAGCCAGGGTGCGCGGGGAACCGCGGCCGGGTCGGCCCGATCCAGGTCGCCGATCCAGACCCAGATGAAGGAGTCCTGTTCCACCACCGGGAACGAGACCACCCGCGCGGTGCGCGGGATGCGCTGTTGACCGGGTACGAAGACGCACGCGCCGGTCGGATCGTAGGTGAAGCCGTGGTAGCCGCAGACGATCGTGTCGCCGTCGAGCCGGCTCTCCGAGAGCGGGAAGCGCCGGTGTACGCACCGGTCGGCGAGCGCCACCGCCTTCCCGGCACCGGTGCGGTACAGCACCAGCGGCTCACCGAGCACCGTGCGGGCGAGCAGGCTTCGCCCCACCTCACTGCCGTAGGCCGCCACATACCACTGGTTACGCGCGAATGCCATGCGACCGGACCTCCATGCCGACGGACGTCGATGGAGCCGGATCGTCGCGTGCGACACCCCCGCTGGGGAACCGGAGCTTTCACTGGGTGAAAGGCTGAGCCGGGCCTTCCCGTACGTGGTGGTGTGGCTGCCGTGCCGGCGGCGCGGCAGCCACACCGGGCGTCACCTGTTCTGCTTCTCCTGGCACGGCACGCAGAAGCGGGCGTGCGGGAGAATTTCGAGCCGCTCGGCCGGGATGCTCCGCTGGCACCTCTGGCAGGCACCGTAGGTGCCGTCGCTGATGCGGCTCAGCGCACCGGTGATCTGCTCGATGGTCTGACGGGTGGCTGCCAGCAGCGCGGCCTGGTTGTGGGCCTCGCCCGGGTCGCCGGTGTCCGCGTTGAGCTCGGTCAGTTCCCGCAGCCGAGCCGTCTGGGTGGCGAAGTCGTCCGCCAGGGACGCTCGCATGTCAGCGAGCCAACTCTGGTCGATAGTACGACGATGATCGACGCTCATGGTCTGCCCTTTCACGGAAATGGACGGGGAAAACAAAAAGGGCCGAAGCTTGGATAGCTTCGCCCTGGCGGTCGTTCTGGGTATGCAACGACTCCGCAGGTGGGCCTCGGCCGGTTCGCATCAGGCTCGACGTCTTGCACGTGAGCGCGGTGCGCGGTGCGCGGACAACCGGCACCCGCATGTCGGCCTTGAGGCGTGTCACTGTCGGAACGCGGCCAGCACGGTCCGCCGCCACCTCGGTGGCGGCGGGCGAGCGGAAGGTCACCGACAGCATGCTCCCACCATAGATTGGTGTCTGCCGTAAAGCCAACGTCCACGGCAACGCCTCACTCCGACGAAGAACCGCCCCTTTTGCTCGCAATGGGATCGTTGCCCGAACCCGCCGACTGGCCTTCGGTCTCACCGTGCGGTCGGCCCAACCGCAACAGGCTGCTCCTTCGTCAGGTGGAGCAGCCACCCCTCGCCGGTGCGGATGAGCGCGTATCGCCGGCTGCCGGTGCGGCCGTGCAGGGTGAACAGCATCCGACGGTCGGTGCGATCGTGCTCCTCCCAGGTGCCGATGTCGGCGATCGACTTGTCGACGTCCTCGTAGGTGAGGTGATCGAGGTCGTGGTCGGGCACGGCGATCGCGAGCCGGTTGTCGCCGGGGCTGTCCGGAAGGCCGCGAGGCACCGCCCAGGAGCGCAGCACACCGCCCTCCTCGAGCCGCAGGTCGAAGTGCGGTCGTGGCTTGCGGTGGTCGTGCAGGACGAAGGCGGGTGCCACCACCCCATTGTCGGCGCCGACCGGCCCTCGCGCCTGTCGACGCGACAACCTCAGGAGCCCTGGGTGAGCGGAACCGGCACGAGTTGGGGAGATTTTTGCGTGGCACGCATATTTGCGTGCCACGCAATTAGCGCTAGCGTGGTGGCATGACGGGACTACGGGAGCGCAAGAAGGCCGAGACGCGGGCGGCGCTCGGCTGGGCCGCGATCCACCTCACCGCGGAGCGCGGCTACGACAACGTCCGCGTCGAGGACATCGCCGAAGCGGTTGGCGTCTCCCCGCGCACCTTCAACAACTACTTCGCCAGCAAGGCCGAGGCGATCGCCTCCCGGCACCTCGACCGCAGCCTGCGCACCGCAGCCGCGCTGCGCGAACGCCCCGCCGAAGAACCGCTCTGGGCGGCGCTCACCCAGGCCGCGCTGGAGCAGTTCACCCGCGGCCCCGAGGTCGAGGCGATGCCCTCCCCCGGCCACGCGCAGTGGGTTGCCGGCGTCCGCACCATGCTCGCCGAGCCCGCGCTACAGGGCGAACGGCTGCGCGCCGCCGCGATCGCCGAGGCCGAGCTCGCTGCCGCGGTCGCCGAGCGCACCGGCACCGACCTCGCCACCGACATGTATCCGAGGCTCGTCGCGGCCGCCGCCAGCGCAGCCGTCGCCGTCGCCATGCAGCACTATCTCGACAGCGCCGACCCGCCCTCCCCGATCGAACGCCTCATCACCGACGCCTTCACCCAGGTCGCCGCCGGCCTCCCCGCTCCGTCGCACTGAGCCGCCCCTCGTCCAGGGCACATCCTCACCCACGTCTCCAGCCGCGTCACACTCCCGCGGCGGGCCGGCCACGTGCCGCGCCCGCCGTGGCGATGACGCACACCCCGAAAGGATCACGATCGTGATCGATGTCGTCATCGTCGGAGCAGGCCCCAACGGCCTCATGCTCGCCTGCGAACTGGCCCTCGCCGGCGTGCATCCTGTCGTCCTCGAACGCCACACCGCGCCCACCGGCGAGGCGCGCGCCAACGGCCTCGTGGGCCAGGTCGTCCGCCTGCTCGACCGGCGCGGCCTCTACGCACCGCTCAGCGGTGAGAGCACCCCGCCGACCCCCCAACCCGCCTTCACCTTCGGCGCGTTCCCGCTGGATCTCACGGTGCTCGCGGAGAACCCGCACTACGTGCTCGGGGTGCCGCAGGCCCAACTCGAGGCCACCCTCGCCGCCCGGGCCGTCGAGCTGGGCGTCGACCTGCGCCGCGGCCACGAGGTCATCGACCTCCACCAACGCCCCGACGGGGTCGAGGTCGACCTCGCCGACGGTACGCAGCTCACCTGCCGTTTCCTCGTCGGCGCCGACGGTGGCCGCAGCGTGGTTCGCCGACTGGCCGGCATCGACTTTCCCGGTGTCACCAACGACCGGTCGATCTCGCGCACCGCCACGGTGACCGTACCCGCGTCATCCCTCGACCCCGAGACGGGCGGCCTGCGCGTCCCCGGCCACGGCGTCGTCCCGCCGTTCCAGCACACCCGCACCCCGCGTGGCCTGATCGCCTGGGCCCCGTTCCCCGGCCGCCCGGCGATCCTCAGCACGACGGAGTGGCCGGACACACCGACGGACGCCGAGACCCCGATGAACCTGGCGGAGCTCCGGGCCAGCGTCGCCCGGGTGCTCGGCGCCGACATCCCCCTGAACGCGCCGGACGGCCCCGGCCTGCTGCGGCGGCTGAGCGGCCACAACACCCGCATCGCCGACCGCTACCGCGCCGGCCGGGTGCTGCTGGTCGGCGACGCCGCGCACGTGCACCCCGCGATCGGCGGCCCCGGCCTCAACCTGGGCCTGCAGGACGCGGTCAACCTGGGTTGGAAGCTCGCCGCCACGGTGCGCGGCTGGGCACCGCCGGGCCTGCTCGACACGTACGAGACGGAGCGTCGCCCCGTCGCCGAACGGGTCGTCATGTCCACCCAGGCGCAGTCGGCGCTCATCGGCCCCGGCGACGAGATCACCGGCCTGCGGGAACTCTTCGCCGAACTGCTGGGCATGCCGGAGGTGACCGGGCACATCGCGGCGCTGATGGCGGGCGCGGACATCCACTACCCGGCCGACCCCGCCGACCCGTTGGCCGGCCGTTGCGCCCCGGACGTGGTCGTGCGTGGCGACCTCGGCCCGGTACGCCTCGCCGAGCTGATCCGCACCGCCCGGCCACTGCTGCTGGACTCCACGGGCGCCTACGCCGAGGTCGCCGCACCCTGGCGGGACCGGGTCGACGTGGTCACCGGGGCGCTGGAGGGCACGACCGCCAGCGCGCTGCTCGTACGCCCCGACTGCTTCATCGCCTGGTCCGCCGGGGACGTCGGCACGCTACGCGCCTCGCTGACCCACCACTTCGGCCCTCCACGATGAGCACAGGACACCGCCCACCCGCTCCGGTCGGGGCGGTCGCCCCTTCTGGCGTTCTCGGCCCTGCCTGGCCCCCGTTCAGTGTCCGTACGGCTGGTACGCCCTCCACTCCTCCACCGAAGTGAGCGGAACTGGTACGGGCCGCTGCACCACCGTTGTCAACTCGATCCGCTGACCCTCCGCCGCAGACTGGAGCAAGCTGGTCATCGTTTCGAGGACGTGCAGCGCGACAGCGCCGTCAGCGCGCGGCGGACGCTGATCGTCGGCCCTGACCAGGTCGATCAGACCGATCCCCCGGGAAGCCTCGGCGTAGCCGGCCTGCGGTTCGAGAGCGCGCCACTCGGTGTCGCCGAGCGCGAAGAGGCGGACCTCGCCGTCGAAGTAGTTCGGATCGGGCACGGCGAGCGTGCCGGCCTCCCCGTGCACCTCGATCGGCGCGGCCGTCGTCCGGACGCCGTCGAAGCTCGTCGTGATGGTGGAGAGCGCACCGTTGGCGTGCTCGAGCACGCCGGTCAGGTGGGTGTCCACCCCCACCGGGATCCGCTGGCCGGTACGCGGGCCCGAGCCGATGACGCGCTCGGCGCGCAGCCGACTGGCGGCTCCGGTCACCGCGCGAACCGGCCCGAGCAGGTGGATCAGCGCCGAGATGTAGTACGGCCCCATGTCCAGCATCGGGCCGCCGCCCGGGGCGTAGTAGAAGTCGGGGTTGGGGTGCCAGCGCTCGTGCCCCGGGGTGACCATGACGGCCGACGCCGACATCGGGCGTCCGATGAGCCCGGCGTCGATCGCCGCCCGCGCCGTCTGCGTGCCCGTGCCCAGGACGGTGTCCGGCGCGCACCCGACGAGGACGCCGACCGACGCGGCCCGTTCGATGATCGAGCGACCGTCCGGGAACGTCACGGCCAGCGGCTTCTCGACGTAGACGTGCTTGCCCGCCTCGATCGTGCCCAGCGAGATGTCGGCATGCGCCGCGGGAATGGTGAGGTTGAGCACCGTCTGCACGTCCGGGTGGGCGAGCAGACGCTCGACGCTCACCGCCTCGGCGCCGGGAATCGTGGCGGCGACCTCGGCCGACCGGGCGGCGTCGAGGTCGGCCACCGCGACGATGCTCACCTCGGGGTGGTCGGCGAGGGTGTCCAGGTAAGCGCGGGAGATGACCCCGAGACCTACGACGCCGACGCGGTGCGGGTCGCCCACACCATCCCCCTCTCGATGACGGTACGAACGCCAGGGTGCTCCAGCACGTCCAGGCTGTGCCCCGGGGTCGTCACGACGACGCGCCCGGAACCCCAGAGCCGGGTCCAGATCGCCGGCGAGGTGACCGGCCGGTGCCACGGGTGCCAGGCCTGCGTCGGGTGGGTGGTCACCGCCAGCACGTCGATCAGGTCGTCGTGCAGCACCCAGTACTGCTCGGAGACCAGGTCGAAGTCGTCGATGCCCGCGGTGATCGGGTGCTCCCGGCCGAGGTCGGTGATGTGCACCGTGTGCGGCAGGAAGTTGTCCTCCTCGCCACCGTGACGTGCACACGGCTCAAGGCCCGGATGGGTAGCGAACTGGCCGCCCACCAGATGCAGGTAGTCGGATGACGCGCGGAACGAGTCCACGATGCCGCCGTGCCAGCCGGTGAAGCCCGTACCGGCGATGACCGCCGCGCTGAGACCCGCCACCTGCGCCGCGGTGATCTGCGACATCGTCATGCACTGCACCACGAGGTCGGTCTCGGCCATCGCGGCCGCATCGGCGTAGATCTCCGTCGACTCCTCGACCCGCACGGCATAGCCGCTTCGTTCGAGGAAGGGAATGAACAGCTCTGTCGCCTTGACCGGCTGGTGCCCCTCCCAACCGCCCCGAACCACCAGTGCCCTCTGCTGCGTCACCCTCGCTCCCTCCCACGGTCCGTCACCGCCGGGCCGGACGCTCCCGTCCCGGCGGGGTGCCGCCGATGCCCGTGCGCATCAGGCATCGACACCGTACCCGTGGTCGCCGACAAAGCCGACGTACACCGGCCTCCGGATTCCACTTTGCTCGGTCTGCTGGAGCGCCCCGCAACGGATCAACCGCTGCGGCGGTTACCCCACAGGCGCGGGCTCTGGACCGAGCCCCGGCCGCCGAGTTGCTGACCCTTGCCATGGGGTTGAGGCGAGGCGGCCTTCTTGCCCTTCGCGCGTCGGGCAGCCCGATTCGCGGGAACGGCAGCCTGGTCGGCCTCGGCCTCGGTCTCGGCCTCGGTCTCGGCTGGGGTGGAGGTGTCGGCATCCACCTCGTGGGCGTCCTGGGCAGGCTCAGGCTCCGGCATCGGGTTCTCCTTGGCTGTGGTGAGGTCCTGCGGGCCGTCGACGACCGCCGGACGCGGACTGATCGACACCGGGAGGCGCGTCATGACGGTAGCGCAACGCCTGGCGGTGCTCTGCGCAGCCATGTCGGCGGACCGGAGCACCACCTCCTGGTGCGCCGTTCCGAGGTCAGGTGACCGGCTCAGTCGAGCACCGACTCACCGCCCGGGTAGGCGAACGACGCGCGCGCTGAGTAGAAGCCCCAGACGATCTCCAGCGGGTCCGCCGGGCGCAGCGCGTAGACCGGGTGGTCGGGTTCGAGGAACTCCAGCGACTCGATCTCGAACGGGTCGACCGGTTCCGCCACGAACGGGTAGTTGCCGCTGAGCAACTTGCCGTCGAGGCGGGTGAGGTAACGCAGCTGACCCGGTTGACGGCGTCCCCGGTGCGCCCGACGCGCGCCGTCGTCCTGATCACGGGTACACCGTCCGCCCTCGGTGGTGGCGATCAGCCGATGTCCGCGTACCTCGATGGTGGTCTTTCCCGGGGTCGCCGGCACGCCCCGGGCGGCGGCGTACGCCCGCACGTCCGGGCTGGAGTTGAGGTAGTGCGTCCACCAGCGGCCGGGGGTGACCCCGTCGGGGGCGTCGACCCCGGCGAGGTCCGGCCCGATGTACGTCAGGGAGTACGCGCCGAAGCCGGAGGTCTGCCCGGCGTCGTCGACGACGTACTGGTTCATGAAGACCTGGTGGTTCGGTGCCGGCTTGAGCCCGTCGGGGACCAGGGCGGCCACCGCGTCGGGGTCGGCCGGCAGCCAACCGAAGTAGATCATTCTGCTGTTCACGACGAGCTGCGGAGCGACGATTTCGGTCACGAGGGGTCCTTCCGCTGGCAGCGATAGTAGTCGCGACGCTACGGAGCCGCCGGACGCCCGGACAACGACGGATTGCCGACATGCGAGCCGTCACCGGTCCCGGGCAGGCCCCCGTGGCTCGGTCGTCACGGCGGACAACATCCGTCGATGTGGTGCCACAGTCGGAACTCCTTGGAACAGGGACCAGGGTCAGCTGGTCACGCGGAAGGTGGCGTCGGCGCGGCTCTGTGCGTCGGTGACCGGGTCGAGCCGCAGCAGGTACGCGTAGTGCCGGAGGTAGCGGTCCGGGTGGCTGTAGGACTGGAACGACGTCCACGAGGAGTTGGCCAGGCCGGCGACCTGCCGGAAGGTGGCGTCGGCGGCGAAGGTGGCGGTGCCGTCGTTGGCTTCCAGCCGGAAGTCGAACCCGTAGTGGCGCAGGTAGTAACCCGGGTAGTTGACCGACTGGATGGCGACGGTGCCGGAGCCGACCAGGCCGGGCACCAGACGCCACTGGCCGTCCTGGGCGGGGCTGACGTTCGGGTCGATGCGGATGTCGTAGTCGTAGTGCCGCACGTACCGGTCCTGGAAGTTGTACGACTGGATCCGGCTGATCGCGGTGGCGGGCCAGCGGGCGAGCACCCGGTTCTGTTCGGCGGCGGTCAGGTTGAGGATCGAACCGTGCCGCTTCTTGGTGCCACCCATGCCGTACGAGCCGGACGCCGGTAGTCGGTAGCTGCCCGGATTCGACGGGTCGGTGGTCAGCACCGGCAGGTAGCCGCGTCCGCTGGAGTACTGATCGAGGTAGAGGACCCACTCGTTGCGGGTGTTCATCTTCATCCACATCGGGCCTTCGACCTGCGCGCCGGTCAGCCCGATGCCGGACAGGTTCCCGAGGGTGGTCCAGGTGCCGAGGATGGAGTTGCTGCCCTCGATGGCGATCTGGCCGTCCCGGGAGGCCCGGACGTAGCGGTAGGCGCCCACGCCGGCCGGCACCTCGACGATCTGTGTGTCGATGATTTCCTGGTTTCCGGGGCGGTTGATGTAGACCTGCGGGGTGGTGACGCTGCGGAAGTTCGCCGTGCGCGCGGAGTAGATGCGGTGCTTGGTCGCGCCGTTGAGCGGGACGTTCGTCGCCCAGTAGAGGACGTAGTCACCGGTGGCCGGGTTCCAGATCGCTTCCGGAGCCCAGGCGTTGCGTCCGTCTGGGATCGCCCCGGCGACGTTCAACAGCCACGGCGCCGACCAGTTGACCAGGTCGGTGGACTCCCACACGACGAGGTTGCGGCTGCCGTTGTTGATCGCGGTAGACCAGTCCTGGCCGCACCCGATGCACAGATCGGTGGCGATGATCCAGTACCGGTCACCGGCCGGTGAGCGGACCAGGGCGGGGTCGCGGACGCCGCGGGTGCCGACGGTGGACCGCAGCACGAGCCCGCCGTCGTTGAGGTCCGTCCAGCGCAGGCCGTCGGTGCTGTGGGCGAGGTAGATCTGCTGGTCTGTCGAGGACTCACCGGTGAAGTGCGCCATCAGGTAGCCGACGGTCGGGTCGAGCGCGGCCGCCTCCTTCGGTGTCGCCGCCGACCAGGTGGTGAACAGCAGGCTCGCGGCCACCGCGACCGCGCAGAGCCGGGCGAGGACTCTCGACATGGGTCTTTCTCCTTCGCGCAGGGGCATCCGGGTCAGCTAGAGGGTCGGTAGGACGGAGCGGATGGTGCCGTCGGTGCTGAACTCCATCCGGTCGATGGCGGTCTCGCGGTTGGTGCCGTTGCCGGCCGGAACGGCGAAGCGGTGGTAGGCGATGTACCAGGTGTCGCTGCCGGGTGCCCGAACGACGGAGTGGTGACCGGTGCCCTTGATGCCGACCTCGAGGCGCTTCTGCAGCACCACGCCGCGCCTGGTCCAGGGCCCGAGGGGTGAGGAGCCGGTGGCGTAGGCGACCCGGTAGTCCTCGCTGCGCGTGTCGTTCTCCGACCACATGAAGTAGTAGAGCCCGTTCCGCTTGAACACGAATGGCGCCTCGTTGTAGCCGGAGGGGGTGATGACCCGTGCCTGCGCCGCGTCGAAGGAGACCATGTCGGGGTTCAACCGCACCGCCCGCGCGGTGCCCTGCCCCCAGTACAGGTAGGACCGCCCGTCGTCGTCGGTGAACACCATGGGGTCGATCGCCTGCCCGCCGGAGAACTGGTCGTTGCGGACGAGCGGTCGGCCCAGCGCGTCACGGAACGGGCCGGTGGGGCTGTCGGCCACAGCGACGCCCAGTTGTTTGGCCGTGTTGCCGCTGGCCGCGCCGCCGCTGAAGTAGAGGTAGTAGCGGCCGTTGGCGCTGGCCACCGCCGGTGCCCAGGCCGAGTTGTCCGCCCAGGACACGTCCGGGCCGTGGTCGAGGATCACGCCGTGGTCGGTCCAGTTGACCAGGTCGGTGGAGGAGAAAGCCTTGTAGTAGGTGCCGGCCCAGCTCGCGTAGCCGTCGGTGGTCGGGTAGAGGTAGTAGCGGCCGTTGAACACGGCGAGGTGCGGGTCGGCGAAGAGGCCCGGGATCACCGGGCCCTTGGTGGTCCCGGGTGCCCACGGCGCGACGAGGCGGAAGGAGCTGTCCGCCCGGAACGCGGCCGTGTCCTGGTAGGCGTCGAGCCAGAGGGCGAAGTCACGGTGCCGGATCCGCCGGTTCGGATAGTTGTACGAGACGAGCGCCACCGATCCGCTGACCGAGCCGTCCACCGCGCAGAAGGTGGCATCGGCCCGGAACGTGGCGTCGCCGGTGTTCGCATCGACCCGGAGCCGGTAGTCGCGGTGCCGCAGGAACATGCCTGTCTTGGTCTGGAACGAGTAGCAGGTCGGCGACGCCAGACCGTTTACCACTGTGAAGGTGGCGTCGAGCTTCACCTGGTTGGCGCTGCTGGAGGTCACCGGGTCGAGCTGACCGAGATAGTCGATGTGCCGCACGTACCGTCCGGCTTGGTTCACCGCCTCCAGCGAGACGGCGCCGGTCGGCAGGGCGGCGGCGTGCGCCGGCCCGTCGGCCTCCACCAGGACAGCCGTCGCGGCCACGGCGGAGAGCACGAGGACGGTACGTAGCCGCGTGGCCGTTGCTCGCCGTGGAACCACGATCGCGACCCTCCTGAGAAAGATCATCTATGTTAGCGTTAACAAGTACTAGCCAAAATCGGTCTTCAGCGATTTCGGGTGACAGGGTGACGCGACACCTCTGACCCGCCACGCCACTACCGGTGCTATGTGTTCGGTTCGTTAAGCGCGCGTTGCGGACAAGTGTTAGCGATCGCATCTGTCAGTGTCAAGGCATCGACGCACTTGCATGAGCGCGAACCCGAGCAGGTTGGCCTCCATCAGGACCCGCTCCCCGGTAGCCAGCAGAAATGCCCGCAGGGCCGGATGCTGGTCGAACTTCGCAAGGTTGCCGGCCACCACTGGCTCAGGCAGTCGGCACCGACGCCCCCACGATTTCGCCCGCGACGACTCGCGCAGTCGCCGGACGTGCGCACAGCGCTGTGACATATCGCCGACGCCCCGGGCCGTCGAATCCGACGGCTGATACCTACAGTCAGACCATGAGCACCGACGACGGCGTGCGGGTCTGGCTCCGCCGGCATGGAGCCGAGCAGATCGCCCATCCCGGCGGCAACCTGTACGCCCACCTCTGTCGGGTCAGCGAACGACTTGCCGTGCTCGGATGCAGCCATGACGTGCAAGCCGCGGGCCTCACCCACGCCGTCTACGGCACCGACGGGTTCGACCTCACCCTGCTTGATCGGGCCGATCGGGCCGTGCTGCGGGATCTCGTGGGTACCGACGCCGAGGAGCTCGTCTATCTGTACGGTGCCTGCGACCGTGGACGCAGCTGGCCGGAGCTGGCAAGGACCGGCGAGGTCTTCGACCGCTTCGCCCGTCACGTGCGGACGCCGGATGAGGGTCAACTTCGGTCGCTGATGGACCTGAGCATCGTCAACGAACTGGACGTCGTGGAGCACGATCCCGCGATGCTGGACCGGCACGGGGCCTACTTCCGGGAACTGTTCGCCTCATGGACCCCCATCGCCTCGGAGCAGGTCATCCGCGACGCGCAGCGAGTGTTGCGGCCGTGACCACACCGGACGACGACCGGAAACCGGTTGCCTGTGCCGGGTGCCCCGCCGAAGATCGGTCGATGCCCAGTGACCAGGCGACCGCCGACTTCTCGATCAAGCCCACGCTCACCGGCGAGCGGGTGATCCTGCGTCCGTTCGTCGAGGACGACCTGGACACCTTCCGGGCGGCGGTGGCCGACCCCGAGGTGGCCCGACTGACCGGCAGCGCGGCCGACGACGTTCCCGACGAGGAGCGGATGCGTTCCTGGTACGGCGGCCGCAACGCGCAGGCCGACCGACTCGACCTGGCTGTCGTGGACCGCGCCACCGGGGCCTGCGTCGGCGAGGTGGTCCTCAACGACTGGGACCCCGTCAACCGGAACTGCAACTTCCGGACACTGCTGACCGCCGCGGGCCGCGACCGCGGCCTGGGCACCGAGGCGGTACGCCTGGTCGTCGGCCACGGGTTCGAGCGGCTCGGCCTGCACCGCATCTCGCTGGAGGTGTTCGCCTTCAACCCCCGGGCCCGCCGGGTGTACGAGAAGGTCGGCTTCGTTGCCGAGGGTGTGCTGCGGCAGGTCCTGCGCGACGGCGACGACTGGGTTGACGCCACCGTGATGTCGATCCTCGCGCCCGAGTGGGCCGCGCATCGGGGGTATCCCGAGCGCTGAGGCGGGTAGCGGTCAAGCTACGCGAAGCTGAGGTCGTCGGATCGGGCGCGTTTGAGCTCGGAGAAGGCCCGACAGCCGGCGAGCAGGCGGGCGCCGTCGAAGACGCGGACGGCCTCTTCCCCACGAGGGATCGAGGTCAGCACGGGGCCAAAGAAGGCCACGTCGTCGACGACGACCGTCGGGGTGCCGAGGTCCTCGCCCACCAGTTGCTGTGCGCGTGTGGTGCTGGCCCGCAGTTGCGGGTCGAGGTCGCTGCGATGGGCGGCGTCGGCCAGGTCGGCGGGGAGGCCGGCCTCGGCCAGGGCGAGCGGGACGACGGTGTCGAAGTTCTTGTCGCCGCCGTCGTGGATGCGGCGGCCGAGCGCCGGATACAGCTGTGCGAGGACGGCGGAGCCGTGTTGTTCGGCTGCCGCCATGCACACCCTGGCCGGCCCCCAAGCCCGGTCGTTGAATTCGCGGTACCAGGGCTCCAGGTCGCGATGCTCGTTGATCACCGCGAGGCTCATCACCTCGAAGCGCAACGTGAGCGGCCGCATTTTCGCGACCTCCATGAGCCAGCGGGAGGTGATCCAGGCGAACGGGCAGGACGGGTCCACGTACGACGTGACCACCGGAACGGACGTTGGAGTCAAGTTGTCTTCCACGGAAGACAAGTTATCTTCCTCGGAAGGTAAGATGCAACAGTGGATGACGACCGGATCGCCGAAATCGTTGGTCAGTGGGGTCGCGAGCGACCAGACCTCGACCCCAGTCCGCTGCTGATCATCGGTCGCATCCAACAACTGGCCGCCGTACTCGATGTGGCCCTGCGGCCGCCGTTCGCCGCGGCGGACCTCGGCAACGGCGACTTCGACGTGCTCGCGGCGCTGCGCCGCGAGGGTGAGCCATACACGCTCACGGCGGGCCAGCTGAGCCAACGGATGCTCGTCACCACCGGGGCGGTCACCAAGCGGGTGGACCGACTGATCGCCCGAGGCCTCGTGTCCCGCTCGGTCTCCACGGCCGACGCGCGCGGCAGAGTGGTCGGGCTGACTCCGGCGGGTGTGGCTTTGACCGACCGGCTCATCGAGGAGCATCTGGCCAACGAGGCGACCATCCTTCGTGGCCTCACCGACAGCGATCGCAGAGCCCTTGAACGGTTGCTGGCGGCGCTGAACCGGACCCTGACCTCCCGGGGTCTCGGCCCCGAGGGCGAGAGTCAGGTCGGGTGATCGCCTCGGTCGTGATCGGCCAGCATCGGATTACCATTCCGCCATGGACGACACCATCCGCGGCATACGCATCAGACGCGGTGGCCCGGCCGACGCGCCTGCCGTCCTGACCATGTTGGACTCCGCGGTGGCCTGGATGAACGACCGCGGCAACACCGAGCAGTGGGGCACGACACCGTTCTCCGCGCAGCCCGCAAGGGTGGAACAGGTCGATCGGTACCTGACCGAGAACCTCCCGTTCCTCGCGGAAGTGGATGGAACGCCGGCCGCGGCGATGGTGCTGGGCTCCGGGCCCGACCCGCGCGTACCGATCACGCCCGCGGACGAACCCGAGCGGTACGTCCGTCTCCTGGTCTCGGACCGACGATTCGCCGGCCGCCACCTCGGGTCTGCCCTGCTGGCACACGCCGTGGAGGAGACCCGGCGAGCCGGCGTGCGGTTGCTACGGGTCGACTGCTGGGCGGGCGGCGGCGGGAAGCTGGTGGCGTTCTACGAGCGCCAGGGGTTCACTTCCACCGAAACGTTCCGGGCTGGCTCCTGGCCGGGGCAGGTGCTGGCCCAGCGGGTCGGTTGAGCGGCGCCCTTTCACGCGGATGAAGTGGGCGCCGCCGCGGTGGCACGGGCAGCGGTGTGTTCGCGGAGCATGGCCAGCAATCCGGGAAAGCGTTGTTCCAGGTCGTCGTAGCGGAGGGTGACCAGCCGGCGGATGCCGTCGACTCGCGTGCGGATCAGGCCGGCATCGCGCAGCACCTTGATGTGGTGCGACACCGTTGACTTGCCGATGGTGACGCCTGCCTCCTTGAGGATGTCACTGCCGCACGTCCAGTCCCCAGCGGTGTCGAGGGCGCGCACGAGCGTGAGCCGCACCGGGTCGGCGAGCGCGCTGAGCACGACGTCGATCGTCACGGTCTCGATGGCGGGTTCGATCACCTCGGTCACGAGCTCAAGCCTAGCCAGAACTTGCGGAAAGTTCGACTTTGGTCGTACCGTTCGATCCAGCTCGAACCGTACGACTCGGATCGAACAATGGATGGATCATGAAGGCGATCATTTACCGCGACAACGGCGGCCCCGACGTTCTCCAGTTCGTCGAGCGTGACCGTCCCACGCCCGAACCCGGTGAAGTTCGCGTCCGGGTCGCCGTGTCCGGGGTCAACCCGACCGACTGGCAGGCCCGCTCCGGCACCGCCCACCGCAAACTGTTCCCCGAGATCACCCCGCACCTCGACGGCGCCGGCGTGATCGACGCCGTCGGTGACGGGGTTGACCCGGGCCGGATCGGTCAGCGCGTCTGGCTGTTCATGGCCGCCGCCGGGCGGCCCACCGGCACCGCCGCCGAGTACACCGTCGTACCCGCCGACCAGGCCGTGCCGCTGCCGGACGAGGCCGGTTTCGACGTCGGCGCCTCGCTCGGTGTCCCCGCGCTCACCGCACACCGCGCACTCACCGTCGCCGAGGACGGGCCGGGCCGCCTCCGCCCCGGCGCGCTCGACGGCAAGGTGGTGCTCGCCGCCGGCGGGGCCGGCGCCGTCGGGCACGCGGTGATCCAGCTCGCCCGATGGGCCGGCGCCACCGTGATCACCACCGTCAGCGGACCGGAGAAGGCGAAGCTGGCCGCTGCGGCCGGAGCCCACCACACCGTCAACTATCGCGAGGGCGACCCAGCCGCCGCCATCCGTGCGATCACCCCGGACGGCGTCGACATCGTCGCCGAGGTGGCGCTGGGCGCGAACCTGACAGTGGACCTGGCAGTGCTGCGCACCCGCGGCACGATCGCGACGTACGCCAACGAGGGCGGACATCCGGTCGAGCTGAACGTGGGTCAGAACATGGTGCTGAACACGCGCTTGCAGTTCCTGGTGCTCTACACGGCTGGCCCGCAGGCCCGCGCCGCAGCCGTCGAGGACGTCACCGCCGCGATTCGCGACGGCGCGTTGCCGGTCGGCGAGGCACACGGCCTGCCACTGCTCCGCTTCCCCCTGCACCGCACCGCCGACGCTCACCGAGCGGTGCAAGCCGGAGCGGTCGGCAAAGTGCTGGTGGACGTCACGCCCTGATCGTGGTCAGACCGTTGTCCGTGCGATCGTCGTCCCAGCTGACGTCGTCGGACCGGTCGACCGGAAAGCAGACCCCCAGGGCGCGGTGAGCTCCTCAGGTGTCAGCTCCCGGACCGGCTGCGGCAGATCGGCGGGAATCTGGTCGGCCGGAGCGCCCTCGTCGGAGTTCCGTCGCCTCAGGCGGTAGCCAGGCGGACCATGAACTGGCAGCCGTCGGAGGTGTTGCGCACCTCGACCCGACCTCCATGCGCCTCCACCAGGCCACGAACGATGGCCAGACCGAGCCCTCCGGACGCCGCACCGTCGCCGGGCCCGGGCGTGCGGGCCGGTTCACCACGGAACGCGATGTCGAACAGCCGGGGTAGGTCTGCCGGGGGAATGCCGCCGCAGGTGTCGGCGACCGACAGCCAGGCGTGGTCCTCCTCCCGGCCGGCTTCGACGCGTACGGTGCCGTCGGCCGGGGTGTAGCGGACCGCGTTGAGCAGCAGATTGGCCACCACCCGCGCCAGCTCCGGTTCGCTCGCGGCAACCGTCGGCCACCCCGACTCGCTGGCAATCAGCTTGATCCGACGAGCGTCGGCCAACGGGGTCGTACTGGCCAGCGCGTCCGAGACCACCTCTCCGAGCGGCACCGCCGTCAACGACAACCGCAGCGCTCCCGCGTTGATCCGGGACAGCTCGAACAGGTCGTCGACGAGTCGGGTCATCCGGTCGGTCTCCACCCGGATGCGTCGGTGGTACTCGTCGACCGTGTCCGGATCGCGAACCACCCGGTCCTCCAGCGCCTCCGCCATCGCCCGCAGGCCGGCCAGCGGGGTACGCAGGTCGTGCGAGACCCAGGCGACCAGGTCGCGCCGGCCCTTCTCCAGTTGCCGTTCCCGCTCCCGGGCCTGGTCGCGCCAGACCGCGGCGCGGGCCAGTCGACGGCCGAAGTGCCCGCCGACGGCGAGACTGACCACCGCCGCCGCCGCGACGGTGATCAGGACCACCTCAAGGTCGTGCGCGGAGAGGAACATCGCCTCCGCGACCGCCATCACCCCGACGACCACGGCGACCACCGTGGTGGTGAGCAGCACGCTGAGATGCACGGTGATCGAGCTGCGTCGGAGGGCGCGGAGCAGCACGGCGCTGGCGAGCCCGATGCCGAGTGCCGCCCCGAGGGCGATCGCGAAGATCAGGAGTAGGTCACGCATTGGCCGGCTCGTAGCGGTAGCCGACGCCCCAGACGGTCACGATCCGCTGCGGGTCGGCCGGGTTGGTTTCGATCTTCTCCCGCAGTCGGCGTACGTGCACGGTCACTGTCGAGTGGTCCCCGAAGTTCCACCCCCAGACCTGCTCGAGAAGTTCGGCCCGGCCGAACACCCGGGACGGATGCCGCATGAGGTGGACGAGCAGGTCGAATTCCCGCAAGGTCAGAGCCAGATCCGTACCGCCGAGGCGGGCCGTTCGGGAGGTTGTGTGCACGACCAGCTTGCCGTCGGTGAGCGCCTCCGGCCGCTCGGGTGCCGTCGCGCCGCCGGCGCGACGAAGCACCGAACGGACCCGCAGCACCAGTTCCCGGGGAGAGAAAGGCTTGGTCAGGTAGTCGTCAGCGCCGAGCTGAAGCCCGAGGATCCGGTCGGCCTCGTCACCACGGGCGGTCAGCATGACGATCGGTACGCCGTCGGGCCGTACCCGCAACGCCCGGCACACCTCCAGGCCGTTGATCCGGGGCAGCATCAGGTCGAGCACGACCAGGTGGGGTGCCTGGCGCTCCACCGCCGCCAGCGCCGCCGCGCCGTCCGCCGCGAGGCTCACCTGGAAGCCGTCGTTCTCGAGGTAACGACGAATGACGTCACTCACGGTCTGATCGTCGTCGACCACCAGCACGCGCTGTGTCACGAACCATCCCCGTTCCGACCGGTCAGCGTCTCCCCTCGGATGTCCATCGGCCCAGCGTAGCCACGCACCGGGGTCCGTCCGCACCGGCAAACCTTGCGAGGTTCTTACGGTTGGGTGCGCAAACCCGAGCGCGCGTACGCGAGGTCATACGGTGACCGGAATGCGGATACTTGTCACCGGTGCTGCCGGATTCATCGGTTCCCATGTCGCCGACCTGCTCACCGAAGACGGGCACGAGGTGGTGGCCGTGGACGCGCTCCTGCCCGAGGCGCACGGTGCGACGGCACCGCCCTGGGCCGAGCGGCACGGCCTGGTGGTCGGTGACGTCCGCGACGCCGAGCTGCTGACCCGGCTACTGAGCGGGGTCGACGCGGTCTGCCATCAGGCGGCCATGGTCGGCCACGGCATCGATCCGGCCGACGCCCCCCGGTACGCCGCGCACAACGACCTCGGCACGGCCACCCTCCTCGCGGCGATGCACAGCACCGGGGTACGCCGACTGGTGCTGGCCAGTTCGATGGTGGTTTACGGCGAGGGTCGCTACCACTGCCGTACCCACGGGATCGTCCGGCCTGCCGGCCGCCGGGCCGCCGATCTGGCCGAGGGCCGGTACGAGCCGACCTGCCCTCGCTGCGGCCGGTCGCTCTCCCCCGGTCTCGTGCCCGAGGACGCGCCGCTGGAGCCGCAGAGCACGTACGCCGCCACCAAGCTGGCCCAGGAACACCTCGCCGGTGCCTGGGCCCGGCAGACCGGCGGATCGGTCTGGGCCCTGCGCTACCACAACGTCTACGGTCCGCGGATGCCGCGTGACACCCCGTACTCGGGGGTCGCGTCGATCTTCCGGTCGGCCCTGGCCGCCGGGCGACCTCCCCGGGTTCTGGAGGACGGCCGGCAACGGCGCGACTTCGTGCACGTGACCGACGTGGCCGCGGCCAACCTGCTGGCCCTGACCACACCGGCACCGGATCCGCTGACCCCGGTCAACGTCTGCTCGGGTGAACCGCACACCGTCGGCGAACTGGCCCACGAGCTGGCCGCGGCGATGGGCGGCCCATCGCCGGTCACGGTCGGGGGCGGACGGACAGCGGACGTGCGGCACGTCGTGGCCGACCCGGCCCGCGCCGCCCGGCTGCTCGGTTTCACCGCCCGAATCGACTTCGCCGCCGGTATCGCCGACTTCACCACCGCGGTGATGCGGGATCCGGCATCGGTCAGGACACCGTCCACAGTAGGTGGTTGACGGCGAGGGCGGTGGCGGCCTGGGCCGCCAACCACCACCGTCGATGGTGGTGGGGCAGGTGCGCGGTGGCGACCAGCAACCAGACGGCGAACGGTAGCCAGATCCGCTCCACCTCGGCCTTGCTGAGCCCCGACAGGTCCGCCGCGACCACGGCCGCCGACGCCGCGACGGGCAGCCACACCGTTGGTCCGGCGCTGGCGATCCGCGAACGGAAGGCCGTCGCGCGCGGTGGGCGCGGTGATCGGATCGCCACGGCGGCCACCGCCCGCCGCAGTGCCGGCCCGACCACCGGGCCGGCACTGAGCAGCAGAGCGGCGAGATTCGCCCAGACCCAGTAACCGTACGGACGTTCCGCCGCCCAACCCTGGTAGTAGCGACGGGCCACCAGGTGGTAGCCGTCCAGCCACCAGAAGCCGGCGAGGGTGAACGCGGCGACGACGGCCCCGACCGCCCCCGCCGCGACCAGCAGCACACCGAGGCGGTCCCGCGACCGGAGCAACGCCACGGCCAACGCGAGCAACCCGACCAGGACGAACCCGTACGACAGGTAGAGCGCGAAGCCGAGCAGCAACCCGCCAAGTGCGGCCCCTGGTCGGCCACCCACCGCCAGCAGCGTGAGCCCGGCCGCGACCACAGCGGTGAAGATCCCGTCCGCGGACGCGCCCACCCAGACCGCCCCCGGGAAGAGCACCAGGAACGGCCACACCGCGCGGGCCGCGTCCTCAACCCCGAGCGCCCGCAACGCCACCGGAACCGTCACCGAGACCGTGGCGCCGAGCAACACGCAGGCGAGCCCGGCGGCAGTCCCGCCGCCCAGGCCGATCCGCTCCAGCCAGACGAAGAACAGCAACGCTCCCGGTGGATGACCGGCGGTGTGGGTGGACCACGAATCGGGCTGGAAGTCGAGGATCCGGTCGGCGAAGCCGGACAGCATGATGCCGACATCCGTCACCCGGGGCACCTCGTGCAGGTACTCGGCCTGCACGGTGAGCCGCTCGGTCAACCCGACGGACCAGCCGTCCACCATTGCCAGCGACAGCGTCCAGAGCACTGCGGCGAGATAGCCGACGACCAGCAGCCTCGGCCACGGCAGGTCGGTTGCCCAGCGTGTGCCCCGCCAGACGAACAGCGCCGCGACGAGAAGCGCGGCGGGGGTGCCGGGCCCCAGGTGGGGCTGCCAACTGGCGTAGAGCGGCGCCGCGTCGGCGTGCAGCCGTACACCCTGGTGGTTGAGCAGCGCGCCGACGCCGACGGCAACGGCGAGCAGGGTCACCTCGGCACCGAGGACGATCAGGTCGGCGGACCGGGGTCGTCCCGGTCGGGTCATCATGGTCATGGTGACGGCCGACGGTACGGCCTGTGACCAGGCAACCGACAGCCAGACGGTGAGACGTCAGGGAGTCGTAAGATCCGGTGCCCGGTAAGCGATTCGTAAGGAGACAGAGCGGCCCGGACGGCCCCTGGCGGGCCTAGCGTCGCCGGTATGCACACAACGATCGACGTGGTGCTGCCATGTCTGGACGAGGCGGCCGCACTTCCTGCCGTACTGGGCGGGCTGCCGCCCGGCTACCACGCCATCGTGGTCGACAACGGCTCCACGGACGGTTCACCGGTCGTCGCGGCCGAGCACGGGGCGCGGGTCGTCCACGAGCCGCGGCGCGGTTACGGCGCTGCCGTGCACGCCGGCCTGCTGGCGGCGGACGCGGATCTGGTCTGCGTGCTCGACGCGGACGGCTCGTTCGATCCGGCCGAGCTGCCCCGGCTCGTCGCCACGGTGCTCGACGGTCGGGCCGATCTCGCCGTCGGGCGGCGTCGGCCGATCTCGGCGGAGGCCTGGCCGTGGCATGCCCGCACCGGGAACGCGCTGGTCGCCGCGCTGCTACGGCGTCGCGGGGTGCCGGTGTACGACATCAGCCCGATCCGGGTGGCCCGCCGGGCGGCGTTGCTGGGCCTCGGGGTCGACGACCGCGCGTTCGGCTACCCCCTGGAACTGCTGCTCCGCGCAGCCGCGGCGGGCTGGCGGATCGTCGAGCTGGACGTCGCGTACGCGCCCCGGGCCGCCGGCACCAGATCGAAGGTCTCCGGGTCGGTCCGGGGCACGCTGCGGGCGACCCGGGACTTCGCCGGAGTGCTCCGCGCCGGTGCCGGTGGTGGCCGGTGAACGTCCTGCTCGTGGTCGCGAAGGCACCGGTTGCCGGGCTGGCCAAGACACGCCTCTGCCCACCGGCTGACCCCACCCAGTCGGCCCGGATCGCGGCGGCGTCGCTGTTGGACACCCTCGCGGCGGTACGCGGCACGGCGTCGACCATTCCGGTGCTGGCCCACACCGGTCGGTTCGCCGACGCCGAGTGCGGCGCGGAACTGACCGCCGCGTTGGCGGGTTGGCACCTGTTTCCGCAGCGCGGCGCCACGTTCGCCGACCGCCTCGCGAACGCCCACGCCGACACCGCCGCGGCCTTTCCCGGCCGACCGGTGCTGCAGATCGGCATGGACACGCCGCAGATCCGACCGGCCCTGCTCACCGCCGCGCTGGAGCGGCTCGCCGAGCACGAGGCGGTGTTCGGACCGGCGCTCGACGGCGGCTGGTGGGCACTCGGGCTACGCGACCCGTCGTGCGCGAGCGTGTTGCGCGAGGTACCGATGTCGACCGGCGACACCGGTCGCCGTACCCTCGCCGCTCTGCGTGGGCAGGGCATCCACCCGGCGGTCCTGCCCGTGCAGCGGGATGTCGACGACTGGCCGGCGGCGCTGGCGGTCGCGGCCGACCTGCCCGGCACCCGGTTCGCGCAGGCCGTCGCGTCGGTCGGCGGCCAGTTGGTGAACGGGCATCCCCGGTGACGTCGACGATCAGCCTCGACGGCTTCGATGTGGTGCTGGGCCGGATCGGCGGGTGGTCCGCCGACCGTGACGCCTGCACGCCGGTCCGCTCGACGCCCGCGGCCCAACCCGACCACTGGCTGGTGCACGCCGACGGGCGGCGTGACCTGTTGCCGGTACGGCGCTGGCACGGCCCGCCCGAACCGGCGGTTGAGTCCGTCGCCGCCCGCTGCACCGGGCCCACGATCGACCTCGGCTGCGGCCCTGGCCGGCTGACCAGGGCGCTCGCCCAGCGGGGCCTCGTCGCACTGGGGGTGGACATTTCCGCCGAGGCGGTACGGCTGACCCAGGGCCGGGGTGTGGTCGCGCTGCGACGCGACGTCTTCGAACCACTACCCGGCGAGGGGAGGTGGGCACACGCCGTGCTCATCGACGGCAACATCGGCATCGGTGGTGACCCGGTCCGGCTGCTGCGCCGGTGTGGCGCCCTGATCGCGAGCGACGGAACGCTCATCGTCGAGGTGGAGCCCTCGGGGGCTGGGCTGTGGCGGGGACAGGCGTACGTCCTGTCCGGATCGTCCGGCGAACGGGAACTGCGGGGGCCGGCGTTTCGATGGGCGCGGGTCGGGGCGGAGGCGGTCACCCGTACCGCAGCCGCTGCCGGCCTGCGGGTCGCCGACCGTTTCCGGTTCGGTTCACGCTGGTTCGCCGAGCTGGTCCGCGCATGATCCGCCGGCCACGCATCCCCGTACCCGAGGACTTCACCGCGCCCTCACACTCTCCGCTCGTCGCCGCCAGGCTCGGCCTCTGGCTCGGGGTGGCGTTCGGGCTGTGTTTCGGCACCGGACTGCTCAGCCACTTCATCCAGCACCCACCGGGCTGGTTCACCTGGCCGACCCGACCGGTCAACCTCTACCGGATCACCCAGGGCGTCCACGTGCTCTCCGGCGTCGCGGCGATCCCGTTGCTGCTGGCCAAACTGTGGAGCGTCTACCCCCGGCTGTTCGTCCGTCCGCCCCTGCGTCAGCCGATCCGCCTGTCCGCGCACGCCCTCGAACGGCTCTCCGTCCTGGTACTGGTCTGCGCCGCGTTCTTCGAACTGGTCACGGGCCTGTTCAACGTCGCCCAGTCGTACCCGTGGGGGTTCTTCTTCCCGACGGCGCACTACGCGGTCGCCTGGCTGGTAGCGGGCGCGATACTGCTGCACGTCGCGGTGAAGCTCCCGATCGCCCGCGCGGCGCTGAGCACACCACTGCGGGGCAGCAGAGCGGTGGCGGCTGCGGCACCGGGGCGTGACGACTCGTCCGAGCGACGCGCGTTCCTGCGTACGTCGGTGGGGGTGGCCGGCATCGCCGTGCTGGCCACCGCCGGGGTCACCGTGCCGTGGCTCCGTCGGGCGTCACCGTTGGCGTGGCGTTCCGCCGCCGGCCCGCAGGGCATCCCGATCAACCGTACGGCGGCGGCCGCGCGCATCGTCGTTCCACCGGACTGGCGACTGGAGATCGTCTGGCCGGGCGGCCGGGAGACCCTGTCCCTGGCCGAACTGGCGGCTCTGCCGCAACACACGGCGGAACTACCGATCGCCTGCGTCGAGGGCTGGAGCGCCTCGGCCCACTGGACCGGCGTGCCCGTCGTCCAACTGCTCCGATGGGCCGGCGCACCGACCGGCCGGCCGGTGCGGTTCACCTCACTGGAAACCGACGGCCTGTACGCGGCAAGCACACTCCCCGCGGCCCACGCCAGCGACCCGCTGACCCTGCTCGCGCTGAGGATCAATGGCGAGCAACTGTCCCCCGACCACGGTTACCCGTGCCGACTCGTTGCGCCGAGCCGGCCGGGGGTTTTGCAGACCAAGTGGGTGGCCCGCTTGGAGGTGCTGCGGTGAGAGCGGTCCGGCTGCTCCTGCTCGTGCTCGGCGCCTCGGCCGTGGGGTACGGCGGTTGGCTGCTCCTCCCCCAGCTCGGTACCGCCCTGCCGTGGCTGATCGGCGGCCCGGTGCTGCACGACGTCCTAGTGGCGCCGCTGGTCGGAGTGGTCGGGCTGATGCTCAGCCGGCTGGTGACAAACCGGTTACGCCTGGCCTGGGTCACCGCGGGCCTGCTGGCCAGCGCCACCCTGCTGCTGATCGCGGTGCCGCTGCTGTGGCGACCGCCGTCGGCACCTCCGAATCCGGGTCTACCGGACCGCAACTACCCGCTGGGGCTCGCCGTCGGGCTGGCTGTCGTCTGGGCCGCGATCGTGATCGTGCTGGTCGTCGTCGCCATGGTCGACAGGCGCGTCACGAACCGACGAACCGACCGTCCCTGAGCCCGCCCCCGCGTTCTCCACTCGTCGCCCAGGAGGGGTACCCATGTCAGCAGGAGAGATCAGCCCGCCCGATCGTGCGCCGGTCGGCGTGATCGGCGGCTCCGGTTTCTACGAGTTCCTTGACGACGTCGCCGAGGTCACCGTCGACACACCGTATGGGCGGCCGAGCGACTCGCTGTCCGTCGGGAGTCTCGCCGGGCGGCCGGTGGTGTTCCTGCCCCGCCACGGACGCCGGCACACCCTCCCTCCACACCGCATCAACTACCGGGCCAACCTGTGGGCGCTGCGAGCGCTCGGCGTGCGGCAGGTGCTCGCACCGGGTGCGGTGGGCGGCCTGCGCCCAGAGCTGGGCCCCGGGACCCTGGTCGTGCCGGACCAACTGGTCGACCGGACCAGTGGCCGCGAGCAGACCTACTTCGACGGACAGCCGGGCCCGGACGGGCAACTCCCCCAGGTCGTCCATGTGCCCTTCGCCGACCCCTACTGTCCGGTCGGACGGGCCACGGTCCTGGACGCCGCCCGCAACACCGGTTGGCAGCCGGTCGACGGCGGAACCATGGTCGTGATCGAGGGGCCGCGGTTCTCCACCCGTGCGGAATCACTGTGGCACGGCCAGATGGGCTGGTCGGTCGTCGGCATGACCGGCCACCCCGAGGCGGTGCTGGCACGTGAACTGGCGCTGTGTTACACCGCGCTGTCCCTGGTGACCGACCTCGACTCGGGTGTCGAGGTCGGTCACGGGGTGACCCAGCAGGAGGTGTTCACGGTCTTCGCCCGGAACGTCGATCGGCTGCGCGTGCTGCTCGGCGACGCGGTGCGGACGCTGCCAGCGGATCAGGGGGTCTGCCCCTGCGGCCAGGCTCTGGCCGGTACGCCGTCGTAAGAGTTCCGAAAGGGTTCGCGACCCGTTCGACAACAACCGCGGCCGTACGCTGCGGGGGTGGGAAGACGGATGTTCCGGTCGCCGGTGGCCCGGGTCGGCCTCGCCGCCGCTGTCGTCGTGGCGGTGCTGGCCCTCTACTGGTTCCAGCCGTGGAAGCTGTTCACCGACACCTACGTCGACGAAGCGCTACCCGGGGTGTCGGCGACATCGGCCACCCCGACCCCGGCGTCCTCGACATCGGCTCCAGCGGCCTCGGCAACCACCCCGGCGGCGAACGAGATCCTGACCGCCGGCGAGTTCGTCACCCATGAGCACCGGACGACCGGCAGCGCCGAGATCCACCGGCTCGCCGACGGCCGCCACCAGCTCGTCATCCGAGACCTGAACACGTCGAACGGCCCGGACCTGCGGGTGTGGCTGACCGACCAGCCGGTGATCCGAGGCACGGCCGGCTGGCGGGTGTTCGACGATGGCGAATGGGTCGAGCTGGCGAAGCTCAAGGGCAACAGGGGCAACCAGGTGTACGAGCTACCGGCGTCGGTTGATCCACGCGACTTTCAAAGCGTCTCCATCTGGTGCAAGCGATTCGCGGTCTCCTTCGGCGCGGCCGAGCTCACGAGCGCCTGACCGGGGTCACCCGGGCCGCAACCTGCCGGACACGGCATTGACATCTTTCACTGTCAGATCTAGCGTCGGAGCGAATCGATTCGACGGCCGACTGGTCCCGCGTGGTCGGCGCGGGTGACCTGCAGTGGCGTGTCGTGGCGGCGCGCGGGTCGCCGTAGACCCCTTTTCGACTAGTTCGTGCCGAGTGGCGGGAGCCCCTTCATGACAAGACGTAGACCCATCCTTGGATTGCTTGCGACGGCGGCGGCCGTCGTCGTGACCGTGAGCGCGGCGGCACTGGCCGGCGGCTTGGGCACCACCGCGTCGGCCGCGGAGATCGGGGCGGCCGCGGCGACCGCCGGATGCGGCAAGGCACCCACGCTGACCAGCGGGCAACGATCCATCCAGAGCAGTGGTCAGAACCGTAGTTTCATCCTGCGGATTCCGGACAACTACGACAGGAACCACGCCTACCGATTGATCTTCGGATTCCACTGGAACGGCGGCACCGCCAACGACGTCGACGGCGGTGGATCCGACGGGGCAGCCTGGTCCTACTACGGGCTGCGGCAGCAGGCGAACAACAGCACCATTTTCGTCGCCCCACAGGGCAACGGCAACGGCTGGGCCAACCCCGGCGGCCAGGACGTCACCTTCGTCGACGACATGATCAGGGTGATCGAGGCAGACCTCTGTGTCGACACCACGCAACGCTTCGCGCTCGGCTTCAGCTACGGCGGCGGTATGAGCTACTCGCTGGCCTGTTCCCGGCCGAGTGTCTTCCGCGCCGTCGCGGTCTACTCCGGCGGGCAGCTCAGCGGGTGCAGCGGCGGCACCCAGCCGGTCGCGTACATGGGAATTCACGGCATCGGGGACCCGGTCCTCAACGTCTCCGCCGGACGGTCCCTGCGTGACACCTTCGTGCGCAACAACGGGTGCACCGCACAGAGCCCACCCGAACCGAGGGCGGGCAGCCTGACCCACATCACCACCACCTACTCCGGCTGCCGCTCCGGGTATCCGGTGGTCTGGGCCGCCTTCGACGGCGGGCACACCCCCGGCCCGGTGGACGGCGGCGGGGACAGCGGAGCCAGGACCTGGACCAAGGGCGAGGTGTGGAAGTTCTTCACCCAGTTCGGTAGCACCGACCCGACGACCCCACCACCGACCACCCCGCCGCCGAGCGGCGCGTCGGCCCTGCGCAACACGTCCTCCGGACGATGCCTGGACGTCAACGGCGCCTCGCAGACCAACGGCGCGGCAGCGATCATCTGGGACTGCCACGGCCAGAGCAACCAGAGCTGGACCTCGACCAGCGCTCAGGAGCTGCGCGTCTTCGGCGGCAAGTGCCTCGACGTCAACGGCGCCAGCACCGCGAACGGCAGCTCGGTGATCATTTGGGACTGCAACGGCCAGTCCAACCAGAAGTGGCGGCTCAATGCCGACGGCTCGATCACCGGAGTTGGTTCGGGCCGGTGCCTGGACACGGTCGGCAGCGGCACGGCCAACGGCACACGCATCCAGATCTGGGACTGCACCGGCGCTGCCAATCAACGCTGGAGCCGGAGCTGAGCCCGGCGAGGTTCCCGAAAAGGGGACCGGTCCGCCGGATGTTCAACCACGCCCAAGGAGGCTCAACCGTGCCACTTCGCAGACACTCCGCCCCCTGGCTAGGGGCAGCCATGGCGGTCATGATGCTGGTCGCCGTCGGAATGTACGTCGTCACGACGGTCGCACCGGCAGCCGCGGCCACCACTGCCGGCTGCGGCAAGGCGCCCGGGCTGAACAGCGGAACCCACACCATCCAGAGCAGCGGGAAGAGCCGCAGCTTCATCCTTCGGTTGCCTGACAACTACAACAACACCTATGCCCACCGGTTGGCCTTCGGGTTCCACTGGTTGGGCGGCACCGCCAGTCAGGTCGCGTCGGGCGGAACCGACGGGGCCGCGTGGGCCTACTACGGCATGCTCTCGCAGGCGAACAACAGCACGATCTTCGTCGCCCCGCAGGGCCTCAACAACGGTTGGGGCAACTCCAACGGTGAGGACGTGACCTTCACCGACGACATGATCCGCGTGATCGACAACGCCCTCTGCGTCGACACCACGCAACGTTTCTCGGTCGGCTTCAGCTACGGCGGCGCGATGAGCTACTCGTTGGCGTGTTCCCGGCCGACGGTGTTCCGTGCGGTCGCCGCAATCGCGGCCCCGGGGGCGATCAGCGGGTGCAGCGGCGGCACCCAGCCCGTCGCCTACCTGGGCATTCACGGTATCAACGACAACATCCCCAGCGGACGGTCGCTGCGCGACAGGTTCGTCCGGAACAACGGATGCGCTGCGCAGAACCCGCCGGAGCCGAGGGCTGGCAGCCTCACCCACATCACCACCGCGTACTCCTGCCAGCCCGGATATCCGGTGGTCTGGGCCGCGTTCGACGGTGGCCACCAGCAAGGTCCGGTGGACGGGTGTGCCGGCTGTGAGAGCGGCGCGCGGAGCTGGGTCAAGCAGGAGGTGTGGCGGTTCTTCACCCAGTTCGGGTCTGACGTGCCGCCCACCACTCCCCCGCCAACGACCCCGCCGCCGGCCGGCCAGCAGAACGTGCTGATCGCCGGTGGCCAGTCCGGCCGGTGCATCGACATCCCCAACTCCAGCACCAGCAACGGCGCCCGCCCGCAACTGTGGGACTGTCACGGTGGCACCAACCAGCGGTGGACCCACACCGCCAACCGCGCCCTGACCGTCTACGGCAACAAGTGCCTGGACGCCAGCGGGGCGGGGAGCAGCAACGGCACCGCGGTGATCATCTGGGACTGCAACGGCCAGTCCAACCAGCAGTGGAACCTGAACTCGAACGGCACCATCACCGGAGCCCAATCGGGGCTGTGCCTCGACGCCATCGGTTCCGGCACCGCCAATGGGACGCAGCTTCACCTCTGGGCCTGCCACGGCGGCGCCAACCAGCAGTGGAGCACCCGCAACTAGTACGGCACCAGGCACGCCCGCCACGTCGGAGACGCGCCGCTCGGGTTCTGTCCCGGGCGGCGCGTTGCCGTCTCTCGACGCGGGCGGCAGAGACCGAGCGCGCGGACGGGTAGCACCATAGGCACGGCCACCCTTTGCTCTGCACCCGCCCGCGCACCACGCACGGTCCGTAACTGGCGCTTGGGCGGGTGCAGAGCAAGGGGTGGGTCGCCGGGCGGCGGGCTGTGGCCAGCGCGGCCTCGGGCCACCGGGGCTGTGGCCAGCGCGGCCTCGGGCCACCGGGCTGCGCAGTCGAGCGGTCGAACAGTCTCTGCCTGGCATTGTGATCTTCAGGAGCCCCGAAGAGGTGCTGTCCGTCCGGTTCGGCCCGCCAACCTGGGGGTAGGGCCACATGCTAGAAGGCGGTCGAGGTGAGAAGGGGAACCCGACGGGCCGAGCGCGGCGCACCCCGCACGCCTTCGTCGGCGGCGTTCATCGTGCACGCGGTGGCGCTGCTGGTCGGGTACGTGTTCCTGGCACCCCCGTCGTCATCGGAAGGAGGACGTCATGGTGGACCGGATCGCCGACCCGTGGGGTGAGCGGACCCCGTACGGGCCGGGACAGGAGTGGCCGGTGCGGGTGGACCGGTACCTGGCCGACGGCCGGACCGACGCCGACGTGGACCGGTGGGTCCAGTCGGCGTCGGTGCTGCACTCCAACGGCGACGCGCTGGACATCGGCGTCGCTGACGGGCGGATCGTCGGGGTACGCGGCCGGGCGGTGGACCGGATCAACCGGGGTCGGGTCGACCCGAAGGATCTGTACGGCTGGCAGGCCAACCACAGCCCGGACCGGTTGACCCGACCGCTGGTCCGCGAAGGCGATCGCCTGGTCGAGACGGACTGGGACACCGCGATGGGCCGGATCGTGGCCCGGTCGAAGGAACTCCTCGACGGGCCGGGTGGGTGGGGACACTTCGGCTTCTACACCAGCGGGCAACTGTTCCTGGAGGAGTACTACACGCTGGCAATGATCGGCAAGGCCGGTCTGGGTACGCCGCACATGGATGGCAACACCCGGCTCTGCACGGCCACCGCGGCGGCGGCGATGAAGGCGAGCTTCGGCACCGACGGGCAGCCCGGCTCGTACACCGACGTGGACCACTGCGACGCGATCGCGCTGTGGGGTCACAACGTCGCCGAGACGCAGACGGTGTTGTGGATGCGGATGCTGGACCGACGCCGTGGCCCCAACCCGCCGGCGATGCTGGCGGTGGACCCGCGCGCCACCCCCGTCGCCCGGGAGGCCGATCTGCACCTGGCGGTGCGCAACGGCACCAACATTGCCCTGATGAACGGCCTGCTCCGGGAGATCATCCGGCGCGGCTGGTACGACCACGACTACGTCGACGCGCACACCCTCGGTTTCGACGAGCTGTGCCGGATCGTCGACGCCTACCCGCCGCAGCGGGTCGCCGACATCTGTGAGGTGCCCGCCGTCGATGTGGAGCGTGCCGCCGAACTACTCGGCACCTCGCAGCGGTTGCTGTCGACCGTGTTGCAAGGGTTCTACCAGTCGAACCAGGCCACCGCCGCCGCCTGCGCCGTCAACAACCTGCACCTGATCCGGGGCATGATCGGCCGGCCGGGTGCCGGGATCTACCAGATGAACGGCCAGCCCACCGCCCAGAACAACCGTGAGACCGGGGCCGACGGCGACCTGCCCGGCCTGCGCAACTGGGACAACGAGCGGCACGTCGAAGAGTTGGCGCGGCTGTGGAACGTGAACGTGGACATCATCCCGCACTGGGCGCCACCGACGCACGCCATGCAGATCTTCCGGTACGCCGAGCAGGGCTCGATCAAACTGCTCTGGATCTCCGCCACCAACCCGGCGGTCTCGCTGCCGGAGCTGCGGCGAATCCGGCAGATCCTGGCCCGGCCGGAGCTGTTCGTGGTGGTCCAGGATCTCTTCCTCACCGAGACCGCCGAGCTGGCCGATGTCGTGCTGCCCGCAGCCACGTGGGGCGAGAAGACCGGCACGTTCACCAGCGTCGACAGGACCGTGCACATCTCCGACAAGGCCGTCGACCCGCCTGGAGAGGCCCGCCCGGACCTGGACATCTTCCTCGACTACGCCCGCCGGATGGACTTCCGGGACCGCGACGGGCAGCCGCTGATCGACTGGAGCGGGCCGGAGGAGGTGTTCGAGGCGTGGAAGGAGTGTTCGCGGGGTCGGCCGTGCGACTACACCGGCATCACCTACGAGAAGCTGCGCGGCGGCTCCGGCATCCAGTGGCCCTGCACCGACGAGCATCCCGACGGCACCGAACGCCTCTACACCGACGGACACTTCCACACCGAACCCGACTACTGCGAGACGTACGGCCACGACCTCGCCACCGGTGCGGAGTTCACCGAACCGGAATACCGGGCCAAGGAACCGAACGGACGGGCGTTCCTGAAGAGCGTCGACTACCAACCCTCACCCGAAGTGCCCGACGACGGGCATCCGCTGCTGCTCACCACCGGACGCACCGTCTACCAGTTCCACACCCGTACCAAGACCGGACGCGCCCCGCAGCTCAACCAGGCGGCACCGGACGTGTGGGTGGAGCTGAATCCCGCCGACGCGGCCCGGTTCGGCATCGTCGAAGGTGACCTGGTCGGCGTCTCCTCGGCGCGCGGCGCCATCCAGGCCCGCGCCCGGCTCTGCGGCATCCGCCCGGGCGTCGTCTTCCTGCCGTTCCACTACGGCTACTTCGACCAGGACCCGGCCGACCGCACCGGACGGGCGGCGAACGAGCTGACCATCACCGCCTGGGACCCGGTGTCCAAACAGCCCCTCTTCAAAGTCGCCGCCGTCGCCGTGGCGAAACTCGCCGACGGGCGGGGCGTACCCTCGCCGGCACCGACGGTCGGCGGCAGCGCACCACCAGCGGACGCTGACGTGCCGCCCACAGTCGGTGGGCCGGCGGCCGAGGCCACCAGTGAGAAGGAGTGAGTCGTGCAACTCGCCCACTATCTCGGTCTCCTGCACCGGGCGCAGGTCAACCTGGCCGACGCGTTCCGGCAGGTCGCCGAAGCGCACGCCGAGGAACCCGACATCGAGCACCTCTGCCAGCAGCAGGCGAAGCGCTGCGACGGCTACGCCGAACAGCTGCGCCCGTTCGCGGTCCGCTACTCGGAGGACGCCCCCGACGAACCCGACCGGCTGCACTCGCAACTGTTCACCGGCACCCGCACCGGCGGCATCGGCCTCCTGCGTGACCTGCAGGACCTCTACCTGATGGCCGCCGAGTGTGACATCACCTGGACCGTCGTCGGCCAGGCCGCCCACGGCGCCCGCGACGAGGACCTGCTCGCTGTGGTGCGACGCTGCGAAGGAGAAACGGCGATCCAGCTCAAGTGGCTGCGTACCCGGATGAAGGCCGCCGCACCCCAGGCTCTCGTCGTCGCCGGCTGACCGCCCCGCTGGATCGGGCAGCCGGAACATCCGGGCGCTGACCGGGGCATGTCGAGCGGCACCAGGGCAATGCTCCCCGAACTGCCTTGCACACCCTCGCCCCGCACCGCCGGGCCGGGCCGGCGGCTACTCCTCCGGTACGCGCGGGCCGACCTCGCCCCGCCTGAGGTGCTCCGCGTTGCGCTCGGCCTCACTGTCGGCGTGCGCAGCCCCGGACCCCGGATCCGTCGTTCGACGCCCCTCGGCGTCCTGATACACCGCGCCGGTTTCGAGGGCTCTCTCCTGCTGACTCTGCTCAGGCGTAGTCATGGGTTCCCACCTACCCTCCGGCTCCACCAGCAAACGGTCCGGCCGGGAGCGCTGGGGGCCTTGGCCCTCCGTGCGGCAATGGCTCAGGGGGCAGCGGCTCAGTGGCCACGGAACGCCTCCTCCAACCACCAGGAGCCGCGCGCGGCGCAGACCTTGGCGTCGATCACCAGCGGCCGGGTACGGGGACCAGCGAGCCAGCGGTGTACCGGTTCGAGATCGTCGACGGTCCGGACGGTCAACCCGTCACAGCCGTAACCGCGGGCGATGGCGGCCAGGTCGGTCTCGGGGAAGGTGACCGTCTCCAACGGATGCCCGTCCGGGCCGAAGTGGTGCACCTCGGCGCCGTACGCCGCGTCGTCGTAGATCACCACGAGCAGGGGTAGCGCCAGCCGGACGGCGGTGACCAGTTCGGTCGCGGACATGCCGAAGCCACCGTCGCCGAGCGCGGCGACGGTGAGCCGGTCCGGTCGGGCGACCGCCGCGCCGAGCGCACTGGCCAGGCCGAGCCCGACCGACTGAAAGGCCTGGGTGAAACAGAATCCGGCCACGTCCGGCACGTCGAGCCACATTGACGGGTAACCCATGAAGTTGCCCGAGTCGACCACCACCGTGCGGTCGGGCGGCAGCAGGTCGTCCAGGGCCGCCGAGAGGGTCCTCGGGTCGATCGTCGTCGCGTCACTCTCGTCCCGGTACGGAACCGTCCGCCACCGACCGTTGTCGCGAATTCGTCGGGCCAGCTCCGGCGTACGCCAGTCGCCGGCCACAGACGCCGTGGAGTGACCGTCCAGTCGACCGAGGACCGCCTCGGCGACCGCCGCCACCTCACCGGCCACCGCCAGGTCGACCGGGCGGTTCACCCCGAACGCGGCCGGGTCGCGATCCACCTGGACGACGACGGCGGAGGGCGGGATCAGCTCGCCGTGTCGGGTGGTCCACATGTTCAGCGTGCTTCCCCACGCGACGACCAGGTCGGCCTCGCCGATCAGCTCGGCGGCGAGCGGGGTGGCGAAGCCGCCGGCCACGTCGAGGTTCCACGGGTTCCCGGCGAACAGTCCCTTCGCCGCGGCGGAGACCGCGAGCAGCGCGCCGCACGCGTCGGCGAGCCGGGTCAGCGGGTCGCGGGCCGCCCGGGCACCCCGACCCGCGATGAAGACCGGGCGGCGTGCGGCCTGGATCGCGGCCAGCAACGGCTCGACCTGCGGTGCCGCGACCGGGGTCGGCGCGACCTCGGGGATCGGGCCGGACCACGGTTCGGCCACGGTGTGCTGCACCTCCAACGGCAGGCCCAGCACCACCGTCGCGCCCCGGGCAGCGGCCCGGTACGCCGCGGCCGAGTCCTCGGCCGCGTGCGTCGCGCGTACCCGATGGAAGTCGGCCCCGACCGCGGCGGCGAGCGCCGGCAGGTCGATGAAGAAGTTCGACCGCGGCGCGGTCGCCTCCGGGGCCAGGACCACCAGCGGGGTACGGCTCTTCGCCGCCTCGGTGAGACCGGTCAGCGCGTTGGTGACTCCCGGACCCTGGTGCACCGAGAGCAGACCCACCGCCCCACAGGTACGGGCGTACCCGTCGGCCATGCTCGCCGCGCCACCCTCGTGGGCCGCCGCCACGAACCGGGCACCGGCCGCGACAAGCGCGTTCGTGACGTGGAAATTGCCGCTGCCGACCACCCCGAAGACGTGCCGTGCGCCGTGCCCGTGCAGAACCCGCCCGACCACCTCGGCTACCCGCATCGGTGTCCCGGCCTAGCGTTCGACCAGCGCGAGGACCCGGCACGGGCTGCCGGAGCCGGAGACGATCGGCAGCGGGCCGGCGATCACCACCGCGCCGGTCGCCGGCAACCGCGCGAGGTTACGGAGCTGGGTCAGGCCGTACTTGTCCTGGCCGAGCAGGAACGAGTGGCACGGGAACGGCGGGTCGAACGATTGCGCGGCGCCCGCGTCGGTGCCGACCGTCTCCACCCCGACGCCCTGGATGGGCGACTCCTCGGCCAGCCAGCGGGCGCACTCCACGGAAATGCCCGGGGTACGCCCAGCGTTGGCGTATCGCTCCGGGTCGTCGCCGTACGCGTCCCAGCCGGTGCGGTAGAGCAGCCAACCACCGGTGGGCAGTGCCCCGTGTTCCGCCTCCCACGCCCTGACGTGCTCCACCTCAAGCAGGAAGTCGGGGTTGTCGGCGGCGTCGGCGGAGTGGTCGATCACCACCGCCGGCGCGATCAACTGACTCACCGGGACCTGCGACACGTCGGCGCCCTGTTGACCGCTGACCCAGTGCACCGGGGCGTCGAAGTGGGTGCCGGTGTGCTCGCCGGTGGAGAAGTTGTTCCAGTACCAGGCCGGACCACGGTCGTCGTACCGGCTGATCTCGCTGAGCCGGAACGGCCAGGTCTGGCCGAACTGCTCGGGCAGACCCAGGATCGGGGTCTGGTCCGACAGCGGAGCGGTGAGGTCGACAACCTGGATCCGGCCGCTGGAAAGAGCGGCGACAAACTCCTGCAGCACCGTCATGCGGCGACGGTACACCCGACCTTGCTCCACGATGGACCATCGATCGATACCGCCTGGCGTGTTGCCGTCGAACGCGCGGCTGCGACCGTCGACAGACCCGTGGGGGCGGGCGCGTCGCCTGCCCCCACCGGTGCAACCGCTCCCAATTCAGCCATCCTGGACGATCTCGTCAAGTCTCCGGCCAGCGACGAACTTCCACATCAGACGCAGCGCGGACCCATGTCGTCGACGAACGCACCGTCACCGGATGCGACTCCGTGAGGGCATCGCTACTATGGGTCAGCAGCTCAGAGGAAGGGGTCGTGCCCGCGTGCGAAGTCCCGTCAACGGAACCGCGCCGACGTCCGCGCCTGGCCGATCCACGCCGTTTGCCGGCGACCGGTTGCGCAGGCTCGCCCGGCGGGTGGTGCTGATCGCGCTCGCCGTCGGGACCGGTTTCGTGGTGGCCGCCCTGTTTCAGGGGCCGGCCGCCGCCGACGGGATGCGCGCGGGGTCCGACGCTGAGCCGCGTCGGGACATCGTCGGTCTGGTCGAGCCGGTCGTGCGCCTCACGGTCGCGGAGCGCCCCAGCGAGGCGCGCCAGCGAGCCGCCGCCCGCCCCAGCGAAAAGCGCCATCGAGCCGCCGGTGCCGCCGACCGCCCCAGCGAAAGGCTCCGCGAGTCGTTGGTGAAGTCCATCGGTGACGTCGTCGCCGACCCGACACCCCCGGCGGGGCGTCGACACTCGACAGGCGCGTCGCCCGCAGCAGTCCCGCTGCCCCGGCTCGACGCATCCGCCCCAGCCGACGCGGCCGAGCCCGAGAGGCTCCGGCCGGCTTCCCCGGCACGCGCGGCTCACCGCGCCGACCGGTCGCGACCGGCCGCTGAATCACCGCGACAGCCAGCCACCGCCGTCCCCGACCCGCCCGTGGTGCACGTACCAGGCGATTCGCCGGTGGTGGGCCTGATCACCGCCCCACTGCCGTACATCGTCGACATCGTGCGTGCGGTGCCGATCCCGCCAGTCGTCACGGCGCTCCTGCACGTCGTCGATGCCGTGCTACCACCGGCTCTCGACACGGTGATCGTTCCGGCGGCGACACCTCCGCCGTCCGCTCCGCCAGCGCTCGGGCCGGCCACGGTTCCGGTGACCGACCTGGCTCCCGTACCGACAGTGTCGACGCCACCGGCGGATCCGGCGCTGGCTCCCGTACCCGCCGCGGCGCTGCCCACCCCGGTGGCCGCGCCACCGCCGATCTTCGTCGTCGGCCCCGTGCGTCCCACGGCCCCCACGGCGCACCTCGCCGTAGCCCCGGGACCGGTCGTCGCGGGGGCTGCGTTTTCGGGCCGACCTGTCGCGCCCGTCGATCAGGACGCCGCCGGTGTCGACGATCGATCGAAGCCCGGGCCGGGGCTGGTCTGGCCGGTGGACCGGCAGTCGCACCTCAGCGCCGCACAGCCGTGCGACCTCGTGGCGCTTCTCATCGACAGCAACACTCCGTCTGCGATCGCCCGCCCGGGCTGAGGCGGGTCGACCGACCCCGGTAGCTGGCCCGCACGGCCTGTGCCACCGCTGGCCGGTCGATCAGTGCCCGCGCCCGTCCGTTGTGACGGTGCCGCCGGGCAGTGCCTACCCGTCTGTCGCGCACGACCGCCACGACCAACCCGTGAATGTTCCGGGATCGGTGGCCGTCGGAACGCGTACCTGAGATCGGAGAAGACGTGGTGATCCACGTTGTCGTCGCCGAGGACATGGGTTTGCTCCGCGGGGCGCTCTGCGCCGCGCTGTCACGCGAGGAGGATATGGAGGTGGTCGCCGACGTGGACGGTGTCGGCGAGCTGTTGACGGTGGTCCGGCGGTGCCGACCCCAGGTGGTGGTGCTGGCACTGACGCCGGAACTGCCTGACCCGGTGGAGGTGGTCGCCCGGATCGACGTCGAGGCACCGGACGCCGCCGTGCTGGCGATGAGCCCGCGGTGGAGCCCGGCCCTGGTCGAGGCGGCGCTGGCAGCCGGCGCGCGCGGCCTGGTCGGGAAGGACAGCTCACTAGCCGAGTTGGTGCGGGCGATCCGCGCGCTCGCGGCCGGGGATCGGGCGATCGACCCGGCCGCGGCGGTGGCGGCGTTGAGTCCGGTGGAGATGCCGTTGACGCCTCGGGAGATGGACGTGCTGCGGATGGCGGCCGAGGGTCTGCCCCTGAAGGAGATCGCCGTCCGTCTGTACCTGGCACACGGGACGGTGCGCAATCACCTGTCGGTGATTCTGCGCAAGACCGGGGCTCGCAACCGGTTGGAGGCGGTGTCGCGCGCGCGGCGTAACGGCTGGCTGTAGCCGTCGGGGGCGGGTCCGGTGGAGATGTTCGGGCCCGCCCCCGTCGCCGTGCGGACCCAGCGGATGCGTGTTTGAATATTGACGTTGAGTGATCATTATCGGAGTACGGGAAGGTCATCGTGATCCGTACCCTGCTCGCCTTGGACGGTGCGCTGGTTCTGGGCGCGTTGTCGTTCGTCCTCGCCGCCCAGGAGGACATCCGTGTCGTGGCGGAGGTGGATCGCGGCGACGAGGTCTCCGCGGCCGTCCGCGCCCAACGCCCCGACGTGATGGTGGCCGACCTTGACTTCGTCGAGGGAATCGATCCCAGCCGCCTCGGCCTGTGCCCCGTCCTGGTACTGACACACCCGCATCGGGCGCGGCGACTGCGCGGCTTACTCTGCCCGTCCCGGGCGGTCGGCATCCTGCGCAGTGACGCCGCCCCCCAGCGGGTCATCGACGGGATCCGCCGGCTCGCCCGCCGGGAGCCCGTGCTGGACGCGGATCTCGTCGTCGCGGCGCTGCGCTCGGATGGCCCGCTGACCGGCCGCGAGACGGAGGTGTTGAGGCTGACGGCCGCAGGGGCGCCGGTCGCTGAGGTGGCGGTGTCGCTGGGGCTCAGCCGTGGCACCGTGCGTAACCATCTCGGTCGGATCGCCCGCAAGGTGGGCGCCCGCACCCGGGTGGAGGCCGTGCGGATGGCGGGCGAGGCAGGCTGGATCTGACCGGCACCGTCGGCGCGGATCCCCGATGTTTCAGCCCGGCCGCGCCGACGCCGCCCGGGACGACACCACCGAGTCGTCGTCCCAGCAGCCGACGAGCGCCCGGTAGGTGGCTGAGCGGGCCAACAACTGCTCGTGCGTCCCCACCACGGGCTCGCCGCCGTCGAGGACCAGCACCCGATCGGCTCGCAGCGCGGAACTGATCCGGTGTGCGATCACCACGAGGCTGCCGGACCGCTGGGCGAAGGCGGCCTCGACCGTCGCTTCCAGCGCCGGGTCCAGGTGACAGGTCGCCTCGTCGAGGAGCACCAGCGGGGCAGGTGCCAGCCAGGCCCGGACCGCAGCGATGAGCTGCCGTTCGCCGGCGGAGAGCAGGGCCGGCGCGACCGGCGCGCCCAGGCCACCCAGCCGGGTCGCCAGAGGACGCGCGCCGAGCGCGTCGAGGGCGACCTCCAGCGTCTGTTCGTCGGCGTCCGGCCGGAGGTAGCGGAGGTTGTCGGCGAGAGTGCCGGTGAAGACGTACGCCTCCTGGGGCACCAGCACGCGCATCCGGGCGAGGACGGCCGGATCGACCTCGGCTACCGTTGCGCCGGCCAGGTGGACCGTGCCCGCCTGCGGCGGCACCAGACCGGCCATCAGGGCGGCCAGCGTGGATTTGCCCGCACCGCTCGGGCCCACCACGGCGAGATGGTCCCGGTC
The DNA here is from genome assembly GCF_003857055.1 of Micromonospora inaquosa. Taxonomy (GTDB): domain Bacteria; phylum Actinomycetota; class Actinomycetes; order Mycobacteriales; family Micromonosporaceae; genus Micromonospora; species Micromonospora inaquosa. The sequence goes on along the minus strand of NZ_QGSZ01000339.1, from coordinate 8,657 downwards.
GGCCAGTGTCAGCGAGAAGTTCTGCAGCACGGGCCGGGCGCGCGGGCCGTAGCTGAAGGTCAGCCCGCGGACCTCGACGGCTGGCGAACGGCCGGCAGGACCGGTGGGCGGCCGGACGGCGGGGGCGGACGGGCGCTGGTGGTCGGATTCCGGATAGGTGCGCAGGATGTTCTCCAGGGTGACCGCGTAGCGCAGCCCGCCGCCGCCGAGGCCCTGCACCAGGGTGTGCAGGGCGGGTTGCAGCCCGGTGGAGACGTAGATCAGCGCGCCGAGCACCGCGCCGGCGGTGAGCCCACGCTCGACCAACCACGGGGCGGCCACCATCAGCACCAGCAGTGGCAGCCAGCCGCCGATGCCGAGGCTGAGACTGCGGATGGCCGCCATCCGGGCGAGCCTGCGTTCGGCGGCGGCCTGCGCCGACACCCAGCGTTCCACGTCGGCCGTCACGCGGGCCTGGGCGCCGCAGGCCAGCACGTCGCGGTGACCGGCCAGCGCGGTCACCGCCGACTGGCCGAGCTGCTCACCGGCGCGGACGTAGGCGCGCTGGTGGGTGACCATCGCGGGCAGTGCGGCGAGGAACACGACCAGACCGGCGAGCAGCGGCGCGGCGGCCAGCGCCGCCACCACCGGTGCCAGGGCGAGCAGGCCGAGCAGGGCGGCGCCGGCGGAGAAGAGGAAACCGCGGGTCACCATCAGCAGACCGGCGAAGGTGTCGCGGACGATCTCCATCTGGTGGGTCAGCCGGGTCACGGCGGCGCTGTCCGGGCGACCGTCTGCCCGGGTGGCGTCGCGTAGCGCGCCCCGGACCACCTGGGCGGCCACCTCGTCGCGGAACGGCTCGACCACCGCGCCGAGGCTCCGGTACGTCCGCCCGGTGGCCGCCGCGCCGACCAGCACGGCTACGCCGAGGACCCCCAACCAGGCCAGGCCGTTGACGAGACGTCCGGCCAGAAAACCCTCGTCGACGGCGCGGGCGACCAGATAGCCGGCGAGCAGCGCGGGCAGCGACTCGACAAGCGACCAGCCGCCGAGCGCGGCGAGCTCCCGCCGGCGGGCCCGCAGCGCCCGCCAGGTCACCCGGCGTACGCCGAAACGGCTCACGACCCACCGCCGGCCGGCTGGAAGACAGCACGGTAGTCCGGGTCGGCCCAGAGTCGCCGGTGCGGTGCCAGGCCGCGCAGCCGACCGCCGTCCAGCCAGGCGACGAGGTCGGCCGCCGCGGCCGCCGCGGTCCGGTGGGTGACCACCAGTCGGGTACGCTCCCCGGCCCGCCCGAGAACCGCAGCGGTGATCCGGTGTTCGGTCGCGGTGTCGAGGCTGGACGTCGCGTCGTCCAGGATGAGCAGCCGCTCGGCGGCGAACGCGCGGGCCAGGCCGAGGCGTTGGGTCTCGCCACCGGAGAGCGGCGTGTCCACCAGCGGCGTGCGGTAACCGCCGGGCAGACGGTCGATCACGTCGGCGACCGCCGCCAGGCGAGCCGCCCGCAGCACCGCCGGCGTGGCCGGGCTCCGATCGGCTGGCGGCGCCGCCGAGTCGACCGGCAGCGCCAAACCGATCGCGTCGTGGACGGTCGCGCCGATCAGCACCGGACGGTCGAAGGCGTAGCCGACGGCTCGGCGCAGCGCCGCCGCGTCGAGGTCCCGCAGCGGCACACCGTCCAGGCGCACCTCACCGCGGTCGGGGTCGTACAGCCGTCCCGCCACGGCCGCCAGGGTCGACTTGCCGGCACCGGACGCTCCGACGACGGCCACGGTGGCGCCGGCCGGCACGTCCAGGTCGATGCCGTCCAGGATGGGCCGGCCGTCGTCGGCGTGCACGCACACCCCCCGCAGTCGCAGGGCGCCGCCGCCGGGTGGAAGCCGCCGGTCGCCGGCCGGCGTGGCGGGCTGCGTCAGCAGCTCGGCGACCCGCTGCGTTCCCGCGCGGCTGCGCACCAGGTGGTTCAGGGTGGCGAGCACCGCGCCGAGGCCGGCGCCCATGGCCGCGTACCGGACGGCGGCGACCAGTTCACCCGGCGTGAGCCAGCCTGCGGTCAGGGCGTACCCGCCGACCGCGATGACGCTCAGGTTCAGCAGCGGCGCCACGGCCGAGGTGCGGGCACTCGCCCGGGCCAGCAGTTCCCAGGTGCGCCGGCCGTGCTGGTCCAGCTCCGGCAGGGCGGCCAGCACCCGGTCCTCCTCGCGCTGGGTGGTGCCGGCGGCGGCGATGGTGCGGGCACCGGTCAACGACTCCAGCAGTCGCCCGGCGATGGTGCCGAGCACCCGTTGGTAACCGGCGGTCGCGGCCGAGGCGTCGGCCACGAAGGCGCGCATGAGGACGGCGAGCAGGCCGAGACCGACGAGCAGGGTGACACCGAGGGCCGGTTCCAGGATGGCGAGCGCGACGACGCTACCGAGCGGCGGAAGCACCGCCACGGTGGCCAGGACCACGGCGTTGCCGGCCTGTCCGGCGTCGGCGGCCTGGCCGACCAACCGGCCTACGAGGTCACCCACCGGGTGCCGGCGGGTGGCGCGGACGTCCAACGCGAAGAGGTGACGCAGCAGGCGCCGACGCAGTCCGGCGGTGGCGCGGGCCGCACCGAACCCGCTGGCCAGGTCCGTCAGGGTGTCGACGCAGATGAGGATGACGACCAGGCCGCAGGCCGACACCGCCCACCAGCCGGAACCGTCACCGAGAGCGGCGTCGACGGCGCGGCCGAGGGCCGCGGGTAACAACAGTTCGGCGGCCGCGCCGAGCAGCGCGACCGCGGCGAGTACGGCGGTCCAGCCGCCGCCCGCCAGGACCGTCTGCCGGAGCAGCCTGTCCCCCATGGCGAACGTCGGCATCGGTCCTCCCGTTGGTACACGGTTGCCCTGGGTGGGCACGTCTACCCACCCAGGGCCCCACGTGTGCGTGGATCAGTTGCAGGTCGTGACGGAGAGCGAGCTGTCGCCGCAGAGCAGCAGGCTCGCCCGGCTACCGCCACCAGTGCGGTCGGCCGGAGCCATCTCCAGGCCCTGGAGGTCCAGAAGTGCCATGTCGTTCACCTCCCTTCCATCCGTTCGCCGATCAGGTCACCCTCGCTGTGGCAAGGGGGTCTCTGCGCGCCCGGCAGGGGCGCGAGGAAGGGCAGCACCGGCGGCTGGTCGTGCCGCGCGCTGGCCAGCGCGTACAGCACGCCGGCGGTGCCGGTGCCGAAGTCCATGGAGAGCCGCAGCAACTGCTCGCCGGGGAACGCGGTCCCCTCCCGGTACGGCAGCGCGTGCCAGGCCAGCCGATCCAGTTGCGCGTCGAGTTCGCGGCGGTCGGCCTCGTCGGTGGAGGCGGCGAGGTAGGCGATGATGCCGGCCCGGCCGGTGAAGAGCCCGGACTGCGCGTAGAACGGTGAGCGCGCCGCGCGGCGGATCCCCGCGCTCGCCTTGGTGAACTGGTCGTCGGCCCGGTGGCGCAGGTACTGGTCGAGGACCAGCCCGATGCCGACGCTGCCGTGCGCCAGGTAGGGCATGGTGCGCCAGCCCTCATTGACCTCCAGGGCACCGTCCGGGCGCAGCACACACCGGCGCAGGTCCTGACGCAATGCCGTGGCGGCATGTCCCAACAGCTCGTCGTCGCCGCTGAGCTCGTAGAGCCGCAACAGCATCAGCGCCGGTCCGGTCCGGCCCCGCAGCAGCCCGGCGTACGGGTTGCGTCCGCCGCTGATGTCCGGGCCCGGGTCGTCGGCGAGCCGCCCGATCACCTGGTCGGCGACCCGCCAGGCTGCGGCCCGCAACGAGGCCTCCCCGGTACGCGCGGCCAGCTCGGCCAGGTTGAGCGCTATGCCGGACAGTCCGCTGGCCAGGCTGTGGTCGAGCCCGTCCAGGGGTTCCCGCAGGCAGATGTCGAGAACGTCCAGCGCGTCCTGCCGGCGTCCGAGGTGAACGAGTGCGTAGGCGACACCGTGCAGCCCGTCGTAGAAGCCGCAGCGGGTGCCGGACGGGGGCGCTGTGGCCCGCCGCACCAGCCAGTCCTCGTGTTCGGGCCACCGGCCGGCACCGCTCTTGTCGAGCGCGTAGAGCACTCCCGCCGCCCCGTGGGCGAGGTTGAGGCCGCCACTGCGGAACTGCTCGATGTCACCGGGAAAGAGCCGGTCGTCGCGTTCGGGAGTGGCGCTGGCCAGGATCGCCGTCGTCAGCCGGTCCCGCGTGGTGGGCCAGTCGTCCGCGTCCGGAACCCCTCGCGGGTCCGCGGTGACCGGCGGGTCGCAGGTGATCTCCTCGACCGCCGGATCGAGGAAGGATCTCGGCACCGGGAAGTTCGCGGCGATGATGTCGGCCAGGTGAGCGACCTTCGCCGGGGCGAGCCGGACCAGCTGGGTCAGGGGTAGGAACAGCGCCAACCGCAGGCACGCCAGGGCGTACCGGTCGACCGCCGGCCCGGTCCGGTCCCTCGGTGCCGCGAAGCCCTGGTTGCGCAGCCCGGGTCGGCGGTGCCCGGCGATCGGGGCGGCCACCTCGAAGTCGACCAGGGCGACCTGGTCGTCCGGCCGGATCATGATGTTGAACAGGTGCAGGTCACCGTAGACCAGGCCGCGCTCGTGGATCGCCGCGATGACGGCTTCGACCTGTTCGTAGGTCTGGCGGGCCCATCGGGCGTACGCCGCCCGGTCGGCGTCCGTGGCGTCGGCGTCGATCAGCGGGTAGCGGTCGACCAGCACCTTGTTCAGTGGTCGGCCTTCGATGAACTCGAGCGCGAGGAACCGGTGTTCGCCGAGGACGAACTCGTCGTGCACCCGAGGCACCTGCGGCAGGTCGGCGAGTTGCCGCAGAGCCTGCGCCTCGCGGGTCAGCCGGGCGACGGCGTCGGTGCCGTCGGCGTCCAGGCCGGCGTGCGGCCGGGCTTCCTTCAGCACCACCTCGGTGTCGGTACGCAGGTCCCTGCCCACGTACAGTCCGCCGCCGTTCGAGAAGTGGATCACTCGCTCGATCCGGTACGGCACCTCGTTGGTGCTGGTGTCGTTGCGGGCGGCCAGGTGCGGGCCGAGGAAGTCGGGCAGGGTGATCCAGGCCGGCACGTGAAAGACGGGTTCACGGCGGTCCGGCACCAGCGCGCCGGAGTCGTCCTCGATCGCCGGCACCACCTGACCGTCGGGAGAGTGGCAGTAGCGGGCGGCGAAGCCGCCGTAGCGTACGTGGACCGGGCCGGCGCCGTAGCGGAGATCACTGAGGATGTACGGTCCGGGCTCGCCGGTGAGCAGTTCGTCGAGCTCCTTGCAGGCCAGTTCCAGCTCCGCGTCGTCGCGGGGGTAGACCGTGATGAACTTGCCGCTGGCGGCCCGCGCTGCGTACTTGGAGTTGCGCAGCAGCAGCGTGCGTGGCCCGCGTAGGAACTTGAAGGACAGGCCGCGGGGAACGCAGTAGTTCCAGACCGCGTCCAGCACCCGCTCGGCGTTCGCCATACCTGCCGAAACGTGGATCTTCCAGCCCTGCTGCGGCAGCGAGCCGCCGTCGGGCGCGTAGATCAGCCAGTCGTCGAGCGGTTCACGGCGCCAGCCGGGCGGCACCGGCCGGTCGGCGGCCGGGAAGACGGGCTGCGCGACGGCGCTGCCGAGCGAGTCGTAGAACAGCCGGTCCGCGGCGCAGTAGCTGTCGTAGCGTTCGTCCACCGTCCCGCCGCCCCTCGAACTCGGCCGGCTCTTGTTCCGGCGTTGAATCGAGTCTCATCGACAGGCGTTGCTGGCTCCAGTGCGCTTAGTCACGACGTTCGATGCGGGGCGCACAGGTACTCATGACATTAGTCAGGCTCGCACGGCCGCGGTCGGGTCGGGCCGCGACATGGGCCGGGTGCCCCCACGTCGACGGCACGACACTGTTGATCTCGGCGCTGGCGTGCTGACGGTGGCGGGTCGGCGTCTAGGCTTCCTGGGTGGCCGATGCTGAGCTGGTGACGAATGACGAGCGGCTGCGTCGTATCGAGGCGATCACCGACGCGGCCCTGTCGGGGCTGAACATCGCCGAGTTGCTCGACGAGCTGCTCGAACGGGTCCGGGATCTACTCAAGGTCGACACCGCGACCATCCTGCTGCTGGACGACCACACCGACGAGCTCGTCGCGACAGCGGCCAAGGGCTTGGAGGAGGAGGTACGGCGCGGTTTCCGCATTCGGGTCGGGCGCGGTTTCGCCGGCCGGGTGGCCTCGACACGCGCGCCGGTCACGATCTATAACGTTGGGCCGGACGACGTCGTCAATCCCATCCTGCTCGCCAAGGGCATTCGTGTCCTACTGGGCGTGCCCATGCTCCTCAACGGCAACCTCATCGGCGTACTACACGTCGGCTCCCTGGCCCTGCGGCGGTTCGGTTCCGACGACGTGCAGCTGTTGCAGCTTGTCGCCGATCGCGCCAGCCTCGCGGGGCAGGCCCGAGCGCAGGTCCTCGACCGGCAGGCGGCGCTGGCTCTGCAACACAGCCTGTTACCGGGCCGGTTACCCGACGTCCCCGGCCTGGACCTGGCCGCCCGGTACATACCCGGCCACGACCTGGGCATCGGCGGCGACTGGTACGACGTGTTCACGTTGCCCTCGGGGTGGCTGGGCGCGGTCATCGGCGACGTCTCCGGCCACGGGCTGCCATCTGCCGTCGTCATGGGGCGCATCCGCAGCGCGCTACGCGCCTATGCCCTCGATTCGGACGATCCCGCCCAGGCACTGACCTCCCTCGACCGCAAGATCCACCATTTCGAGGCGGGCACCCTCACCACCGCTGTCTACGCCCTGATCACACCCGACCGGGCGCAGGTGTATCTCTCCTCCGCGGGCCATCTTCCACCGCTGCTGGCTGTTCCCGGCCAGCCGACCCAGCCCGTCAGCCTGACGGTGGACCGGCCACTCGGTGTGGGCCGACCAGTGAACAATCGCCGCACCACAGTGCTGGACCTACCGCCGGGCGCGGCGCTCGTCCTCTACACCGACGGGCTGGTCGAACGCCGCAGGGAACTGATCGACACCGGGATCGAGCGCCTCGCCGCCGCCGTGCGGTCCGGGCCGGCCGAGGCGTTGTGCGACCACATCATGGCCACCACGGCTGAGGAACACCCGAACGACGACATTGCCCTGCTGGTCATCCGCCGTCGACCGGCATCGGCCTGAAGCCCTCTTGGGCAGCTGATTTGGAATGGCTTGCCGCCAGGCCGAGCTTTATTTGATCTTGTTCGTCCGAAGGAACTCGATCCTTGGCGCCCGGATCCGTAACAGGTCCGAAACTACCGGTTGAAAACCCGGGAATTTTCTGCCAGCCTGAGAGCCATCGATCAGTGTGAACGTTAACAAGATCCTTCCGCACTGGAGGCGCCTCACGCAACCGTCAGGCCCACCCACCGGCCAGGTGACCACGTCCACCACCCAACGAGACCAGCGCCCGCAGCCATATCCCGGCGGGCGGCCGGCCCCACCCATCGCAACGCTCCACCCGCTGGTCAGGTGCTCCGAGCGGACTCGCATCCGGGCGGACGCCTGAGATCAGTCCCGGCCCGCTCGGGCGGACTGAGCATCGTGGCCACCGTCATCCGAGCGGGGCCACCCCACTCGAACAGCGACAGAGCTTCCCCTATCCCACCACCGGAGGATCAGCATGCCTTCCCGGACCCGTCCCACCGGGCCTACCCGACTACGCACGTTCGCTATTTCCGGAACAGCCGCGATAATTTTGACCCTGGTCGTGTCGCTGCTACCCAACCTGGCCCAGGCCGCCGAGACGACCCTCGGCGCCGCCGCGGCCCAGTCCGGCCGGTACTTCGGTGCCGCGGTCGCAGCGAACAAGCTCAGCGACGGCGCCTACACGACGATCCTGAACCGCGAGTTCAACAGCATCACCCCCGAGAACGAAATGAAGATCGACGCGACCGAGCCGCAGCAGAACAACTTCACGTTCGGCAACGCGGACCGGATCGTCAACCACGCCCTCTCCCGGGGGTGGAAGGTCCGGGGCCACACCTTGGCCTGGTACTCGCAGCAGCCGGGCTGGATGCAGGGCATGGAGGGCAGCGCGCTACGCAGCGCGATGCTGAACCACGTGACCCGGGTGGCCAGCTACTACCGGGGCAAGATCTACTCGTGGGATGTGGTGAACGAGGCGTTCGAGGACGGCAACAGCGGCGCCCGTCGCAACTCGAACCTGCAGCGCACCGGCAACGACTGGATCGAGGCGGCGTTCCGCGCCGCCGACGCGGCCGACCCGGACGCGAAGCTCTGCTACAACGACTACAACACCGACAACTGGACCTGGGCCAAGACCCAGGCCGTGTACAACATGGTGCGCGACTTCAAGTCTCGTGGGGTGCCGATCGACTGCGTCGGGTTCCAGTCCCACTTCAACGCCAACTCGCCGTACAACAGCAACTACCGCACGACGCTCTCCAGCTTTGCCGCCCTCGGGGTGGACGTGCAGATCACCGAGCTGGACATCGAGGGCTCCGGCACGAGCCAGGCCAACACCTACCGCAACGTGGTCAACGACTGCCTTGCTGTGGCCCGCTGCAACGGGGTCACCGTGTGGGGCGTTCGGGACTGCGACTCGTGGCGCTCCGGCGGCACTCCGCTGCTCTTCGAGTGCAACGGCAACAAGAAGGCCGCCTACACGGCCACCCTCGAGGCCCTGAACAGCGCCACCCCCACTAACCCGCCCACCGACCCGCCCACGAACCCGC
>NZ_QGSZ01000200.1 GCF_003857055.1 Micromonospora inaquosa | reverse complement strand
GTCCGAGGCACCGGGGGAGCCGGGCTGGGCGGTCGGGTGGTGCGGCCCGGCGCGGGGGCGACGGTGGTTGGCACCGGGGGGACCTCCGGGGCGGTGGTGACCGGTGCCGGTGGCGTCGTCTCCGGTGGTGGCGCGGTGGTCTCCGGTGCCGGCTCGGTCGGCCCGGGTTCGCCGCCCGGCACCTCGGTCGGGGTGGGCTCCTCCGCCGGGGTGGTCGGGGGCACTTCCCCTCCCGGCTCGTTGATCGGGTCGGCCGAGGTGGCGACCGGGTCCGCGGCCGGTGTGGCCGCACTGGCCCAGGCCGGTCCCAGGGCGAGCGCCGCGAGCAGGCCGAGCGTGAGCGCCAGCAGGGGCGTGGAACGCCGCCCCTCCGCCCGGTTACCGGGCGATGCCTTCACGCGGGCCATCTGTCCTCCGGTGCCAGGGGTGGGTGTCCCATATTCGATAACAGTTGCCTCGGTGCACTAGTCCCATCCGGAAACAAATCCGTAACGTGTTAGGACCGGCCCGTCCGGGGCGGACGGTAGGCTGCCGACTGTGACTGGATACCTGGGCTCGTACGCGACGCTCGGGCTCCTGTTGCTCGCCAGCGTTCTCTTCTTCGTTACGGCGTTCTCCGCCAACCGGGTGTTACGCCCGGCGCGTCCGGCCGATCCGCCAGGCAAGCGGGCCAGCTACGAGTGCGGGCTCGATCCGGTCGGTGCCGACTGGGCGCAGATGCAGATCCGCTACTACGTGTACGCGTACCTGTACGTGCTGTTCGCGGTCGAGGCGGTGTTCCTCTTCCCGTGGGCGGTGGTCTTCGACCGGCCGGGCTTCGGTCTGGTGACGGTGGTGGAGATGGCGGTGTTCGTGGCGGTGCTCGCGCTCGGCATCCTCTACGCCTGGCGTAGGAACATCCTCCGCTGGACCTGAGCGCAACGACCTCCGGCGATCGTGTCGGTCTGTCCGGCCGGTCGAGGTCGGTTACGGCAACAACCGGTCAGGCGAGCCCTCGGCGGGTCGTCGTGGGCGGGCGGTCGCCTCGGATCGAGGCCACCATGTCCAGCACACGGCGGGTCGGGCCGACCTGGTGGGCCCGGAAGACCTGGGCGCCCAACCAGGCCGAGACCGCCGTCGCGGCGAGCGTCCCTTCCAGCCGTTCGGCCACCGGCAGATCCAACGTCTCACCTATGAAGTCCTTGTTGGAGAGCGCCACCAGCACCGGCCAGCCGGTTCCGGTCAGCTCGTCCAGTCGGCGGGTGATCTCCAGCGAGTGCCGGGTGTTCTTACCGAAGTCGTGCGCCGGGTCGATGAGGATGCCGTCCCGGCGTACCCCTGCCGCCACCGCGCGCTCGGCGAGCCCGGTCACCGTCGCCACCACGTCGGCGACCACGTCGGTGAAGGCGGCCCGGTGCGGCCTGGTCCGCGGCGTCAGGCCGCCAGCGTGCGAACAGACCAGCCCGGCGCCGGTCTGCGCGGCCACCTCCACCAGGGTCGGGTCGGCACCGGACCAGGTGTCGTTGAGGAGGTCGGCGCCGGCCGCCACGGCCTCCGTCGCCACCTCGGCCCGCCACGTGTCGATGGAGATCACCACCTGCGGAAACTCGGCCCGGACGGCGGCGATGGTGTCCACCGTGCGCCGGATCTCCTCGGTGACGCCGACCTCCGCACCGGGACCGGCCTTGACCCCGCCGATGTCGATGATGGCCGCGCCCTCGTCCACCGCCCGCTCCACGGCGCGCAGCGCGCTGTCGGCGGCGTAGGTGGCCCCCCGGTCGAAAAACGAATCCGGTGTGCGGTTGATGATCGCCATCACCACCAGCTCGCCGGCGGCGAACGTGTGCCCACCCAGCCGAAGCGCCCCGGCCATGCCCGCCTCCTGGAAGTTCGCGCCGTCGCCGCCGCGGCGGCCGATCCCGACGCTAGCCGGTCACCCGTCCGCCTTTCCGAGTGGGCGTCGGCGCCGATCGTGATTGGGGCGGGTGGCGGGGTCGCTCCGAACCGGCTGCCATGCCACGATCAGTACATGGGTCAGCTTCTGCTCCTCCTGGTCGTGGCGTTGACCGTCGCGGCGGTGATCTTCGGCGTGACGGTGCTGGTCAACGGCCGTGATCCCGGCCTGGTGCCGGCCGAGCCGGATTCGCAGGCCGTGGCGTTGCCGGGCACCCGCCCGTTACGCGAATCCGATGTGGGGGCGGTCCGTTTCGACACCGGGCTGCGCGGGTACCGGATGGACCAGGTCGATCAGGCGATGCGCCGTGCCGCCTACGACATCGGCTACAAGTCCGAGCTGATCGGCGTACTGGAGTCGGAGGTCATCGCGTTGCGTGAGGGCCGCACCGACGACGCGGACGTGCTGCGCCAGGCCCGCGAGCAGTCCACCAGCAAGGTGACGACCGCGGACGCGGCCGAGCCGGACAAGGCAGCCGAGCCGGACAAGGCGGTGCAGCCGGGTGAAGACGCGCCGTTGACCGACGAGGCCGGCTCGGCCCCGGTCGGCTCGACGGCCACCGGCCCGTTGCCCGCCGCCACCTCGTCCGCGGCGGACTCCGACGGCGTTGCGCCCGCCCTTGACGAGTCGCCCGATCGTGAGCAGACCGCCGCGGCACTCGCCGACGGCACCGAGCAGCGCGACGCGGTGGTTCGGTCGGAGTCGGCGTGACTCAGCCGGAGGGCGCCGACGATCTTCGGGAGGCGGCCCGACCCGGTGCCGGTGAGGTGACCGCCACGGTGATCGTCGACGCCCCGGCGGAGCGGGTCTTCGCCGGGCTGCTCGCCTGGGAACGTCAGTCGGACTGGATCCCGTTCACTCGCGTCCGGGTGGTCGAGGGCGACGGGCGCGAGGGCAGCCGGATCGAGGCGGTGACCGCGCTCGGTCGGGCGACGCTACGCGACGAGATGCGGGTGGTCCGGGTCGACGAGCCGTACGAGATCGGCGTGGTGCACCACGGCCAGCTGCTGCGCGGCCCAGGGGTGCTGCGCTGCACCCAGCTGGGCCGGGACCGCACCCAGGTCGTCTGGCACGAGTGGTTCCATCTGCCGGGCGGCCGGGCCGGTCGACTGGCGTGGCCGGTGCTCTGGCCCGGCTCCAAGCTCGGCCTCACCCAGGCACTGAAGAGGTTTGCCCGTCTGGTTGAGCAGGGCCGGCTGCCCTGACCGTGCGACCCGGTGCCGGCTGCCAGCCCGGTGCGCGGAAGAGATGCCCGGCGCGGTGCCGCCAGGTCACCGCCGCCCGTAGGTCCCGAGCGATCGAGGCGTACTCGTGGAAGGCCACCCGGACCGGGTTGTAGCTGCCGACGTTCTTGGTCAGGCCGTACACGCAGCGCTCCCGTTCCGGCGCGAACGACCTGAAGAGTCGGTCCCAGACGATCAGGATGCCGCCGAAGTTGCGGTCCAGGTAGCTGCCCTGCGACGCGTGGTGCACCCGGTGGTGCGACGGGGTGTTGAAGACCGCCTCGTACCAGCGCGGCATCTTCTCGATCCGCTCGGTGTGGATCCAGAACTGGTAGAGCAGGTTGACCGAGCCGCAGAACGCGACCACGGCCGGGTGTACGCCGGCCACGATCAGCGGGAGGTAGAACACCCAACTGGTCAGGCCGGTCCACGGCTGGCGCAGTGCGGTGGAGAGGTTGAAGCGCTGCGACGAGTGGTGCACCACGTGTGACGCCCAGAGAATGCGGATCACGTGGTGGCTGCGGTGCGACCAGTAGTAGCAGAGGTCCTGGGCGAGCAGGATCAGCGGCCAGGTCCACCAGAGCTCGGCGACCCGCAGCGGGGTGAGTGCGTACAGCAGCGCGTACGCGGCGGCGATCGGCACCTTCCAGAGCAGGTCGGCGAAGAGGCTGCCCAGCCCCATCGCCAGGCTGGTCGCGGTGTCGGCGCCGCCGTAGCCGACCTCGTCGTCGTCGCGGTGCAGCAGATAGGAGACCCGCTCCAGCACGATGAGCAGCACGAAGGCCGGGACCGACCAGGCAATGACGTCCGGGAACTCCTTCACCGTGGCCTCCGCTCGCCGTCACCGGGCGGGGCGCACCGCGGGTGACCCCGACCTACCGGTCGGTAACAAGCACCATAGGCAGCCGGGCGGCCGGTGGCAATGGGGTGTCGGACCAATGCCCTAGCGTGTACGAGGTGACTGACCTGGTGATCGGCGCTGATGGGTTGGCTCGCTGCGCCTGGGGGTCGAGCACCCCCGACTACGCCATCTACCACGACACTGAGTGGGGGCGGCCGCTGCACGGCGACGACGCGCTCTACGAGCGGATGACCCTGGAGGCGTTCCAGTCCGGGTTGTCCTGGCTGACCATCCTGCGCAAGCGTCCGGCGTTCCGGCTGGCCTTCGACGAGTTCCACCTCTCGACCGTCGCCCGCTACGACGACGCCGACGTGACCCGGCTCCTCGCCGACGCCGGCATCGTCCGCAACCGGGCCAAGATCGAGGCCGCGATCGCCAACGCCCGCGCCGCGTTGGAGCTGCCGGAGGGCCTGTCCGCGCTGCTCTGGTCCTTCGCGCCGGAGCCCCGGCCGGCTCGCCCCGCCTCGTTCGCCGAGCTCGCGCCGATCACCCCGGAGTCGACGGCGATGGCCAAGGCACTCAAGAAGCGCGGCTTCCGGTTCGTGGGTCCCACCACCGCGTACGCACTGATGCAGGCCACCGGAATGGTCGACGATCACATCGTCGGCTGTCACGTCACTGTGCCACCGGCGGCGTGATGAGATGGCAGACATGACGACCGAGACCGCGCACCGGGCCGGTGCGGCCGGCAACGCCGACGGAGTGGGCACCTGGGCCGTGCTGCTGCCCGCCGAGCGGTACGAGGCCGAGCGGCTCGTGCACCACGACACGCTGGAGCTGACCGGCCTGACCGACGTCCCCCGGCCGGGGCCGGGAGACCAGGTGGCGGTGCTGGTCGACGCGCCGCCACGGCTGGTGGCCCTCGGCCGGGTCAGCGCGCCGGGTCAACGCCACCGCGAAGACCCGGACGACCCGCAGTCCCCGGCCGAGCCGGTGACGCTCGTCGTCGCGTACACCCGACGAGCCTTCGACGAGCCGGTGCCGGCCGACCTGCTGACCCTCGACGGGCCGGTCACCGCACTGGAGCCGGCGGCCTTCCGGGCGCTGGCCGACCAGCTCGGCCCACCCCCGGCGCGGCGCACCTGGCTGGTCAGCCTCGACCTGCCGATCGAGGCCGGCACGCCCGCCGACGCGGTTCGGCTGTTCTGGTCCTACGTGCAGGAGCTGGGGCCTCGTGAGCTGCCCGCCTTCGTCTCGCCGGCCGGTGACGAGCTGGCCATGCAGGCGTTCGTGCTGGGCGAGCAGGCCAACCAGGACCCAGAAGAGGACGACTAGCGAAGCAGGTCAGCGGCCCTCGAAGACCGGCTTCTGCTTGGCGACGAAGGCGAGCGTGGCCGCCCGGTGGTCGGCGGTGGCGCCGCAGATCGACTGGGCCTGCGCCTCGGCGGCGAGAGCGTCGGCGAGGGTGCCGGCATCGGCGATGGAGAGCTGCCGCTTGATCGCCCCGTACGCGATGGTCGGGCCGGCGGCGAGGCGGGCGGCCAGTTCCTGGGCGACGGGCAACACCTGCTCGTCGTCGTCCGTCAACCGGTTGAGCAGACCCAGCCGGCAGGCCTCCTCGGCGCGGACCGGCTCGGCCAGCATCAGCAACTCCACCGCCTTGGCGTGGCCGACCAGTCGGGGCAACGTCCAGGAGGCGCCGGTGTCGGCGGCCAGACCGACCTTGGCGAAGGCCATCAGGAAGCTGGTGGTCGGACCACCGATGCGGATGTCGGCCAGGAACGCCAGCGACGCGCCGGCCCCGGCGGCCATCCCACGAACCGCGGCGACCACCGGCTTGGGTAGGTTGGCGAGCCGGGCGGCGATCGGGTTGTAGTGCGCCCGCACGGTGCCCAGCGGGTCGCTGGCGGAGTTTTCCAGGGTGGACACGTGCTCGCGCAGGTCCTGACCGGCGCTGAACGACCCGCCCGCCCCGGCCAGGACGACCGCGCGGCAGGACCGGTCGGTCTCCAACTCCGCCAGGGCGTCCCGCAGCGCCTCTTTCAGCGCCACGTCGAGCGCGTTCATCGCGTTCGGCCGGTTCAGCGTGAGAGTGACGACGGCGTCGGTCCGGTCGACCAGCAGCGGCTCGGTCACGTGTCTAACGACCCTTCTGTCGGACGATGCGGTTGCCGGCGTCGAGGCACTGCTCGACGTACCGGTCGGCGGCCGGACGCAGCCGGGCCGCGTGCCGGTCGAAGAAACTGGCGGCGGCGGTGCCAGGCCACCGCTCGGGCAGCAGTGCCGGGGGCAGCTGCGGATCTTGAAAGAGGAACGTACGCCACGCGTGCACGAGGCGGAACCGCGCCGCGTACGCCTCCTCGTCGGTGCTGCGAACGGTGACCGCGGAGAGCAGCGGGCGCTGGTCCGCGACGAACCGTTCGTAGGCGTGGCCGATGTCGGTCAGGTTCCAGGCTCGTCGGACCACCGCCATCGCGCCGGGGGTGCCGGAGTAGTGCGAGGCGGTGAACCGTTCGAACCGGATGCCGGTCTCGGCGAGGAGCAGATCGACGTCCTCGGCGGGGCGGGTGGCGACCCAGGTCTGCTCGTCGAGCGTCCCGTAGCCGAGGAAGCTCAGGTTGGCGGCGAGCCGCTGGCGGTCCCGTCGGGAGCCGGGGGCCTCCAACACGAGTAGATCGAATCTGCCGTCCCAGGTGACCCGGCCGGTCCGGTAGATCCGGGCGGCTGCCTCGTCGAGTCGCCGGGCGGCTTTCGGTGTGATCGAATATCCCGGTCCGGAGGCCAACCGGAGTGGCTCAAGCCAACCCTGGCGCACCATCCGGGACACGGCGGTGCGAACTGCCGGCGGCGCGATTCCCAGCGGCGCCAGCAGCTTGACCAGGGCAGCAACCGGTGCGCGGCCACCCCTGGGACGGAGGTGGTCGCCGTACAGGTCGAAGAGTGCCGACCGTGCCTGCATGACCGCACATTGTGACAGGCCTTCTCAAGATAAGCTAGATGCTGTTACATCAATGCTGCTCCGGTTTGGGTCCGGCGGTGTTCATCAGGGAAAATCGTTGGTCGACACCCCCGTGACCGTTGCGGGTGGTCGTGACGAAGTGGCTGTGGGGCAACCCACCGACCCTGGTGTAGGTCTGAGGGGAGACAACATGGCGGCGATGAAGCCGCGGACGGGCGACGGTCCGCTGGAAGTCACCAAGGAGGGGCGGGGCATCGTCATGCGGGTCCCGCTGGAGGGCGGTGGCCGGCTCGTCGTCGAGATGACTCCCGACGAGGCCAACGCGCTCGGTGACGCACTGAAGGCAGCGGCCGGCTGAGTAAGGAGTGCTCCGGGCGGCGTGAGCCGCCCGGACCGTTCTTCGGACCCTGAGCCACCGGAATCGCCGGTGGCTCAGGGTCTTCAACTCTGCGGACAGGTGGGTTCGCTTCCGTCCGCGACACTTTCCTGGAGGTACGGTTCCGCGTGCTCGCCATCCGCCTGATCGCCGAGCCCGACCGGCTCGACGCCCTCGTCCTGCCCGTCCGTCCCGCCGACTCGACGGCGGACGGTGACACCCCGGCCGAGCCCATGTCGACCGCCGTGGCGCCCCCGGACGGCACTGCCGACGAGGTCGCCGCGCTGGTTTCAGCGGCGCGACTGACGGGCCGAGCCGGCGAGATCCACACCCAGCTGCGCCCCGGGCGTACCCCCGGCCGGCTGCTGCTGCTCGGCATCGGTGACGGCGACGAGGCGGCCTGGCGGACGGCCGGCGCGGCCCTGGCCCGCTCCGCCGCCACTGAGACGCATATCACCATTTCGCTGCCGGCCGAGGTGAACCTGGCCGAGGTTCGCGGGTTGACCGAGGGTTTGCTGCTGGCCCCGTACCGATTCCGACTCACCGAGGCCGGCGACCGGCCGGCGCTCAGCGGCGTGGACCTGCTGCTCGCCGATCCAACCCGGTACGAGGACACCGTCACCACGGCCCGGACCACGGCCGCGATGACTTATCTCGCCCGGGACCTGACCAACACCCCCTCCTCGGTGAAGAACCCGCAGTGGTTCGCCGACCAGGTGGCCTCCGCCGCAGCTGATCTTCCGGACCTGCGACTGCGGGTCCGTGGCCCGGCCGAGTTGACCACCGAGGGCTTCGGCGGGATCCTCGCCGTCGGCGGTGGCTCCGCCAGCGGACCCCGGCTCGTCGAACTGGACTGGCACCCCGCCAACGCGCGTACGCACGTGGTGCTGATCGGCAAGGGCATCACCTTCGACACCGGCGGCATCTCGATCAAGCCGGTGGCGTCGATGAAGCTGATGCGCAAGGACATGGCCGGCGCGGCAGCTGTCGTCGCCGCCACCCTGGGCGCCGCCACGCTGCGGCTGCCCGTCCGGATCACCACGTTGGCTCCGCTCGCCGAGAACATGGTCAGCGGCTCGGCGTTCCGCCCCGGCGACGTCATCCGGCACTACGGCGGCACGACCAGTGAGACGACCAACTCCGACGCCGAGGGTCGGCTGGTCCTCGCCGACGCGCTGGCGTACGCGGTGCAGCAACTCAAACCGGACCTGCTGCTCGACCTGGCCACGCTCACCGGCGCGAACTCGGTGGCGTTGGGCAAGCGCACCGCCGCCCTGTACAGCGAGAACGACGAGCTGGCCGCCGGCGTGCTGGCGGCGGCCGAGGCAGCCGGCGAGTCCGCGTGGCGGATGCCACTGCACACCGACTACCTCGAGTACCTCGGCAGCGAGATCGCCGACCTCTACAGCGCACCGGCCCAGGGCGCCGGCTCGGTGCTGGCCGCGCTCTACCTGCGCGAGTTCACCGGCGACCTACGCGACCGCTGGCTGCACCTGGACATGTCGGCCCCGTCCTGGGCCGACGGCGACCAGGCCGAGGTCAGCCGCGGCGCCACCGGCTGGGGCGTCCGGTCGTTGCTCCGCTGGCTGGCCGACGTCAACTAGGACGTGGGTCAGAGCCTCGGCTCGACCGAGGCTCTGACCCGTCATGCGCCTGGGTCAGCACTTCACCGCGGCGAGCAGCCCGTGCCCGACCGGAAGCAGCGCGGGGATCCAGTGCTCCGACTCCCGGACCGCCTTGATCGTCTCGCGAACCGTCACCGTCTCCGCGTCCCGGGCGGCCGGGTCGCCGATCCGGCCGCTGGCCAGCACGCCGTTGAGCGCCAGCACGCCGCCCGGCCGCAACAGCCGCAGCGACGCCTCCACGCAGGCATGGAAGCCGGTCGCCTCCGCGTCCACGAAAACCAGGTCGTACGCACCGTCGGCGAGCCGGGGCAGCACGTCGAGCGCCCGACCGGTGATGATCCGCGTGCGCCCGGCCGCGAAGCCCGCCTCGGCGAAGATCCGCCGGGCGATCCGCTGGTGCTCCACCTCCACGTCGATCGTGGTGAGCACGCCGTCGGTGCGCATGCCGCGCAGCAACCAGACACCGCTCACCCCGGTGCCGGTGCCGATCTCCACCACCGCACGGGCATTACCGGCGGCGGCCAGCAGGCGCAGCGCCGCTCCGGCACCGGGAGTGACCGCGTCGAGGCCCACCTCGCGGGCCAGGCTACGGGCGGTACGCAGGACGAGATCCTCGGTGACGTACGACTCGGCGAACTGCTGAGCCTGCGTCGTCGAACTGCCGGAACCGGCGACCGTGGCGATGGGGCACCTCCGGGGGCGGTGCGTGGTGCGGGGGCGGGTTGGCACTGTGAGCGTAGAGGCGACCGTCGTGGGGCGCAGCCGCGCCTCCACCGGAAGCGATCACCGGGGCAACCGCTGACTGCGCCGCGTACATCCGTGCAATCCTGGAGGCGGTATCCCGTCAGCCGCGACCAGACCGGCCCGTGGCCGGGCGACGCGGCGCGGGATCCGGGGACGGACTGGGAGGCACCGACGTGACCGACGGCTGGGACTGGCGCCGGGGCGGTGAGACTCCGGATCCGGCGCGACCGCCCGGGGCAGGAGTCCCGCCGGTGGGGCCGACCATGCCGGGGGCTGACCGCGCGCCCCTCGCCTCACCGGCTGGCGGGCCGGCATCGAGCTGGCCGGCGTCTCCGGTTGGGCCGGCCGCCCCCGTCGGCCCGGCATCGGGCTGGCCGGCGTCTCCGGTTGGGCCGGTCAATCCCGTCGGATCAGCGTCTCCCGTCGGGCCGGCGTCTCCCGTCGGATCAGCGTCGAGTTGGCCGGCACCGGGCGCGGGCGGGCCCAACTCGGCCGACGCGTCGCCCTGGTGGTCGGACGCCCTCGCCGACCCGTGGCGGGACCCGGCGGCACCGACCGCGGTGGTGGTGCCCGGGGTGGTGGCCCCCGGCACCGAGCCCGAGCCGGTCACCGACCCCGACGCGCCAGGCCGGCCGACACTGCGCCACCTGCTGCTCATCCCCGTGATCACCGCGCTCCTGGCCGGCACCCTCGGCGGTGCGCTGGGCTACGCGTTCGCGGTGCGCGGCGGGGCTGGTGCTGCGGTCCTCGGCGGTGCGCCCGCAGAGGTGCCGGCACTGGCGCAGCGCAAACCCGAGTCGCTGGCCGGGGTCGCCGAACGGGTCCTGCCCAGCGTGGTCACCGTACGGGTGAGCAGCCTCGGCGGCACCAGTGAGGGCTCCGGGTTCATTGCCACCGCCGACGGTCATGTGATCACGAACGACCACGTGGTGGCCGGCGGCAGCGGCAAGGCCTCGGTGGTCTTCAGCGACGGCAGCACCGCGCCGGCGACCATCGTCGGGCAGGACGCGGAGTCGGACATCGCCGTGATCAAGGTGAGTCGTCCCGGGTTGCGACCTGTGGAGTTCGGCGACTCCGACGCGTTGGCGGTCGGCGACCCCGTGCTCGCCATCGGCTCGCCGTTGTCGCTGGCCAACACGGTGACCGCCGGCATCGTGAGTGCGCTGGACCGGACGATGCAGGCCGGCGAGCCGGGCGGCCCGGTGCGTTACTACGCAGCCATCCAGACCGATGCGGCGGTCAATCACGGCAACTCGGGTGGCCCACTGGTCGACGGCGCCGGCCGGGTGGTCGGGGTGAACTCCACAATCAAGTCCCTTGTCGCCGAGGGGCAGGAGGCGGGCAACATCGGGCTCGCCTTCGCCATCCCGATCAACCAGGCCAAGCGGGTGACCCAGGACATCATCGGCACCGGCAAGGCTCGGCGTACCGTGATCGGCGCCCGGGCGGACGGCCCGGCCGGGGTTGTCGGGGGTGGCCTACGGCTGGCCGAGGTGGAGCCGTCCGGCCCTGCCGACGGTGCCGGGTTGAAGGTCGGCGACGTGATCCTCAAGATCAATGGGCGGCCGATGACCGAGCCGACGGACCTCACCGCGTTGGTCCGCAAGTACGCGCCGGGCTCGGTCGTGACCGTCGAGTATCGGCGGGGTTCCGCCCGGCAGAACACCTCGGTAACTCTCGCCGCGGACGCGAAGTGAACAGCGGCTCACCCCTTGCCCGAAAGCCGTCCGGCGTGCGTAGTCTTGCTGCTGACGCCGAGAGGAGGCCCGCGGGATGCTCGACAACCTGAACTGGTGGGAGATCGGTGCGCTGCTGCTCCTGGCGCTGCTGATCTTCGGCGACCGGCTCCCCGCCGTGATCACCGACGGCCTGCGATTGGTGCGCAACCTGCGCAACATGGCCCGCAACGCCACCGGCGACCTGAGCCGTGAGCTGGGCACCGACATTCAGCTGGAAGACCTGCACCCGAAGGCGTTCATCCGCAAGCACCTCCTCAGCGAGGAGGACGAGGCGGCGATCCGTAAGCCGTTGCAGGGCGTCTACGACAACCTGCGTGCGGACGTCAGCGGCGTACACGACGACCTGAAGGACGTGGCCAACGCCGCCGACCTGCGGTCGAACGGGAACCGCTCCGGCACGGCCACCAGCAGCCCTTCGACGCCGGCCCCCCGCGTCAGCTACGACGACGCCACCTGAGGGACCCGTACCTGCCCGGCTGGCGCCCCCGCTGGCCGGACCCGGCCGGCGGGTGCCCGCCTGGCACGGAGCTTGTTCTGATCAACTCGGGTTTCAGGAAGTCGGCCATTCAATCGGCCTGGAATACCGCGACTTCCGGAAACCCGAGTTGACCATGCCCGCCGCCCGCCGC
>NZ_QGSZ01000395.1 GCF_003857055.1 Micromonospora inaquosa | reverse complement strand
ATGTGCCGCCGGGTGGGTGATGCCCCGTTTGAACCCCATCGGGACGGGAAGCCGGGCCGCGTGGTGAGCGAAAGAGGCAAGGTGGGGCCGGTGCACAAGATGCACAAGGGGCTCACGGCTGATGGCGCCGGTCTCGCCGGCGACCGGGTCGTGGCCGTGGGCAGTTCCGCCCGGGTGCTGGTCGCCGCCACCGCCCGGGCACTGCGAGGGG
This sequence comes from Micromonospora inaquosa, assembly GCF_003857055.1. Classification (GTDB taxonomy): domain Bacteria; phylum Actinomycetota; class Actinomycetes; order Mycobacteriales; family Micromonosporaceae; genus Micromonospora; species Micromonospora inaquosa. The sequence continues at coordinate 11,869 of NZ_QGSZ01000395.1, read as the reverse complement.
TCGACTGCGCCGACCTCGGGCACACCGGGCCGACGTCACGGTTCCCCGGCGCACCCGAGCCGGTACGCCGTGCGGCCGCCACCCGCGCCGCCGGTCGGGTCGCGCTGACCGTGGCCCAGGTCGACGAGATCGACGCCGCCCGGGTGGCCCGCTGGTTCGTCGACCAGTACCCCCGCCGGCGCTACCCCGGGGTGCTGATCGGTTCTCCGCACGGTGCGGCGGCGCACCTCGCGGTGGCTCTCGGCGTGCCGTGGCTGCCGGCGGGCTTCGAGATGACCGTGCACTGGTCCGAGGGCGGGGTGGACCGCCCGGCGGACGCCGTGGAGCACGGGGCGGCACTCGCCACCCGGCTGCTCGCCGGTAACGCCGACCTGCACCTGCGCCAGGTGCACTGCCCGGCCAGCCGTGGCGCGCTCACCGGGGCGACCGTGTCGCTGACCGCCGCGTGGAGGGCCCTACCGGCCGCGTACGCGCAGTTCCTGGCCGACCTGCTGATGCCGGGTGCGCCAGTGCTGCTGGTCCGCGACGCGCGCACCTGGCCGGTCCTGGAGCGCGGGCCGGGGCACAGCTTCCAGGTCGGTTGCCCGGGCAGCGGCCTGGACCCGGTGGACTTCCACCCGGACAGCCACGCCCTGCGGCAGGTGCTGCGCTCCGTCGGCGGCGACGCGACCCGATGGGAGCCACCGGAGGTGTCCGTACCGTCGGCTGACGCCGAGCACGGCGTCGACCCGGGCTTCGAGTTGGCCGCTCGGGACTGGTCCGCCCAGCACCACCACCCGCTGCACCGGGTGTTGGTGCCCCGTCCGGCCGCACTGAGCGCGGGCGTGGCCGACCTGTACCGGCGGTGGCTGCGGCGCGCCGGCAAGACCGGTGACCGGTTGGTGGTGGAATGCGGTCGATTGCTCGACCCGTGGCAGGTGGTGCGGGCGGGCCTGGTGCCGTACTGGTGCGAGAACGCCACCCGCCGCAGCGTCGACGAGGCCGAGTGGTGGCTGGCCGGCAGCGAGGCGTTCAGCTCGGTGGACGTGTTACCCGAGCCGCCCGGGGTGCGCTCGCCCGCGCTCGCCGGGTTGCCGCAGTGGCTGGCCGTCGCCGGGTTCGGCCGGCGGCGTCGCGCGCTGGACCGCACCACCGCTCGCGGCTACCCGGTCACCTCGGTGCCCACACGCCGGGCCACCGAGGTGCTGCGCGCCCAGCCGTACGACCTGCCCGCGCCGCCCCCGCTGGGGGTCGCAGAGGCACTGGCCGTGCTCCGCGACAGCGGCGGCCACCAGGGGTTGCTGGTCTCCTGAGACGGAGCACGCCGAAACATCCTCGCGAACCCGGGGTCCCGTGATTGAGTACCTACGGAGCGGGAACATCGCTGGCTGCGACGGCCTAATTGCGCTGCGTAGAGGCGGTGTCGCCCGCTGGCATCCCAGTCACTGACCCACTTTCCGGCCCGGTGCGTGGCTCGACCACGCGCACGACCGGTTTCCCGATCCGGGCGGGGGACCTTCCTGAGGGAGGCGCGGATGTTCGGACAGACGAGCACGACCACGACCACACCACCACCCACCGATCGAGGTCTGGAGGATCTCGACGCGGCGGCGATGGCGTACGCGGCCCGGATCGCCGGGCTGCCGCCGGAGCGGCGGGGGGAGGCTCGGGACGACCTGGTGCGCTTCGCGCTGCCGTTCGCCGGGCGGCTGGCCCGCCGGTACCGGGGGCGTGGAGAGCCGCTGGAAGACCTGGAGCAGGTGGCCCGGCTGGGGCTGGTCAACGCCGTCGACCGCTATGACCCGGAACGGGGCTCGTTCACCGCGTACGCCGCGATCACCATCGTGGGCGAGATCAAACGGCACTTCCGGGACCGTACCTGGGGTGTGCACGTGCCCCGCCGGCTGCGGGACCTGATCCTCGAGGTGGGGCAGGCCACCGCCGCACTCACCAGCGAGCTGTCCCGGGCCCCGTCGGTGGCCGAACTGTCGGCCCGGCTGGAGACGCCGGAGGAGGAGATCCTCGCCGCCCTGGAGTCGGCGGCCGGCTACAGCCCGGCCTCCCTCAACGCCCCGGTGGGCGGGGAGAGCTCCGCCGAGTTCGGGGACCTGGTCGGCGAGTCGGACAACGCGTTGGAGTCGGTCGACGACCGGGTGACGGTGAGCGGCCTGCTGCACCGACTGCCCTGGCGTGAGCGGCGAATCCTCGCGATGCGCTTCTACGGCAACCAGACCCAGGCGGAGATCGCCGCCCGGTTCGGCATCTCCCAGATGCACGTGTCCCGGCTGCTGTCTCGGGCGCTCACCTGGCTACGTCAGGCGATGCTCGCCGACGCGCCGCCGCCGTGGCAGAACGGCGCGGCCGAACCCGACCCGGGCAAGACCCGGATCTCGGTCAAGCAGAACGGCGACACGGTGGTCGTCGAGGTGGGCGGCGAGATCGACCGCGACGGCGCGGACCAGTTGCGTCGGGCCATGCTGGAGGCGGTCACCGGGCAGCCCAGCGAGGTGGTCGTCGACCTGGTCGGCGCGGGTGGCTTCGACGCCGGTGGGATCGCGGCGCTGATGGCCGGGCGGGACGCCGCGGAGCGGACCGGGGTGCCGCTGCGGCTGACCCGGGTCCAGCCCGCGGTACGCCGTTCGCTCACCGCCGCCGGCCTGGCGCCGGCCCGGGACTGACCGCACCCGCACAGGCGAAGGGCCGACACCCGGCTGGGTGTCGGCCCTTCTGCGCGTACCTCTGGTCAGTGCTCTTCGGGGTTGCCGTCGCTGTGCGGGTGACGCCAGCGCTCATGTGGCTTCGGCGCGTCCTCGGCGTCCTTCGGCGGGTCGCTCTGCTCGAAGCTCGGCCGGCGGACACCCTCGGGCTCCGGCACGTCCACCGGCCGGGCGCCGGAGCGCGGCGCCGGCTGGTAGTCGGTCGCGTCGCGGGCGCCGTGCGCGCCCTCGGCGGACGGCGACTCCGGGATGTGGTGCTCCAACCGCAGTTCGTCGGTGAACTGTTGCGGCGGCTTGGTGGTGCGTTGCGGCAGGTCGCGGCCCAGGTCGGCGACGAGCGGGCCGTACTTCAGGTCGAAGGCGGGGCGCTCGGACCGGATCCGGGGCATCCGGTCGAAGTTGCGCAGTGGCGGCGGACAACTGGTGGCCCATTCGAGGGAGTTGCCGAAGCCCCACGGGTCGTCCACAGTCACCATCGCCCCGTACCGCCAGGACTTCCAGGCGTTGTAGATGAAGAAGAGGGTGGACAGGCCAAGGATGAACGCGAAGATGGTGGAGATCGTGTTCAGGGTGGTGAACCCGTCGGTGGGCAGGTAGTCGGCGTACCGACGTGGCATGCCCTCGTTGCCCAGCCAGTGGTGCACCAGGAAGGTGCCGTGGAAGCCGATGAACATGGTCCAGAAGTGCGCCTTGCCGAGCCGTTCGTCGAGCAGTCGCCCGGTCATCTTCGGCCACCAGAAGTAGTAGCCGCCGAAGAGGGCGAAGACCACGGTGCCGAACACCACGTAGTGGAAGTGCGCCACCACGAAGTAGCTGTCGTGGGTGTGCCAGTCGACCGGCGGGCTGGCCAGCAGCACCCCGGTGAGCCCGCCGAGCAGGAAGGTGACCAGGAAGCCGATGGCGAACAGCATCGGCGTCTCGAAGGTGAGCTGCCCCTTCCACATGGTGCCGATCCAGTTGAAGAACTTCACCCCGGTCGGCACCGCGATCAGGTAGCTCAGGATGCTGAAGAACGGCAGCAGCACCTGACCGGTGGCGAACATGTGGTGCGCCCACACCGTCATGGACAGCACGGTGATGCCGGCGGTGGCCAGCACGATCCCGGTGTAGCCGAAGAGCGGCTTGCGGGAGAACACCGGAATGATCTCGGTGATGATGCCGAAGAACGGCAACGCGATGATGTAGACCTCGGGGTGGCCGAAGAACCAGAACAGGTGCTGCCAGAGCATCGGGCCGCCGGTGGCCGCGTCGTACACGTGCGCGTTGAGCAACCGGTCGGCGGAGAGGGCCAGCAGCGCGGCGGCCAGCAGCGGGAAGACGAGGATCACCAGCAGGCTGGTGAACAGCATGTTCCAGGTGAAGAGAGGCATCCGGAACATGGTCATGCCCGGCGCGCGCAGGGTGAGGATCGTGGTGATCAGGTTGACGGCGCCGAGGATGGTGCCGAGCCCGGAGACGACCAGGCCGAGCACCCACATGTTCGCGCCCACCCCGGGGGAGTTCTCGACGCTGCTCAGCGGGGTGTAGGCGGTCCAGCCGAAGTCGGCCGACCCCTGCGGTGTGATCAACCCGCCGATCACCATCAGCCCACCGAACAGGTACAACCAGTAGGCCAGCGCGTTGAGGCGGGGGAACGACACGTCCGGCGCGCCGATCTGGATCGGCACGATGTAGTTGGCGAACCCGAAGGCCGCGGGCGTGGCGAACAGCAGCAGCATCACCGCGCCGTGCGAGGTGAAGAGCTGGTTGTACTGCTCGGGGGAGAGGAACTGCATCCCCGGGCGGGCCAGCTCGGCCCGCATCATCATCGCCTCCAGGCCGGCCAACACGTAGAAGCCGAAGGAGGTCAGCAGATACAGCAGGCCGATCTGCTTGTGGTCGGTGGTGGCCAGGAACTTGATCAAGGAGTTGCCGGGGATCGGTGTGCGTACCGCTCCCGGGAACCCTCCGAACCGGGCCGGTGCCAGGATCGCCGGGCCCCGATCGCGACCGGGTTCCGTGGTTACCCGCTTGGGCATGGCTGCTCACCCCGTCGTGACGGCAGAAAGGACGGGCGTGCCTACCCGACCCTCGCACCATGTAACCAGGCCAGAGCGGAAAATTCGGTCAGAACGCTGGTACCGGGTGCAAGCGCCTCGAACCCTCAGGTCGCCGGCAGCATCGCCCAGACGGCCTTGCCCGGACCGGCCGGCACGCTGCCCCACCGCTGGGTCAACTCCCGGACCAGCATCAACCCGCGCCCGCCCTCGGCGCGCAGGTCCGTGCCGCCCGCCCGCGCCTGGGCGCTGCTGCCGTCCACCACGGCCAGGTGCAGGTACGGCCGGCGCAGGGTGACCGTCACCTGCATGGGGGTGCCAGCGTGGCGCACCACGTTGCCGACCAGTTCGCTGAGCACCAACGCGGCCGGGCCGGACGCGTCGGGCAGGTTCCACCGCGTGCACGCGTCGGTGACCAACTCCCGGGCCCGCCGGCACGCCTCGGCCACCGGCTCCAGCCGGGCCCGCATCCGCGGCGTGGACGCCGCGCCGGCCAGTCGGGTCGCCTCCGCGCAGTCCGCCGAAACCGGAAGCACCCGGCAGGTGGTCGACTCGGCCAGCCACCGTGCGGCGACCGGCGACGGGGCGCACAGCAGCACCGGTACGGCCGGCCATTCCTCGGCCCGGCGGGCGGTCGCGGCGAAGACGGACAGCGCCAACCGGTCCTCCACACTCACCTCGGCCATGTCGACCACCAGCGCATCCGGCTGGTCGACAAGCGCCTCGGTCAGCGCGTGGTGCACCGAGCGCATCGTGCCCCGGTGCAGCGTGCCGGCTAGCCGAACGACCGCCACCGGTGCCGTGGTGCGCACCTCGCAGGTGATCCGGCTCGACATCGGGGCCTCACTTCGCTGCTGGGTCGGGATCTGCCAACTACCCGAGGTCGTTCCCGATCAAACCGGACCGACGGTGGAGCGAGCCAGGTCACGCCCGCGACGCCAGGTCAGGGACGGGTTCGGCCGCTCAGCACGCCCAGCGCGATCATCACCACGCCGAGCCCCAGGTGCAGCCAGCCGTCGGCGTCGTTGACCGGTAGCACGTTCGCCCCGGTGTCGTGGTCCACCGCCAGCCCGTACAGCCAGAGCACCAGGAGGACCGCGCCGCCGCCGATCAGGAACGCCCGAGCGCCGGTGACCGTCCGCGCCAGCAGCAGACCCGCCACCCCGAACGCCAGGCTCACCAGGTTGTGCAGCACCGACACCTGGAAGACGCCGAACAGGTACGCGCCCGAATCGGGGCCGGCGAAGCGCAGCGCGTCCATGCCGCTGGTGATCCCCGGCACGAAGCCGAGCACGCCGACCAGCAGGAACAGCACCCCCATCGTCGCCGCCGCGCGACGGACCGGCGGTTTGCCGTCGGCCGGGTTGGGTCGGGCCCGGGAGTGCGCCATCGGTCCGACCATTCCGGCTCCTCGTCGCGCGGCGGGCAGAAGCGCTGCCGGCTACCCGCTGCCGCCACCGACAAACCGGCTGGCCGCGCCGACGGTCAGGCCGGCAGCAGCCTCGGCGCGCGCGCCGACTGCCGGACCCGCTCGTACAGCTCGACGTAGCGCTCGGCCATCACCGCCGGCGTGAAGCGCCGCGCGGCCACCCGCCGGCACTCGTCCGGGTCGAGCAACTCGGCGGCGACGAGCAGGTCGCCCAGCTCATCCTCGTCGGCGGTGAGCAGCCCGGTGCGGCCGTGCTCGATCAACTCGGGCAGGCAACCCCGGGCGGTGGCCACCACCGGCGTTCCCAGGGCGAGCGACTCGACCACCGCCGTGCCGCCCGGCTCCTCCCAGCGCAGCGGGAAGAGCGACGCGCGGGCGCTGGCCAGCAGGTCGTCGCGCTCCTGGCCGGCCACCGTGCCGACCCAGCGGACCAGGTCACCGTCGACGTGCGGGGCCACCTCGTCGAGGAAGAACCGCACGTCCGGGTTCTGCCGGGCCTCGTCGCCCGCGGCGGCCAGGTCGGCCGGCCGATGGTACGGCCCGACGGGGCCGGCCAGCACCAGCGGAAGACCCACCCGGTGCGCGAGCCGGGCGCCCACGTCCTGCCCCTTGCCCGGGTTGATCCGGCCCAGGATGAGCAGGTGCTCGCCCTTCTCCGGCCGGGGTCGCCGGTCGGCGTCGACGGCGAGCGGCGTGGACAGGTGCACGTGCCCCACCGAGTGCTCCCGGAGCGCCAGCGGGGCGCGGGCCAGCTGCGAAGCGGAGACGCCGTTGACCCGGACCCGGTCGCCGCCGTCCAGGCTGCCGTACAGCGCCGGGTGCTTGGCCAGGTCCCAGTGCAGGGTGTGCAGGGTCGGCGGCCCGGCCGGGCCCATCGCGGCGAGGGTGGCCAGCCCGACCGCCTCGACGTGATCGTGCACCAGGTCGATGTCGTCGCGGGAGTGCAGCTCACGGACCACCCCGGCCAGGTGCGCCTGGGCGATCCCGCAGACCTGGTTGTACGGCCGTTGCAACGCGGCGAACTGCCCGTCGGTGAAGACCGACACCTGTTCGTCGACCGGCAGCGTGCTGCTGCCCACCGAGGCGAGCACCACCCGTACGCCGAGTCGCCGCAGCTCCGGCACCAACGTGGCGATCACGTTCTCGATGCCGCCGTAACCGGGCGGTGGCACCGACAGCCACGGGCCCGCGTTCATCAGCACGGTGAGGCCCTTCGCGCTCATGCGGCGGCCACCTGGCGGCGGGGCAGCCGATGGCGCAGTTCGGCCAACGGCGGGCGTTCCTCGATGGACACGTCGCTGACCACGATCTCGCGGTCCAGGTTCGGCAACGTGTCCGATCCGCCGCGCCGGAACTGGGTCAGCAACGCCTCCGGCGCGAACCCCGGGGTGGCCCAGCCGCGGCGCTGCAACCGGGACCAGGCGGTCAACATGATCTGCGCGGACATCCGGCCCAGGGCTGCGGTGTCCTGGTGCCGGTGCTTGCGCTCACCGAGGTCGACCTGCGCCAGCGCGTCCAGGCCGACCAGGTCGAGCAGGTCGATCATCATGGCCGTCTCCACCCCGTACCCGGAGACGAACGGCACCTGGGCCAGCACGTCCCGTCGGCCCGCGTACTCGCCGGCGAGGGGCTGCACGAAGCCGGCCAACTCCGGCCAGAAGAGGTTGAGCAACGGGCGGGCCATCAACTCGGTCACCCGGCCCCCGCCGTCCTGCTCCACGCTGGCGGTGCCGACCAGGGGCCGGTGGTAGAAACCCTTCACGAAGTCGACCGACGGGTCGGTCAGCAGCGGGCCGAGCAGCCCACTCACGAAGTGCGGCCGGAACTCCCGCAGGTCGGCGTCGATGAACGCCACCACGTCCCCCTCGGCGGCGGCCAGCCCGGCCCAGAGCGCGTCGCCCTTGCCGGTGAGCCGGGGCAACCCCCGGGTCATCGCGTCCTGGCTGACCACCTCCGCACCGGCGGCGCGGGCCACCTGCGCGGTCCGGTCCGTCGAGCGGGAATCCACCACGATCAGCTCGTCGACCAGGGCGACCCGATCCATCAGGTGCTCCCGGATGGTCGACACGATCGCGCCGACGGTTGCCTCCTCGTTGCGCGCCGGCAGCACCACGCTGACCCGGGTCTCACCCTTGGCACGCATCAGCCGACGGGTCGGCCAGTCCGCCGCCGACGTCGTCCGGTACGTGGCCCACGCCTCCACCACCGGCGACACGCTCGATGTCGTATCCCGCACGGGCACCCCTCCGTTCGTGCGTGGAAAAACCGAAATTGGTTGTTCCCATTCCTCATCACGCGCTAACCGTTTTCTCGGCAACAGCTTGATCACAGAGGAGACGTCACCGCGTTCCCGGGGGATGAACGTTTGATTGCGCACACCCCAGGGGACTGCTCCCAACGCAGATGAAAAGTCTTCGAAGGGGTGTCGGGATGCGGAACTGCCGGGTGGGTCTGGTCGGAGCCGGCGGCGTGGCACAGCGCCACGCGCGGGTGCTGGCCGGATTCGACGACGTCGAACTGGTCGGCGTCACCGACGTCGCGCCGCAGGCCGCGTCCGCGCTGGCCGCACAGCACGGCGGGCGGGCCTGCGCCGACGTCGCCGAACTGCTGGCCAGCGATCTGGACGCCATGTACGTCTGCGTGCCACCGTTCGCGCACGGCCCCGCCGAGGAGGCAATCGTCGAGGCCGGGCTGCCGATGTTCGTGGAGAAACCCGTCGCTGTCGACCTGAGCACCGCCGAGCGGATCGCCGACCAGGTCGCGCGGCGCGGGCTGCGCACCGCCGTCGGCCACCACTGGCGCTACCTGAGCGTGCTCGACCAGGCCCGCGACCTGCTCGCCGACCGGCCGGTGCGGATGGTCAGCGGCGCCTGGCTGGACAAGGTGCCCCCGGTGGCGTGGTGGTCGCGGCGGGACCGCTCCGGCGGCCCGGTGGTCGAGCAGGCCGCCCACGTGCTCGACCTGATCCGGGTGCTGGCCGGCGAGGTCACCGAGGTCACCGCGTACGGCAACGGCACACCGCCGCCGGTCGACGGCGCCGACATCGACTCGGTGACCACCGCCGCGCTGCGCTTCGCCGGCGGCGCGGTCGGCACGCTCAGCGCCGCCTGCGTCCTCGGCTGGAAGCACCACGCCGGCCTGGAGATTCTCGCCGACGGGCTGGCCCTCGCGATCACCGAGGACGGGCTGTCGATTCGTGACGCCGACGGCGAACGACACGTACCCGCCGACCCGGAAGCCTCCCGGGTGGCGGTGGACCGTGCCTTCATCGACGCCGTGCGCGGCATCGGCGACGACGTGCGCGTCCCGTACGCCGAGGCGCTGGCCACCCAACGGTTGGCCCTCGCGGTGGCCGACTCGGCCCGTACCGGCACGACCGTGCGGCTCGCCACCGCGACCGCGCCGGCGGTGCTCGCCAGCGGGGTGACCGTCGATGCGTGACAAGGTCGTGGTGGTCGCCGGCCCGGGCCGGGTCGACCTGGTCGAGCAGGACGCCGCGCCGCTGCGTCCCGGCACGTTCCGGGTCGAGACGCTGTTCAGCGGGGTCTCCGCCGGCACCGAGCTCAGCTACGTCAAGGGCACGAACCCCTACCTGAACGTCACCTGGAACGCCGATCTGGGGCTGTTCCAGCCGGGCCCGGCCAGCACGCCCTACCCGGTGACCCGACTCGGCTACATGCAGGTCGGCCGGGTGGTGGAGAGCGAAACCCCGGCCATCGCGGTGGGCACCGTCGGCGCGATGACGTACGGGCACCGCACCGGCTGGCTGGCCGACCCGGTCGCCGAACGGTTCGTGGCGCTGCCCGACGACCTGGACCCGCTGCTCGGCGTCTACGTCGCGCACATGGGCCCGATCTGCGCCAACGGTCTGCTGCACGCCGCCGCCGACCTGTACGGCACCGACGTCCGCGCGCTCGGCGACGGGGTACGCGGCCGACGGGTCGCCGTCGTCGGCGCCGGTGTGGTGGCGTTGCTGACGGCGTTGTTCGCCCGGCGCAACGGCGCCGCGTCGGTGGTGGTGCTCGACCCCACCCCGCACCGCCGCCAGGTCGCCGAGGCGCTCGGCCTGGAAACCCTCGACCCCGACGCGGACGACCCGGCGGTCGTGCTCAAGACCCGGTGGGCGCACAGCGCCGCCGACCGGGGCGCGGACGTGGTGTTCCAGTGTCGGGGGCAGGCGTGGGCGTTGCACCTCGCGCTGCGGTTGCTGCGGCCCCAGGGCACCGTCATCGACCTCGCCTTCTATCAGGGCGGCGCGGACGCGGTCCGCCTCGGTGAGGAGTTCCACCACAACGGGCTGTCGCTGCGCTGCGCCCAGATCGGCCGGGTGCCGCGCGGGCTCGCACCCACCTGGGACCGCGAACGACTCTCCGCCGAGACCATCGACCTGCTCAGGACGTACGGCGACACGATCCGCAAGCACCTCGTCTCGGCGGTGGTGCCGTTCGACGAGGCGCCCGCCCTCCTCACCGACCTGGCCGATCGTCGCCGCCAGGAACTTCAGGTGGTGCTCGCCACCTGAGCTGGCCGGCTGGAGCGGGCCCGCCCGGGTGACGCGGCGGACTACCGTTCCCGGCATGAGCACCTCGACGCACCGGCCAGCCGGCGGCACCTCAACGGACCGGTCGGCCGACGGCACCTCGGCGCCCAAGCCGACCGGCGGCTCCGCCGCGGGTCGGTCGGTCGGCTTGGGCGCGCTGCTGCCGTACCTGCGGGAGCACCGCGGCACCCTGGTCGTGGTGGGCGCGCTGTCGCTGATCGGCTCGGCGGCGTCGCTGGCGCAGCCGCTGCTGACCCGGTCCGTGCTCGACCGGATCGGCGCCGAGCAGGGGGTGTCCCAGCTGGTGGCGGTGCTGGTGGCCCTCGTGGTGCTCGGCGCGGCGATCGGCGGGCTGCGCGACTACCTGCTGCAACGCACCGCCGAAGGGCTGGTGCTGGGCACCCGGCGCCGGCTGGCCGGGCACCTGCTGCGGCTGCCCATCGCCGAGTACGACCGCCGACGCACCGGCGACCTGCTCTCCCGGGTCGGCTCGGACACCACGCTGCTGCGGGCGGTCGTCACCTCCGGGCTCTTCGAGACGGTCACCGGGGCGGTGACGGTGGTCGGCGCCGGCACGGCCATGGTGCTGCTCGACCCGCTGCTGTTCGGCGTCACCCTGCTCGGGGTGGGGCTGGGGCTGGCCTTCGCCGCCACGTTCGCCCGCCGGGTCCGGGCGCTGGCCCGAACCGCCCAGGAGCGGATCGGCGAGATGACGTCGGCGGTGGAGCGGGCCATCTCGGCGGCGCGGACCATCCGGGCCAGCCGCGCCGAGACCCGGGAGACGGCGACCGTCACCGGCAGCGCCCGGGAGGCGTACGAGGCGGGGCTGCGGGTGGCCCGGGTGCAGGCGTTGGTCGGCCCGATCGGCTCGGTCACCGTGCAGGGCGCGTTCCTGCTGGTGCTCGGCATCGGCGGGGCGCGGGTCGCCGCCGGGGCGATCTCCGTCGGTGACCTGGTCGCGTTCGTCATGTACCTGTTCCTGCTGGCGCTGCCGCTGGGCCAGGTGCTGCGGGCCTACACCCAGTTGCAGTCCGGCCTGGGCGCCCTCCAGCGGATCGAGGAGATCCTCGCCGTGCCCGCCGAGGGTGCGGACGACCGGCTCGCCACCCGGGTAGCCGAAGCTCACCCGGTCGAACTCGATCATCGGGGTCGGGCGGCGAGCCGGTGC
>NZ_QGSZ01000184.1 GCF_003857055.1 Micromonospora inaquosa | reverse complement strand
GGGTACGCCCGCGCCATGACCGTCCTGGCCCGGCGTCGGCCCGCTGCCCGTCCCCGGCCCGCGCGGCCCGGCCCGCTGCGGCCGGGTGGCCCGGTGCCGCGACCCACCGCTCGGCCCGGCGCCCGATGACCGGCGCCGCGACACGATTTCCGTTCCGCTTCGACGCGGTGTTCCGCCCGGCGCTGGCGCTGCTGGGAGTCCGCTCGGCGACGGCCTGGGTCGCCGTCAGCGAGCGGGAGTTGCTGATCCGGTACGGGCCGTGGCGGCTGCGGACCGCCCGGGACAACGTCATCGCCGTCGAGCTGAGCGGGCCGTACCGCTGGTGGCGGGCGATCGGTCCGCACCTGTCGCTGGCCGACGGCGGTGCGACCTTCGGCAGCAGTGCGGCCGGCGGGATCTGTCTGCGCTTCGGCGTACCGGTGCCGGCACTGCTGCCCGGGGGGCGGCCTCGGCACCCGGCGGCCACGGTGACCGTCGCCGACCCACCCGCGCTGGCCCGGTTGCTCGCCGTCCCGGACCTGTCCTGAGCAGGCCGAACAGGTGGCCGGTTCCGCCGACCGGCCGCCGGGGCGGCGCCTACCGTCGGATCAGGACCTGTGAGGGTGGGACTGGCGATGGGTGACGAGCACCGGGCGAAACCACGACGCTGGAACGGACGCCGCCACGCGCCGACCGGGCCGGACCCGGCACTGCGGGCGGCCCGCGATCCGGCCCGCCCGCACCGGGGCGGCCGGCAGGGGGTGGTGGTGCCCGACCGGGTGCCCACCCCGGCCCGTTCGGGGCCGCCGACCAGTCCGCTGCGCCGGTGGCTCTTCCAGCACCAGGTGCAGCCGCCCGGCCCCGAGGCGACCGAGGGGCAGAACCGTCGGCACGCCTGGTGGCAGGTGATGTGCCTGACTGGCGTGGACTACTTCTCCACGCTGTCGTACCTGCCGGGCATCGCGGCGGTGGCGGCCGGTGCGCTCTCCCCGCTGGCGACCCTGTTGATCGTCGTGCTCACCCTGTTCGGCATGCTGCCGATGTACCGGCGGGTGGCCCACGAGAGCCCGCACGGTCAGGGTTCGGTGGCGATGTTGGAGCGGTTGTTGCCGTTCTGGCGGGGCAAGATCTTCGTCCTCGTGCTGCTCGGCTTCGTGGCCACCTCCTGGATCATCACGATCACCCTCTCCTCGGCCGACGCCACAGTGCACCTGTTGGAGAACCCGTACCTGCCGGACACGGTGCACGGGTCGGTGGTGCCGGTCGTGGTCACGGTGGTGCTGCTGCTCGTCCTCGGCGGGGTGTTCCTGCTCGGGTTCCGCGAGGCGGTGGTGGTGGCCATCCCGCTGGTCGCGGTCTTCCTGGTGCTCAACGCGGTGATCGTCGTGGTCGCGCTGGCCCGGATCGTCGAGGACCCGGGCATCGTGTCGGACTGGACGGCCGCGGTCACCACGACCGGCGGCGGACCGGGTCACGTGCTGCTCACCGCCGTGTTGGCGTTCCCGCTGCTGGTGTTGGGGCTGTCCGGTTTCGAGACCGGGGTCAGCATGATGCCCCTGGTCGCGGCCGACGGTCCGGACAAGCAGGCTCGGCTGGCCGCCCGGATCCGCAACACGCGTCGGCTGCTCACCACCGCCGCGTTGATCATGTCGGTGTACCTGATCTCGACGACCTTCGTGACCACGGCGCTCATCCCGAAGGAGGAGTTCCGGCCGGGGGGCGGCGCGAACGGGCGGGCACTGGCCTTCCTGGCGCACACCTACCTGGGTGAGGTGTTCGGCAGTGTCTACGACGTGAGCAGTGTGCTCATCCTCTGGTTCGCCGGCGCCTCGGCGATGGCCGGCTTGATCAACATCGTGCCGCGCTACCTGCCGTCGTACGGCATGGCGCCGGAGTGGGCGCGGGCGGTGCGCCCGGTGGTGATCGTCTACACCGTCGTCAGCGTCGGCATCACGATCGCCTTCCGGGCCGACGTCAACGCCCAGGCCGGCGCGTACGCCACCGGGATCCTGGCGATGATGGTCTCCGGGGCGGTGGCGGTGACGATCTCCGCGGCCCGTCACCACCGGCGTGCCTCCGCGATCGGCTTCACCGTGCTGACCCTGGTGCTGCTCTACGCGCTGCTGGAGAACGTGATCGAACAACCGGACGGGATCACGATCTCCGCGTTGTTCATCCTCGGCATCATCGTGGTCTCGTTGGTTTCCCGGGTCACCCGGACCACCGAGCTGCGTGCCGAGCGGATCGAGTTCGACGAGCCGGCCCGTCGGTTCATCACCGAGTCTCTGGCGCACGACGGGCAGTTGCACCTGATCGCGAACAAGCGGCAGAAGGGGTCGGTGAAGGAGTACACGCTCAAGGAGCGGGCGCAGCGTGGGATGAATCCGGTGCCCGGGGCCGCGGACGTGCTGTTCCTGGAGATCGACGTGGTGGACCCGTCGGACTTCAGTCAGGTGCTGCGCGTCCACGGGATCGAGGTGGGCGGCTTCCGGGTGCTGCGGGCCAACAGCCCGGCCGCGCCCAACGCGATCGCCGCGATCCTGCTGGCCCTGCGCGACGCCACCGGGGTCCGGCCGCACGCGCATTTCGAGTGGTCGGAGGGGAGCCCGATCGCACACCTGGCGCGCTACCTCATCCTGGGTCGGGGGGACACCCCGCCGGTGGTGCGGGAAATCATCCGTCGGACCGAACGGGACCCGCTGCGCAGGCCCGGCATCCACGTCGGCGGGTGACGTCAAGGCCGGTTTGAAGATGAAAGAGGGGACTATTCACGTTCACACCTTCCTGTCCGTATTGCGGACCTATCGTGACGTTTGGTGGTCGACGAGCACGTCGAGCCCTCCGCGCCCGAATCGGCGCGGTCACGTCAGGTAGGCAGGAAGGTAGGCACCGTTGATGTCCACGTACCGAGAGGGAGACCGCGCGAGGAGACCCAGACGGCGGTCCCGATGGTTCTTAGCCAGCGGGTTACTGGCGGGGAGCCTGGTCGTGGGAGCGGCCGGCGCGGCTGCCGCCGCCGACCGGGCCCTCACCCTCCCAGGTCTGGCCCGGCTCACCCCGACGGCCGACGACGACCGCCGCGACGGCGACCGGCCCACGTCGGAGCAGGGCCAGGACGGCGCCGAACGGGCCCGCCCCACCACCCCGGGCACCGGCAAGCGGGGCGTGGTGTCGGTGCCGTGTGACGCCGCGAAGCTGGTGGCGGCGCTGGTCACGGCCAACGCCGAGGGCGGCGGCGAACTCCGGCTCGCGCCCAAGTGCCGCTACACCCTCACCGAGGCGTTCCACGAGACCGACCAGTACGACGGCGGGATCCGTGACGCCCGGGAGGCCGCCGACGCCGCGGAGACCCCCGGTGACGCCGAGGCGCCTCCGCACGACCCGGCCGACGACACCGCCGGCCTGCCGGTGATCTACCAGGCCATCACGATCGACGGCGCGGGCGCCACCATCGCCCGGGACGCCCAGGCCGCCCCGTTCCGCTTCTTCACCGTCCGCGACGGTGGCGAGTTGACCCTGCGGGACATGGAACTGCACAACGGGCGTTCGGCCATCGAGGGCGGCAGCGTGCACGTGGTGCACGGCGCCACCGCCGTGGTGGAACGGGTCACCGTCTCGCAGAGCACGTCGCTGTCGCCCGAGGGCGGCGGTGGCGGCATCTTCAACGACGGCAACATGGTGGTCACCGACTCCACGTTCGTCGGCAACAGCGCCTCCGGCGCCGCGGGCAAGGGCGGGGGCCTGCTCAACGGCGGCGTGCTGACGCTGAAGCGCTCCGAGTTCCACCGCAACAGCGCCAACGGGTACGGCGGCGGGCTCGGCAACTACCGGGGTGCCGCCGACGTGGAGAGCGTCTCCTTCACCCAGAACAGCGCCGCTCAGGGTGGTGGGCTGGCCAGCTTCTCGGCCCGCACGAAGGTCTCCGACACCGAGCTGCTGAACAACACCGCGCAGGTCGGCGGCGGTGCCGCCAACTCCGACGCGGTGCTGGTGATGCGCACGATGACCATCCGCGGCAACACGTCCACCGTCAACGGTGGCGGCATCTCGACAGTGAAGGGCCTGACGCCGCTCGACGACAGCGTGGTCGAGGGCAACACCACCCACGGCCTCGGTGCCGGCATCTACGCCGAGAAGGCGAACCTGCTGGTACGCGGCAGCGACGTGACCCGGAACGAGGCCGTCGGCGCGGCGTCGCAGGGCGGCGGCATCTACGCCAACGCGGGCTCGGTGGCGATCTACACCAGCAAGGTCACCCACAACGCGTCGACGCTGAAGCCCGGCGGTGTTTTCGGTATGCACGCCCAGGTCAAGATCGACGATGAGAGCGTGGTCGTCGAGAACGAGCCGACCAACTGTGAGGGCAGCCAGGTGCCGATCGCGCACTGTTTCCGCTGAACGTCGACCCGCGCACCCATCCCGAGCGCACAGGTGAGCCGCCCCGATGATCAGTCGGGGCGGCTCGCCGCGCCTGCCCTGGTCGGTCGCCTGCCCGCAGGCGTCAGCCCATCGCGCGCAGGCGGCCGGAGAGATCGCCGGCGAAGAAGTCGAGGAAGCCGTCCGGGTCGGGACCGGCGTTCTGCAGGACGATGTGGTCGAAGCCGGCCTCGATGTACGACCGGACCTTGGCGACGTGCGGTTGCGGGTCCGGGCCGACGGCGAAGAGTTGCCGGATGTGCTTCTCCTCGACGTACGCGCTGGCCGCGTCGAAGTTGACCGGGTTCGGCAGCTCGCTCATCACCTTCCAGCCGGTCACCATCCACCGGCTCGTCTGCAACACCGCCTGCACCGCCTGCTGTTCGTCGGTGGCCCAGGCCAGTGGCACCTCGGCGTAGCGCGGGCCGGAACCGTGGGCGCGTCGGTAGTGCTCGACGATCGACGCGTCCGGTTCGGTGGCGAAGAGGCCGTCACCCAGTTCGGCGGCGAGTCTTGCCGACGCCTCACCGCTGGCCGCCACCGCGATGACGGGCGGGGTGTCCGGCAGGTCGAAGACCCGGGCGTCCTCCAGTTGCAGGTGTCGGCCCTCGTACGACTGGTAGCCGCCCTGCCAGAGCAACCGGATGATCTCCAGCGCCTCGCGTAGCCGCTCGTGTCGGCCGCGCACGCTGGGGAAGCCCCGGCCGACCACGTGTTCGTTGAGCCGCTCGCCGGCGCCCACGCCGAGGGTGAACCGGCCGTCGGAGATCAGCGCCATGGTCGCCGCCGCCTGCGCGATGATCGCCGGGTGGTAGCGGACGGTCGGGCAGGTGACGCCGGTGGCCAGTCGCAGGGTGCTGGTCCTGGCCGCGATGGCGCCGAGCACGCTCCAGGTGAACGACGAGTGCCCCTGGGTGTCCAGCCAGGGGTGGAAGTGGTCGCTCATCTCGACGAAGTCGAAGCCGGCCCGCTCGGCCAGGACGGCCTGTCGGATGATCTCCTGCGGGCCGTACCCCTCCGAGGCCAACTTGTAGCCGATCTGCATGCGTGCTCCCGATGTCCGTCCGGCTGGCACGGGTCCGTTCCCGGCCGGGGCAGCGGCAAACGCCGCGACGCCTGCAAACCAGCCTCCTAGGATGCCTTACCGGATGTGACCGGTCCGCACCGCGGCAGCCCACGTCATCGCACCCGCCCCGAAAAACGAGTCAGCCCGTGCTCCCGGATCCGGGAGCACGGGCTGACGGGTGTCTGTCCTACTTGGAAGGCTCGGGCAGCTTGCAGTCGACCTTCGGGTTGGCGCCGATGTAGTTCAGTGGCCCGGCCACGATCGTGACCAGGATGGTGCCGGCCTCGGCGCAGTTGGTGTCATCGCCGCTGTAATAGCCGCGCTGACCGGCGGCGATCGCGCCGATCACCAACCAGATCACGACGATGACTCCGAGAATCGAGGTGCCGCGCATCGCTGCCTCCTGAGGTATGTGGTGGATCTGAGGTGCAGCCGTTGTACCCAATCGGGTCGCGCGGCTAACTGTTGCGTGCTATGCCCCGCCTCCCGACGGATCCTCCATCCGGCTGATGCCGTCCGCCGTTGCGTACCGCCCGGGCATCCGCCGCCCGCACGGGGTAGCGCCGGTCGGCTATCGGATCGGCGACCGACCTCGCCATCCTCCGGCTGAGTGGACGTAGAACTGCCTCACGGCCCCGCCGAGGAGGACTCAATGGACGCCCCGACACCGCCCCTGTACATCGACCGCCCCGAGGACGTCGCGGTCGCGGCCCGCGCGCTGGCTGGCGGCGCGATCGTCGCGGCGGCGTTCGCCAACTTCTACGTCATCGTCACGCGTCCCGACGCGGCCACCGTACGCCGGGTCAACCTGGCCAAGGGGCGGCCGGTCCACCAGGTCGGCAGCATCACCACCGCGGTCGGCCGGATCCCGGGGATGTTCGACTGGACGCGGATTTCGCCCCGCCTGCCGGTCGGTCGGGTGCGCGCGCTGATGGACGCCCTCTACGGGGCCGGGCCGTTCGGCTTCCGGGGGCCGGCCGCCGACCGGCTTCCCGACCACCTCACCCAGGTCGACCAGGGGATGCGGACCACCCAGGTGATCGCACCGGGCCTCACCTGCCCGTCCAATGCCCTCTTCGAGCGGGCGCTCGCCGAGACCGGAACGGATCACCTCTACATCACCTCGGCGAACCGGTCCCGGCATCTGACCGGCGCGGCGGAGGAGCCGGCGCACTGGAAGGCGGGAGCCCTCGCCGCCGACTTCGCCCACCTCGACGATCTGGTGGTGCTCGTGCACCGGGACGAGGCAGCCGCTCGTGCCGCCTACCCGGGTTACCTCACCACCTCGGTCACCCTGCTCTCGTTTCACGCACCGGAGGGTGACCTCGAAGAACCGCCGGTGCTCACCGTGGACCGGCACGGATCGTTGCACCTGGACGACGTGCGCCGCGCGGCCGCGCCGCTGGGCCTACAGGTGCGCCTGGCGGGCACCGCCCGGCAACGGTTGCGGGTGCGGGGGTACGCCGGGGCACTGGTGTGAGCGGTGCCAGTTGCGACACCGCTGCGCCCGGCGGGTTGGCGACCGGCGGTGGGTGGTTGCCTCAGTGCGGCGGTGAGGGGGTCTCCGCCGGCTTGCCGTGGCTACGCCGGAAGTCCGCGTAGGCCACGCCGGCCAGCACCAGCAGCCCGCCGAGGGAGGCGAACACCGGCGGCAGGTACAGCACGGCGGGCCCGATCGCCAGCAGTGCCAGCACCCCGCCGGGTCGGGACCAGGAAACCCGGCTGAACACCTCGTACTCGAAGGAGGCCCGGCCGGCCAGGAAGAGCGCCGGGCCGCCGAGGATCACCGCCAGCCAGGCCGGCGGGATCTTTCCGGTCGGCTGGTGCAGCACCAGGTGGAAGCCGGACGCCGTGGTGACCACGCCGGCGATCATCAACAGATGGGTGTACGGCGCGCTGAACAGGAACTTGCTGGGTGACCGGGCCGCCTGGATGGCGCTCGGCAGCAGTTCGCCGGACTTGTGCACGTAGATCCGCCAGAGCAGCAGCGTGGTCAGGAACGCCACCGCGAACGCCCCGATGTTCTGGGCCTCGTTGTGCTCCATGCTGAACATGGTGCCGATGGTCAGGATGGCGTCGCCGAGCGAGATGATGAAGAACTGCTGGTAGCGCTCGGAGAGATGCTCCGCCGTGACGTTGCGCAGCTGCTCCGGCACCACGCCGAGCCCCGGCACCGGGTACGCGAGCCGGAAGCCGATGTAGTCGATGCCGAGCGCGATGGCCCAGCAGATGATCCGGGCGTCCCCGCTGACGAACGCGCCGATGAGCCACGGGATCGCCGACACCACGAACCAGAGGAAGATTCGGGCCGCCCGACGCTCGGTCTGTGGTTGGCGGCGTACCGCTGGCATGAGGAACAGTCCACGCCCCAGGTGGATCGCCACGTACGCGCCGGCGAAGACGAGCCCTCGGGCGTTGAACGCCTCCGGGATCGCCGTGGTCATCAGCAGCGCCCCGAACATCACGGCGCTGATCAGCAGCTTGATCTCGGTGCGTTCCGGGTTGTACATGTCGGTGACGAGCGTGGTGATCGTCCAGGTCCACCAGACGGCGGCCAGCATGATCAGTGCCTGTGCGGCTCGGTGCCAGTCGAGCTGCTCGACCAGGCCCCGCGAGATGAGCGCCAGCGCGACCACGTACACCAGGTCGAAGAAGAGTTCGAGGAGGGTGACCCGGCGCGGGCCCTCCGGGTCGCGCACCGGTGGACCGCTGGCCCGCGGCGATCCGGGTTCCGGCGCGGCGAGATGCACGGGTTACTCCTGCGGAACCGCTCGACTCGACGGACCGTCCGGTCCACCTCAACGGACGGTAATGAGCGGGGGAGCGCAGCACCCCGTGTTAGTCCGCGCGTCCCCCGACCGGGTTGATCCATTCGGGCTCGCGGATGTCGGGGTGGCTACCCCGGTTGCGGGGATGTCGAGTGAATCTCCTGGCCGCGGGGGGCGGCGAGGGCCTCGACGAGGCGACGGGCCGAGCCGGCCAGGTTCCACCGTTGGGCGAGTTCGAGCAGCCGGTCCGGGTCGGCCGGCGCGGTCGGCAGCGCGGTGGGCAGCTCCGGCAGGGGCACGTCCAGGGCGACCCGGACCACTGTCGGCGCGACGCCGAGGTAGTCGCGCGCCGCGACCAGCTTGGCGCGCAGGCCCGGCGCGAAGGACGAGTCGGAGTCGTCGAGCGCGGCCAGGATGCCGGCGATGCTGCCGTAGCGCTCGATCAGTCGGGCGGCGGTCTTCTCGCCGACGCCCGCCACCCCGGGCAACCCGTCACTCGGGTCGCCGCGCAGCGCGGCGAAGTCGGCGTAGCGGTCCGCCGGCACGCCGTAGCGGGCCCGCACCGCGGCGTCGTCGCAGTCGTCGAGCTTGGCCACTCCGCGCCCGACGTAGAGCAGCCGGACCGGTCGGGTGTCGTCGACGAGCTGGAACAGGTCGCGGTCTCCGGAGACCACCTCGACCGGGCCCGGCTGGGTCACCGAGAGGGTGCCGAGGACGTCGTCCGCCTCGTAGCCGGTGGCACCGACCGCGGTGATGCCCACCGCGGTCAGCACCTCCAGGATCATCGGCACCTGCGGGGAGAGGGTGTCGGGCACGACCTCTCCGCCCTGGGGGGCGACCCGGTGCGCCTTGTACGACGGCAGCAGGTCGACCCGCCACGCCGGGCGCCAGTCGTAGTCCAGGGCGCAGACCATCCGGTCGGCGCCACGCACCCGGATCAGGGTGGCGAGCATGTCGAGGAAGCCGCGTACCGCGTTGACCGGGGTGCCGTCCTCGGCTTTGGCGGCGGACTCCGGGATGCCGAAGAAGGCCCGGAAGTAGAGGCTGGCTGCGTCGATCAGCAGGATCGGGGGTCGGTGTGCCACGCCGGACAGCCTGGCACAACCCTCCGACGATCGGGGGTACGCCCGGCCGCCCGGTGGTGTCAGCGTCGCTCGTCGGGCTGGTAGACGGTCTCCCGGCGGGCCAGGTGCTGCACGACGTAGCTGGTCACCAGGAGCAGGATCGCGACGACCACCTCGACCCAGGCGGCGACGCCGTCGGCGATGGTGACGCCGATGACCAGCAGGACCAGACCGACGAGTGCGAGGACGCCGGCCCACAGTTGGCGGCGACGGCGTGTCGCCGCCCGGCTCGCCTGGTTCGCTGCCATGTCGGTCCTCCCGGTCGGGGAGTCCGGGCGGCCCCCCGCTTCCAGGCTATGGCTCCCGGTGGCGTTCGATGAGGGAAACCGACGCGTGGGGCGTGGGCCGTCCCCGGTCGTCGCCGTAGTCCGTTCCGATCCGGAACGGACTATTGTCGGGGCGGAACGGTGGAGGTGGCTGGTGCGGCGAGAGGATCTTGCCGATGCGGACTGCGGCATCGCGCAGGCGCTCGGCGTGCTGGGGGACTGGTGGACCTTCCTCATCGTTCGCGACGTCGCCGGGGGGACGACCCGCTTCGACGCGCTCCAACGGGAGCTGGGCGTCAGTCGGCGGGCGCTGACCGAACGCCTCGCCGCCCTGGTCGAGCACGGTGTGCTGGAGCGCAGACCGTATTCGCAACATCCACCCCGGTACGACTACCTGCTCACCACGAGGGGCGAGGGGCTGTTGCCGGTGCTGATCGCACTGCAGGACTGGGGGACGAGGTATCTCATGGGTGATGGTGACGTGACAGCGACGGCCGACGCCGGCTCGGCCGAGGCGCGCCGTGCGCACGAGCTGGTGGGCCGACGGCTGCCCGAGGTCGTCCTGCCCGCCGCCGACGGGCAGCCGGTCGCGGTGGCCGCGACCGACGCGTGGACCGTCCTCTACCTGTTCCCCGGGGCGTACGCGCCGGGGACGAACGGCTATCCGCTCGGTTGGGCGGAGATTCCCGGCGCCCGGGGGTGCACCCTGGAGTCGGCCACCTACGCCAAGCGGCATCCGGACTTCCTGGCCGCCGGTGTCCGGGTGTACGGCGTCAGCACCCAGCGGCCCGACCAGCTCGCCGCCTTCGCCGCGTACGCCGAACTGCCGTTCCCGCTGCTGTCCGACGAGGATGGTCGGCTGGGGGCGGGGTTGCTGCTGCCCGTGTTCCGCGCGGGCGGGGCGAACCGGTTCAAGCGGTTGACGCTGCTGGTCGACCCGACAGCGGTGGTACGAGCCGTGCAGTTCCCGGTCACCGACCCGGCCGGCTCGGTGCAGGAGATGCTCACCCTGGTCCGTGAGCTCGCGGGGGCCCCCGACTGACGCCTTCGCGTCGATCGGGGACCCCGGCGAGCGTCCCGCGGGCGAGGTGTCAGGCCGGGAGCGTCCAGCGTTGGTTGGCGCCAGCGAAGCAGTCCCAGATCTGCAACCGGGTGCCGTCGGCGGAGCTGTTGTCGGTGGCGTCGAGGCACTTGTTCGACTGCGGGTTGCGCAGCGTGCCGTTGGACTGCGCCTGCCAGACCTGTGCGCCGCTGCCGTTGCAGTCCCAGAGCTGGACCTTCGCGCCGTTGGCGGTGGAGCCGCTGGCGACGTCGGCGCACTTGCCGAGGGCGCGCAGCGTGCTGTCGCCGGCCACGGTCCAGGTCTGCGCGTTGGTGCCGTTGCAGCCCCAGAGCTGGATGGCGGCGCCGTTGGCGGTGCTCGCCGAGGCCACGTCGACGCACTTGCCGCCGATGCCGGTGATCCGGCCGGTACGACCGGTCGGCGGCGGGGTGGTGCCGCCCATGATGGTGTCGTACATGGCGCTGAGCAGTGAGGTCGAGCCGCTGGTGTCCTGCGACAGCTCCCAGTTCATCACGCCGCCGGCGTTGGCCAGCGCCCACTGGGTCTTGCGCTTGACCGTCGGAATGCCGTTCCAGCACTGCTGGCTGCCGCCGATGGTGGCGCAGTCCCGGTTGGCGTTCGCCGGGTCCAGTCCGACCAGGTACGAGTAGTTGTAGTAGACGGGGCGGCTGTAGAACGGGATGCCGAGGACGGCCTTGCTGGCCGGCAGGCCGCGGGCCTTCCACAGGTTGATGCTGTTGATCGACCAGTCGTAGTTGGCGTGTGGGCTGCCGCCGTCGTACGCCATGATGTTGAGCCAGTCGACCTGGTTGAACACGGCCGGCTGCACGCCGTCGACGGAGTAACCCTCGGAGACCACGGCGGCGGTGAGCAACTTGCCGCGGCTGTGCATCGCGCTGCTGAGCTGCGTCATGAGCGCGGTGTAGTTGTTGGCCGAGGCCCCCGGGTCGGGGTACTCCCAGTCCATGTCGACGCCGTCGAGGTTGTACTGGTTGACGAAGTTGACGAGGTTGTTGACGAAGGTGGTGCGGCTGGTGGCGTTGGCGGCGAGCGCCTCGAAGGCCGAGTCGTTGCCGTCGTTCCAGCCGCCGACGGCGATGGAGACCTTCACGTTGTTGGCGTGCGCCTGCGAGACCAGCGAGGAGAGCCGGCCGCCGTCCACCCCCTGGAGGCTGCCGTTGCTGTTGGGCAGGATGAACGCGTAGTTGATGTGGGTGAGCTTGTTGTACTGGATCGTGTTGATGTTGCCGGCCCAGGAGGGCATGTAGCCGACGCTCTTGAAGTTGTTCGGCAGCACCACGGCCTGCGCGGCGGTGGGGATGACGGTGAGGGTGGCACCGGCCGTGGCCAGCGCGAGTAGGCCGGCGGCGAGGGCTCGGCGTAGTGGTGAGGACATCGGGGGCCTTCCCGTGGGCGGGGGACGACACCCGCCCGCGCAGGGTTGTCGCGGGCGGGGGGTGCGGG
>NZ_QGSZ01000391.1 GCF_003857055.1 Micromonospora inaquosa | reverse complement strand
CCTGTCACCCCCACCACGCGGCCCGGGGTGAAGACTCCGAAACCGGGCGGCCCCAGCACGCCACCGGGCGTCGGGGCCACCACCCTGAGCGGCACGGTGCAGGGTGGGGTGGAGCCCGGCTGCGTGCTGCTCGACGGTTATCTGCTGCTCGGCGGCCCGCGTGACGTGCTGACGCCGGGCACGCGGGTCGAGGTCACCGGTCGGGTGGAGCCCGGCATGATGACCACCTGCCAGCAGGGCACCCCGTTCGTCGTCACCGCCGCCCAACGATCCTGAGCACTCGCCGCTGACCGGCGGGAGCTCGCCCCGGAACGTGGGGACGGGCTCCTGCCGGTGTCACGAGCGGATCAGTCCCTTGTGATCACTTCGGGACAGACGGGTGTACGCACAGTCACATGGCTGGCGAGCGGGTCGGGACCTCGCCGTCGGCCGGATCGGCCAGCTCAGGTGCCTGCGGCTGCCGGGGCGTCAACTCGACCTGGGCCGGCGTGGCCAACTCGTCGTCCGAGACGCCCAACTCGGCGAGCTTGCGGGCGCTGACCAGCACCCGGGCCTCCAGCGAGCCGACCGCCCGGTTGTAGGCGGTCACCGCACCGGCCAGCGAGGACCCGAGCTTGCCCACGTGGTCGCCCAGCGTGGAGAGTCGACCGTACAGCTCCCGGGCGAGGGTGTGCACCGCGAGTGCGTTGCGGGCCAGTGCCTCCTGCCGCCAGGAGTAGGCGACAGTGCGGAGCAGGGCGACAAGCGTGGCCGGCGTGGCGAGCACCACGTTGCGGGTGAAGGCGTGCTCCAGCAGCGTCGGGTCTCGTTGGAGCGCGACGTCGAGGAACGGGTCGGCGGGGACGAACAGCACCACGAACTCGGGCGAGTTGTCGAACGCCGACCAGTACGACTTGGCGGCCAACGCGTCCACGTGCCCTCGCAGGTGCCGCGCGTGCGCGTCGAGGTGAGTGTCCCGGCCGCGCTCGTCGCGGGCCTCCATGGCGGTCAGGTACGCGTCGAACGGGGCCTTCGCGTCCACCACCACCGAGCGACCGCCGTGCAGTCGGACCACCAGATCCGGCCGGACGACCTGCTGGTCGGTGGCGGCGGTGACCTGCTCGGCGAAGTCGCAGTGCTCCAACATCCCGGCCGCCTCGACGATCCGGCGCAGCTGATGCTCGCCCCAGCGGCCCCGCACCTGCGGTGCGCGCAGCGCCGCCACCAGCTGTTTCGTCTCGGTGCGCAGCTCACCGGAGACCGCGTTCATCGAACGGACCTGCTCCCGCAGCTCGGCGTACGCGTCGACGCGGTCGTGCTCCAGCTCGGCCACCCGCTGCTCGTAGCGGCGCAGGGTGTCGTGCAGCGGCGCGACGGCCCGGGCCACCGCCTCCTGGGACTGCGCGGTGGCCTCGTAGCTCAACGCCCGCATGGACTGCTCCAGCCGGCCCTCGCCCTCCCGGGTGGCGGCCAGGGTGGCATCGAGCCGGGCGATGTCGGCAGCCGACCGGGACCGGGCCGCGAGCCAGCCCACCGCCCCGCCGGCGCCGAGGCACACGATCACCAGGAGCAGCGTCGAGACGTCCATCACCGGAGCTTGCCAGACGGATACGACGTGACACCCGGGGGTACGTTCGATGGCATGGAACTTGTGCTCTGTCTCGCCGTCGTGCTGGTCGGCGCGTTGGGCGCCGCGGCGCTCATCCGCGCCCAGGCCGGTGCCCGCCGGCGCACCGAGCTCGGCGACGCCCGCGCGGAGGCGCAGCGGTGGTACGAGCGACTCGGCGGCCAGTTGATGAACCTGCACGGCGACGAACCGGCGGTACGCCAGGCGCTGGCCGACGCCGGTGAGCGGTACAACGCGGCGGGCTCCCAGCTGGAGCAGGCGTCCACGCCGCACCAGTTCGCGCTGGCCCGGGAGACCGCGCTGGAGGGGTTGGCGTACATCCGGGCGGCGCGCACGGCGCTGGGCATCGATCCGGGCCCCGAGGTGCCGACCCTGGCCGCCGCCCGCGGCGTGGGTCAGCTCACCAAGGAGCGTGAGGTCGATGTGCAGGGGCAGACCTTCCGGGCCGGGCCGCAACCCGGGCGGGAAACGCCCTACTACTACCCCGGTGGGCGTTATCAGGGTCGACCGGTGCCCGCCGGCTGGTATTCGACGCCGTGGTGGAAGACGGCGCTGGGCGCCGGTGCCGGTGTGCTCGGCGGCATCCTGATCGCCGACGCGCTCTTCTCGCCCGCCTTCGCCGACCCCGGGTACGGCTACCAGGAGGGCTTCGGTGACGGTGTCGACCAGGGCGGCGACGGTGCCGACCAGGACTTCGGCGGCGGCGACCAGGGTGGGGACTTCGGCGGCGGCGACTACGCCGGCGGTGACTTCGGTGGGGGCGGCTTCGGCGGCGGGGATTTCGGCGGCGGCGACTTCTGAGCGTCTTCGCAGACCTACGACAACGGGCCCCGGTCACAACGACCGGGGCCCGTTGTCGTACCTGCCGATCAGCCGGTGTTGCGCATCCCGGCGGCGATGCCGTTCACCGTGGTGAGCAGCGCGCGCTCCAGGGCGGTGCCGTCGCTCGGTGCGCGTCGGCCGCCCGGGGCGGTGGCGATCGCCCGCCCGGCCGCGCCCGACTCCCGGTACTGCCGCAGCAGCGCCACCTGGAGGTGGTGCAGCGGCTCCAGGTAGGTGTCGCGGACGGCCAGGGTGCGCTGGAGCACCGGCGAGTTTTCCAGCAGGGCCGGTGAGGCGGTGACCGCCAGCACCTCCCGCTTGGTCAGCTCGTACTCCTGCTCGATTTGCTCGAAGATCGGGTGCAGCTTCTTCGGCACCAGCGTCTCGACGTACCGGCGGGCGATGCTCAGGTCGGTCTTGGTCAGCATCATCTCGACGTTCGACAGGAACGTGCGGAAGAAGTGCCAGTTGCGGTGCATCTCGGCCAGCACATCCGCCAACCCCGCCTCGCGGGCGGCGGCCAGCCCGGAGCCGACGCCGAACCAGCCCGGCACGATCTGCCGGGTCTGCGTCCAGCCGAACACCCACGGGATGGCCCGCAGCCCGGACAGCCCCGCGCCGGTGTTCGGGCGCTTCGCCGGCCGGGAGCCGATGTTCAGCGCGCCGAGCAGTTCGGTGGGGGTGGACGCCCAGAAGTACGCCGGCAGGTCCGGGTCCTCGACGAGGGACCGGTAGGACCGGAACGCCGACGCGGAGACGACGTCCATCGTCGCGTCCCAGCGCTCCAACATCTCGGCCGGCTGCCGGGGTGCGGTGTGCAGCAGGGTCGCCTGGAGCACCGCGGCGAGGGTGAGTTCCAGGTTCTCCCGGGCCAGTGACGGCAGGGTGTACTTGTCGGAGATCACCTCGCCCTGCTCGGTCACCTTGATCGCGCCGTCCATCGTCCCGTAGGGCTGCGCCAGGATCGCCTCGTGCGTCGGCCCGCCGCCGCGCCCGACCGTGCCACCCCGACCGTGGAACAGCCGCAGGTGCACCCCGTGTCGGGCGGCCACGTCACGCAGCGCGCGCTGCGCCCGGTGGATCGACCACTGACTGGTGGTGATCCCGGCCTCCTTGTTGGAGTCGGAGTAGCCGAGCATGACCTCCTGCACGTCGCCTCGGGCGGTCACCAGCGCCCGGTACGCGGGCAGCGACAGCAACTCGTCGAGGAGTTCGCCGCCGGCGTTCAGCTCGGCCGGGGTCTCCAGCAGCGGCACGAACCCGACACGGGCCCGCCCGCTGTGCACGTCCACCAGGCCCGCCTCGCGGGCCAGCACCACGGCGGCCAGCACGTCGTCGACGCCCAGGGTCATCGAGATGATGTACGACTCGATCACCTCGGCGCCGAACCGGTCCTGTGCCTCCCGGATGGTGCTGAACACGTCGAACGTCTTGCGGGCGGGCTCGGACAACGCCGTGTCCAGGGTGGACAGGGGCCGGCGGCCGGTCAGCTCGTCGGCGAGCAGCTTGGTGCGTTCCAGCCGGGTCAGCGCCGGGTAGTCGGAGACCTCGCCGACCGCCTCGTAGAGCTGCGCGAGCACCGCGTGGTGCGCCTCGGCGTGTTCCCGGACGTCCATGGTGGCCAGGTGCAGGCCGAACGCGGAAACCGTACGGATCGTGGAGGCCAGCCGGCCGACCGCGGTGAGCTGCCCCGAGTTGCGGGCCAGCGAGGCGCGCAGCAGGTCCAGGTCGGCGATCAGCTCGGCGGAGCCCCGGTAGTCCCGGCCGGGCACGTGCGCGGTGCCCTGGCGCAACCTCTGCCGGGTGTTGGCGAGCTTCGCCTTCACGCAGCGTGCCTTGAGGCGGTACGGCTCCTCCGCGTTGACCCGACGGAAGCGCTGCGCCACCTCGGGCAGCGCGTCCAGGTCGGCGGCGAGGCTGGCGGAGAGGTCCAGGGACACCCCGCGCAGTCGGCGGGACACCGAGACCTCGTTGATCAGGTGGTCCATCGCCTTCTCGGTGGCCGCGATGCCGTGCTCGTGCTGGATGGTCAGCACCTCGCGGGTGACCGCCGGGGTGACGAACGGGTTGCCGTCGCGGTCGCCGCCGATCCAGGTGCCGAAGCTCAACGGCCGGGCCGTCGGCGAGGTCTCCACGCCGAGCGTGCGCAACGTGTCGGCCAGGTCGTCGAGCACCTGCGGGGCGGCCTCCGCGTACAGGTCGCGCAGGTAGTAGATCGCGTTGCGGGCCTCGTCGGTCGGGTCCGGCCGGTCGAGCCGCAGCTCGTCGGTCTGCCACATCAGGTCCAGCAACTCGGCCAGCCGACGGTTGGCCGGACCCTCGTCGCTGGCCCCGTAGAGGATGGCGTTGGCGGTCTCGGTGTCCAACTCGTCGGCGATGGCCCGCAGCTTGGACAGGATCGAGCGACGGGCCGCCTCGGTCGGGTGCGCGGTGAAGACCGGCCGCACCGCCAGCCGGCGAGCCGCGTTGGCGATCTCCTCGGCCGGCACCCCGCGCTCGGCGATCATCTTGGCGGCCTGGTCCAGCCAGCCGCCCTGCACCGCGCGGCGGCGGCGCAGATCCCGGGCACGGTGCACCTGCTCGGTGATGTTGGCCAGGTGGAAGTAGGTGGAGAAGGCGCGGGCCAGCTTGGTGCCGGTGGTCACGTCGAGCCCGCCGAGGCGCTGGGCGGCCGCCGGGGCGTCGCTGCGGACCTGGGCGCGGATCTCCTCGACGAGGTCGAGCAGCGGGCGCCCCTCCTGGCGGGCCAGGGTCTGGCCGAGCAGGGTGCCGAGTCGGCGGATGTCGGCGCGCAGTGCGGCGTCCGGGCCGTCGTGGTCGTGCTGGTCGGTCACGATGCGCTCCCTTACGTGGATACGAAGGACAGCGCTGTCCGACTTACTGGATGGTATCCGCGCGCAGGGGAGGTCTGGAGGGCCCCCTGGTGATCCACTGCCGTCAGGAGGGTGTTTTCGACGTGATCTCAGCCACCGTCGCGGCCCGACAAGGGGCCGGAGCGGGCCGTCGCGGGGCTGGAGGTGGCGGCTCGGCGACCGCGGACCAGGTTGGCGCTGACCAACCCGAGCCCTCCGAGCACCGCCCAGAGCGCGAGGGCGAAGGCCGGCCAGCCGGCGGATCGCCAGTCGAAGTACACGGCCGCCTTGCTCAGGTCGTTGGCGAGGCCGGGGATGTTCCACCGGTGCATGTTTCGCAGCACCCCGGGCAGGAACTCGGGCGCGTAGATGCCTCCGGAGCCCGGGTTGCCGAGCACCACCAGCAGCAGGATCACCAGCGCGGTGCCCGCGACGCCGAGCCAGCCCTGGATCGCGCTGGCGAACATCGCGGCGGCGAAGACGGCCAGCGCGCCGATCGCGGCGATCGTCGGTACGTCGTGGTGCCAGATGTCCAGCACCGGCCCCACCACGACCGCGCCGGCGATGCCGAGCAGCACGCTGTAGACGGCCAGGGCGGCGATGCGCAGCCCGGCCCGTCGGGCCGTACGGGGGGTGGTGCCGGTGCGGGTGGCGGCGGTGGTGAGCACCTCCCGGATCGCGCTGGTGGCGGAGGGTCCGGAGGCGCTCGCCACGGTGAGGAGCAGGCCGTTGTCGGGGCCGGTGCTGAGCACGGCGTACACCGCCCGGCTGAGCAGGCCGTGCTCGGCGGCGCCGGCATCGTCGTACTCGATCGGTGTGATGATGGTGGTCTGACCGCGCACGGCGGCGAGCGTCGCCTGGGCGCGCTGGTCGCCGAGGGCGACGCCGACCGGCAGGTCCCGTGGGGTGGGCTGGTGCAGTGCGCCGACGTAGGCAGCGATGAACGCCGTGGCCAGCACGAAGGTGCCGATGAGCAGTCCGATGCTGCGTGGTGCCTGACGTCAGGGGCGGAAGATCCACTCGGGTTTCAGGAAGGCGCGGTGTCGACGCGCCGAGGATGCCCCGGTTTCCCTGAACCCGAGGGGATCACTGGCGGAAGCCAGAGCTGGCGGAAGCCGGAGCTGGCGGAAGCCGGAGCTGGCGGGTCGACGGGGATAGGCTGGTCGTCGTGCACCCCCCGTCCGAGTGGACGAGGGGCCGCCGTCGTGTGCGTCGACTCCCCTGGAAGGATTCCCTTGCTCACCGGTCTGTTCACCGCCGCTCTCGCCGACCCCGCGCTGGCCCGGGCGCGTGACCTGGCGCGCTCCGGTGCCGCCCAGGTCGACGGCCTCGACATCACCGCCCCGGCGGCGCTGCGCCCGTTCGCCGTCGCGGCGGTCGCCGCCGACAACGACGGGGCCGGGCGACCGGTGCTGGCGGTGACCGCCACCACCCGGGAGGCCGACGACCTGGCCGCCGCGCTGGGTGGGTTGCTCCCGGCCGAGCAGGTGGTGGTCTTCCCCTCCTGGGAGACGCTGCCGCACGAGCGGCTGTCCCCACGCTCGGACACGGTGGGCCGACGGCTGGCCGTGCTGCGCCGGCTGGCGCACCCCGAGTCGGCCGACGCCCACGGCGGCACCGGGCCGCTGCGGGTGGTCGTCGCCCCGGTCCGTTCGCTGCTCCAGCCCCAGCTCAAGGGGCTCGGTGACCTGGAGCCGGTGCAGCTCGCCGCCGGCGAGGAGGCGGACCTCGAGGAGGTCGCCCGCCGGCTGATCGACATGGCGTACGCCCGGGTCGACCTGGTCACCAAGCGCGGCGAGTTCGCGGTCCGCGGCGGCATCCTGGACGTCTTCCCGCCCACCGACGAGCACCCGTCCCGGGTCGAGTTCTGGGGCGACGAGGTGGAGGAGATCCGCACCTTCGCCGTCGCCGACCAGCGCACCATCGAGCAGGTTCCGTTGCTCTGGGCACCGCCCTGCCGGGAGTTGCTGCTCACCCCGTCGGTCCGTGAACGGGCCGCCGCGCTCGCCGAGCAGCACCCCGAGCTGGCCGAGATCCTGGACAAGCTGGCCGAGGGCATCCCGGTGGAGGGGATGGAGTCGCTGGCACCGGTGCTGGTCGGCCCCGACTCGCTGGAGCTGCTGCTGGACGCCATGCCGCCCGGCACCCACGTACTGCTCTGTGACCCGGAGCGGATCCGCACGAGGGCGCACGACCTGGTGCGTACCTCGGAGGAGTTCTTGCAGGCCAGTTGGGCCGCCGCCGCGGTCGGCGGCCAGGCCCCGGTGGACGTCGGCGCCGCCGCCTTCCGCACCCTCGGCGAGGTACGCGCCGCCGCCGGCAAGCTCGGCCAGCCGTGGTGGACGCTGTCCCCGTTCGGCCTGGTCGACGACCCTCATTCGGTCCGGAGTGCCGGCTCCCGGCGCGGAGGCCGAATTATGGTCGAGGCGGAGACGGCCGAGACGCGGCAGCCCTGGGAAGACGCCCCGGAGCAGGCCGCTGTCACCCCGGACGACGCGATTGCGGTGACCCTGTCCGCCCAGCCGGCGCCGCTGTACCACGGCGAGACCTCGCGGGTCGTCGAGGACCTCAAGCGCTGGGCCGGCGAGGGCTGGTCGATCGCGCTGGTCTTCGAGGGGCACGGCCCCGCCCAGCGGGCGGTGGAGGTGCTGCGCGACGCCGGCCTGGGTGCCCGGTTGGTCGAGGAGGTGCCGACAGCGCCCGTCCCCGGCGAGCTGGTGGTCACCTGCGGCGCGCTGAGCAGCGGGTTCGTCGACGAGGCGTCCCGCTTCGTGCTGCTCACCGGCAACGACGTGACAGGTGGTCGGGGCACCTCGACGCGGGACATGCGCAAGATGCCGAGCCGGCGGCGCAACACCATCGACCCGCTGGAGCTCAAGGCCGGCGACTTCGTGGTGCACGAGCAGCACGGCATCGGCCGCTACGTCGAGCTGGTGCAGCGCACCGTCAACGGCGCCAGCCGCGAGTACCTGGTCATCGAGTACGCGGCCAGCAAGCGAGGCCAGCCCGGCGACCGGTTGTTCGTCCCGACCGACCAGCTCGACCAGCTCTCCCGCTACGTGGGCGGCGAGCAGCCGACCCTGCACAAGATGGGCGGCTCGGACTGGCAGAAGTCCAAGGCCCGGGCCCGCAAGGCGGTCAAGGAGATCGCCGCGCAGCTCATTCAGCTCTACGCCGCCCGCAAGGCGTCCAAGGGTCACTCGTTCGGCCCGGACACGCCGTGGCAGCGGGAGTTGGAGGACGCCTTCCCCTGGCAGGAGACGCCGGACCAGCTCGCCGCGATCGACGAGGTCAAGCGGGACATGGAGCAGACCGTCCCGATGGACCGGCTGATCTGCGGTGACGTCGGCTACGGCAAGACCGAGATCGCGGTCCGGGCGGCGTTCAAGGCGGTGCAGGACGGTAAGCAGGTGGCGGTTTTGGTGCCGACCACCCTGCTGGTACAGCAGCACTACAACACGTTCGCCGAGCGGATGAGCCAGTTCCCGGTCCAGATCCGGCAGCTGTCGCGGTTCCAGACGGCGAAGGAGACCGAGCGGACGTTGGAGATGGTCGCCGACGGCACCGTCGACATCGTCATCGGCACCCACCGTCTGTTGCAGGCGGCGACCCGGTTCAAGCAGCTCGGTCTGGTGGTCGTCGACGAGGAGCAGCGCTTCGGTGTCGAGCACAAGGAGCACCTGAAGACGCTGCGCGCGTCGGTCGATGTGCTCAGCATGTCGGCCACGCCGATCCCGCGCACCCTGGAGATGGCGATCACCGGCATCCGGGAGATGTCCACCATCGCCACGCCACCGGAGGAGCGGCACCCGGTGCTCACCTTCGTCGGCGCGCAGGACGACCGGCAGGTGGCCGCGTCCATCCACCGTGAGCTGCTCCGCGACGGGCAGGTGTTCTACCTGCACAACCGGGTCGAGTCGATCGACCGGGCAGCACGGCGGCTGCGGGAGTTGGTGCCCGAGGCGCGGGTCGCGGTGGCGCACGGCCAGATGACCGAGGATGCCCTGGAGAAGGTCATGGTCGGCTTCTGGGAGAAGGAGTTCGACGTCCTGGTCTGCACCACGATCGTCGAGTCGGGCATCGACATCCCGAACGCCAACACCCTGATCGTGGAACGGGCCGACCTGCTCGGCCTGGCCCAGCTGCACCAGATCCGGGGCCGGGTCGGCCGGGGCCGGGAGCGGGCGTACGCCTACTTCCTCTACCCGCCGGAGAAGCCGCTCACCGAGCACGCCCACGAGCGGTTGGCGACCATCGCCCAGCACACCGAGTTGGGCGCCGGCATGTACGTGGCGATGAAGGACCTGGAGATCCGGGGCGCCGGCAACCTGCTCGGTGGCGAGCAGTCCGGGCACATCGAGGGTGTCGGCTTCGACCTGTACGTGCGGATGGTCGGCGAGGCGGTCTCCGCGTTCAAGGGTGAGCGGGCGGAGGACGAACCCGACGTCAAGATCGACCTGCCGATCGACGCGCACCTGCCGCACGACTACGTGAGCGTGGAGCGGCTGCGCCTGGAGATGTACCGCAAGCTCGCCGAGGCGCGCGACGAGGAGCGCCTGGCCGAGGTGATCGCCGAGATGACCGACCGGTACGGCGAGCCGCCGGCCCCGGTGCAGAACCTGGTGGAGGTGGCCCGGTTCCGCCTGTTGGCCCGCCGCTACGGGCTGACCGACGTGTCCATGCAGGGCAAGCACGTCCGGTTCGGCCCGCTGCCGCTGCCGGACTCGAAGCAGTTGCGGCTCAAGCGCTACCACCCGGATGCCGTCTACAAGCAGGCCACCGACCAGGTCAGCGTGCCCCGACCGACCACCCGTCGGATCGGCGGCGAGCCGCTGCGTGACCAGGCCCTGCTCCAGTGGTGTGCGCAGTTGCTCTCCGATGTGCTCGGTGCTCCCGCCCCACTCGCCGTCGCGGCGGGTTGAGGCGGGTTCGCGGTGCGGTGGGGGCCGTCACAGCGTGGGGGAGGGCATGAGAGAGTGACGGGTATGCGTGCTCGCCGTGTGATCGCCGCCGCCAGCGTCGCGGCCCTGGGTGTCCTCTCCCTCGCTGCCTGCGGCAAGTCCGCACCGAACATCGCCGCGTATGTCGGTGACACCACCTACTCGCTGACCCGGGTCGACGGGATCTACGACGAGGTGCAGGCACAGTACGGCGAGGCGATCCAGCGGCGGGCTGCTCAGGAGGGCGCGACGCCGTCGCCGGAGGACCTGCGCTCCAAGGTCACCCGTCAGGACGTGGTGGACCTGCTGGTCAGCCTGGATCTGGGTAAGCGGGTGGCGGCGGCGAAGAACCTTCAGGTGCCTGACGTGATCAGCCCGCAGCAGCTCGAGCAGACCCTGGAGGTGCCGGCCAGCACCGAGTACGCCAAGCTCTGGGGCGAGTGGATTGACCTGCTCCAGGTGCTCAACCAGCAGCTTCCGCCGGCCGAGCTGAGCGACGAGTCGCTGATGGCCGTCTACGGCGCGCTCCAGGACGTCGACGCGATCTCGGGTGGGATGTCGATCGCCGACGTCCGCCAGGCGTTCGGTGACGGCGGTTTCGTCCGCAGTGCCACCGCGCTGAGCACCGCGCTGGAGGAGGAAGCGGGCCGGGTCGACGTCTCGATCAACCCGCGCTTCCGGAACGTCGGGGTGCCGTCGATGGTGAACAAGGGCCAGACGCCGATCTTCTACTCGCTGCCGTACATCAACGAGGCCGGTCCGGTCACTGACATCTCCACCCTGGAGCCGCTGCCGTCGAGCGACGCCCCGAGTGCCGAGGGCCCGGCGCCGGACGAGGGCACGGCCAGCTGAGCATGACCGCACGGATCGTCCTCCTGGTCACCTCGCCCCGGTTGCCCGTCGGCCTGTTGACCTCCGCGGCTTGGG
Source organism: Micromonospora inaquosa (assembly GCF_003857055.1). Taxonomy (GTDB): domain Bacteria; phylum Actinomycetota; class Actinomycetes; order Mycobacteriales; family Micromonosporaceae; genus Micromonospora; species Micromonospora inaquosa. Next base: position 1,005 of record NZ_QGSZ01000391.1, on the reverse strand, counting down.
ACGTCGTACGCCAGCACCCGGTGCTGACCGGCGCGGACAGTGAGTTGGTCACGGCCGTGCGCCAGGCGGGTGCCGAGGTCACGGTGGTGGACGGCCCGGCGACGCAGCCGTTGCTGGACGCGGTGGCGGCACACGGCACCGTGGTGTGGCTGGCCGGCCCGGCGGGTGACGAGGCGCTGGCCCGGGAGTTGGGTCTGCGGCTGGCCCGGCAGCCGGGGTTGGCCGAGATGGAGCTGATGTACGGCTCGTGGGATCCACCGGGTGCCCGGCTGCTCGACGCGGTGGCCGTGCTGGATCGACTGGCCTCGCCGGGTGGCGACCCGTGGAAGCGGGCGCAGACGCACCGCAGCCTCGCCGGTTATCTGCTGGAGGAGAGCTACGAGGCGTACGACGCGATCAGCGCCGACGACACCGACGCGCTGCGCGAGGAGTTGGGCGACGTGTTGTTGCAGGTGGTCCTGCACGCGCGGCTCGCCGAGGAGTTACCCGAGGATGAGCGGTGGAGCATCGACGACGTGGCCGGTGGCCTGGTCGACAAGATGATCCGCCGTAATCCGCACGTCTTCGCCGGTGCCGAGGCGGGCACTCTGGAGGAGATCACCGAGAACTGGGAGCGGATCAAGCGCGCGGAGAAGGCGCGGCACTCGGCGCTGGACGGCGTGGCCCTGAGCCAGCCCGCGTTGGCCCTGGCGGCGCAGATCCTGGACCGCGCCGCTCGCAGGGGCATCGAGGTCGCACCTCCACTGCCCGACGCCCAGCCGGACGCCGAAGCGAAGCTGGGCGCGAGCCTGCTGGCAACGGTAGCCGCGGCCCGCGAGGCGGGCATCGACCCCGAAGCGGCCCTCCGCCGCGCCACCCTGGCCCACGCCGATCGCATCCGCGCCACCGAACCCCCACCCCCAGACCCGCGTTGATCATGAAGTTATTGCCGTCCGCCTCGGCGTGTCGGGGCAATAACTTCATGATCAACGCGGGTCTGGGGGTGGAGGTTCGGTGGCGCGGATG
>NZ_QGSZ01000181.1 GCF_003857055.1 Micromonospora inaquosa | reverse complement strand
GCGCGGAGCGGCGGGCGGCCACCGGCGGGCGGGGGCGCACCCTGGTGCCGTGTCGACCGGCGGTGGCGAGCAGGCCGCGCTGGCGTAGTTCCTGGTAGGCGCGGGCGACGGTGGCGGGGCTGACCCCCAACTCCGCGGCGAGCGCTCGCACCGGTGGCAGTGCGGCCCCCGGTGACAGGGCGCCGGCGCGGATGCCCGACTCGATGCTGGCCGAAATCTCGACGGCTGTCGTACCGGTGAGCTGATAGTGTGCTGACACAAATAAGAGATTGTAGTAGAACAAAGGGGCGCGCGCATGTATCCACCCACCGCCCGGACCACACCCCACCGTTCCCGCGACAAGATGAGCTACGACAAGGCCACCGCCCACGCCGTGCTCGACGAGGCGTATGACTGCGCGCTCAGCTTCACCGTCGACGGCCAGCCCCGGGTGCTGCCCACCCTGCACGTCCGCATCGGCGACACCCTCTACCTGCACGGCTCCACCGGCAGTCGACCGCTGCTCGCCGCCCGGGGCGACGACGGGCTGCCGGTCTGCGTCGCGGTGACAGTGCTCGACGGGCTGGTCTACGCCCGCTCCCAGTTCCACCACAGCGCCAACTACCGCTCGGTCGTCGCGCACGGCACCGCCCGACTGGTCACCGACGAGCGGGAGAAGCTCGCCATGCTCACCGCGCTGGTCGAGAAGGTCGGCGCGGGACGCAGCACGGCCACCCGTCCGCCCAGCCGACGCGAGTTGGCCGAGACCGCCGTACTGGCGCTGCCGCTGCGTGAGGTGTCCGTCCGGGCCCGCACCGGCGGGGTCCGCGAGGACGAGGCCGACCTGCACCTGCCGCACTGGGCCGGCGTGCTGCCGCTGCGACTGACCGCCGGTGCACCCGAGCCGGACGCCGGCGTCACCGCGCCGCTGCCCGCGTACCTGCGGACGCCCCGCACGCCCTGGCACGACCCGGTGTCGCTGCACGGCGAGCACGTTCGGCTGGAGCCGCTGGAGTTGGCGCACACCGACGATCTGCACACCGCCACCGCCGACGACGAGGTGTGGCGGCACCTCAGCGTCGCGCCGCCCACCACCCCCGCCGACACCGCCGAGGTGATCGGCACCGCGCTGGCCGCCCAACACCGGGGCGAGCGGGTCGCCTGGGTGCAGCGGTGCGCGGCGACCGGCGCGGTGGTGGGCAGCACCTCCTACTACGACATCGACCCGCAGCGGCGGGCGGTGGCGATCGGGCACACCTTCCTCGGCCGGCAGTGGTGGCGTACCGGAATCAACACCGAGGCGAAGCTGCTGCTGCTCCGCCGGGCCTTCGACGAACTCGGCGCGGTACGGGTCGCCTGGCACACCGACATCCGCAACGTTCGCTCCCAGGCGGCCATCGAACGGCTCGGCGCCACCCGGGAAGGGGTGCTGCGGATGCACCGGCAACGCCCGGACGGCTCCTGGCGGGACACCGTGCAGTACGCGATGACCATCGACGAGTGGCCGAAGGCACAGGTCAGGCTGCAAGAAAGACTTCTGCGGACGGCACCGGTGGCGTGATGATGGCGGGCGTGCTGGGGATCACCGACATCTGGACGTACGTGCTGGGCACCGTGGCCATCATCCTGCTGCCCGGGCCGAACTCGCTCTTCGTGCTCTCCACCGCGGCCAAACGGGGCGTCGCGGTCGGCTACCGGGCCGCCGGTGGCGTGTTCGTCGGCGACGGGGTGCTGATGTTCCTCTCCGCCGCCGGGGTGGCGTCGCTGCTCAAGGCGTACCCACCGCTGTTCCTGGTGGTCAAGTACGCCGGTGCTGCGTACCTCGGTTATGTCGGGGTGACCATGCTGATCGGGGCCGCGCGGCGCTGGCGCGACCGCAACGACCCGGGCACGCCGCGGCTCATCGACGCCGCGGAGCCGGCGGCGATGCGCAGCCCGTTCCGCAAGGCGCTGGTGATCAGCCTGCTGAACCCGAAGGCGATCCTGTTCTTCATCTCGTTCTTCATCCAGTTCGTCGACCCCGGCTACGCCTGGCCGGCGCTGTCGTTCCTGCTGCTCGGGTTGATCGCGCAGGTGACCAGCGCGCTCTACCTGACCGCGTTGATCTTCGCGGGCACCTTCCTGGCCGCCCAGTTCAGCCAACGTCGCCGACTGGCAGCCAGCGGCACCACCGCCGTGGCCGCCCTCTTCCTGGCCTTCAGCCTCAAGCTGGCCACCGCCAGCGCCGGCTAGCGGGTCAGGTGCCGTCGCCGCCGGAGCCACCGCCGCCCACCCCGGCGCCGCCGGCGGTGCCACCCAGGCCGTAGCCGGGTCGGATCGGCTGGTCGGGGTGGCGGCTGACGTGGGCGGACCCGGCGATCTGCGCGGACCAGTCGGCGTGCGCGGCCGCCGCGGCATGTCGGTTGATCGCCTGGCGGATCCAGCCGTCCACGGTGGCGACCCAGTCCCGCCGGGCGGCGTCCTGGTGCCAGACCCGGAACCGGCTGATGCTCTGGTGCGTGATGCCGGCCAGCGCCAACCGGCGATCCATCCAGAGGATCGCCTCCAGGCCCGCCGAGTTGGTCACGAAGATCACCTCCAGCTCGGTGATCGGGCCGGCGTAGAGCGGCCCCACCCAGTAGCCCCAGCGCTGGTGCAACGGCAGGGTGTGCTCCACCCCCGGCAGCCCGCCCTCCTGCAATCCGGACTGGCGGATCATGAAGCCCAGCGTGTCCAGCGCCGCCAACACGTGCTGCTGGGTGGGGATCGGGTGCACGAAAACCGGCACCATGGCCCCCTGGTCAAGGTCGGGGTCGAGCGACACCTCGGTCCGCAGACCCATCCGCAGGCTCAGCAACGGCACCCCGCCGAAGATGGTCACCGGGGTCTCCCACGGCAGCGGAAACGCGAAGTCGACCGCCCGCCGCCGACCCGCCGGCACCACGAACCGGCCGGCGATCGGCAGGTGGTGGAACTGCACGAGACGTCGGGCCCCGGCCGGGTCATCCGGCTCGACCGTGGTGACCAGGCCGAGCCGGATGTGCCGCACCAGCACATCGTCCGGGCCGGCCGCGAGGGTCACCCGCCCGGGCAGGCGCAGGCCCGGGCGGGTGCTCGGGTTGGGGAGCGTGGTCTGCACGGACAGGCCGGTCCGACCGGACTCCGGGGACACTCCCGTCAGCCGCACCGCGCCCTCCGCCAGGTCAGGCTCAACGACCTCACCCCCGTGAGGTCAACCTCAACTCTCCCGGACCCGGCGCGCGGTCACCCCAACTTCGGCGGAAAGTGACCACCCATCCGATTCACCTCAGCCGCCGCCCGCGTGGCACCGTGTCGGTCTCGTCGTCGAACTCCCCGATGACCTCCTCCAGGAGGTCCTCCAGGGCGACGAAGCCGATCGGCCGGGCCGGGCCGCCGCCGTTGCGCACCAACGCGAGCTGCGACTGCCGGGCCCGCATCGCCGCCACCGCCTCGGTGACCGAAGACGTCGCGGGCAGGGTGAACGCGGGCGTCATCAGCTCCCCGGCGGTGGCGGCCCGGCCGGTGGTGACCACCCGTACCGCCTCCCGAACGTGCACGAGACCGCACACGTCGCCCGCCTCGTCGAGCACCGCGAGCCGGGATCGGCCGCTGTCCCGGCTGACCTGTTCGATCCGCCCGGCCGGGTCGTCCCGACGGACGGTGACCATGGTGGCGAACGGTTCCATCACCTGCGCCACCGACGTGCCCTGCAACTCCAGCATGCTGGTCAGCAGCTGGTGCTGCTCGGCACCGAGCAGCCCGTGCTCACGGGACTGCTCCAGCAGGATCCGCAGCTCGTCCGGGCCGTGCACCTGGGCGAGTTGGTCCTGCTGGTTGACGCCGACCAGCCGCAGGATCGCGTTGGCCAGGGCGTTCAGCGCGGAGAGCACCGGTCGGGAGACCCGGGCGAAGGCGCGGAACGGCAGCGCGAGCAGCGTCGCCGAACGCTCCGCGTCGGTGATCGCCCACGACTTCGGGGCCATCTCCCCCACCACCAGGTGCAGGAAGGTCACCACCCCGAGGGCGAACACCAGGGCGATCAGGTGACTGGCCGCGTCCGGTAGGCCCACCGCGTGCAGCAGAGGGCTGAGCAGGTGCTCGATCGCCGGCTCGGCCAGCGCACCGAGACCCAGGGTGCACAGCGTGATGCCCAGCTGCGCGCCGGCCAGCATCAGCGACAACTCGCGGACACCGTCGAGCGCCGCCCGGGCCGCCCGACCACCGTTCGCCGCCGCCTGCTCCAGGCGGTAGCGCTTGCTGGCCACCAGAGCGAACTCGGCGGCCACGAAGAACCCGTTCAACGCCAGCAGGATCACCGAGCTGAACAGTGCGATTCCGGGGCTCATGCGGTCACCCCCGGTTTGGTCAGCTGCAACCGCACCGAGTCGGCCACGTGGCGGTCCACGGCCAGCACCTCGACCAGCGCCCGAGGCTCCGCCTCGTGCTCCTCGCCGTCCGCTCCCTCGGGTTGCAGGCTGATCTCCAGCCGGTCACCGACCTCCGGTACCCGGCCCAGCTCCCGCATCACCAACCCGGACAGGGTGTCGTACTCCGGGGCCTCGGGCAGGGCGATGCCGGTGCTGTCGGCGACCTCGTCGATCCGCCAGCGGGCCGGCACCACCCAGGACCCGTCGTCCTGCCGGGCCGGTGCCCGCTCCGGTGGGTCGTCCTCGTCGCGGATCGGGCCGACCAGTTCCTCGGCGATGTCCTCCAGCGTGATGACGCCGGCGAAGCCGCCGTACTCGTCGACCACGCACGCCATCTGCCGGTGCCCGGACCGCAGCCGGTCGAGCACCGTGGGCAGGGGCAACGTCTCCGGTACCAGCAGCGGCGGCCCGGCCACCGCGCTCACCGGGGTGGTGGCCCGCTCCTGCGGGGGTACGCCGAGCACGTCGGCGATGCCGACGATGCCGAGCAGGTCGTCGACGCCCTCCGCACCGCGTACCGGGAACCGGGAGTGACCGGTGTCCAGCAGCTCGACGACGCGGCTCACCGGTTCGTGCGCCCGTACGATGTGCACGTCGACGCGGGGCACCATGGCCTCGCCGGCGGTCAGTTCACGGAAGTCCAGACCTCGGTCGAGCAGCGTGGACATCTCGGCGTCGAGGCTGCCCTCCTCGCGGGACTCGGCGATGATCTGTTCCAGGTCGGCCGGGGTGGCACCGCTGGGCAGTTCCTCGATCGGCTCGATACCGAAGCGGCGCAGCAGCCGGACCGATGCCCGGTCGAAGAGCCGGATCAGCGGCCCGAAGACGGCCAGGTAGATCAGGGTGGATCGGCTCAGCGCCCGGGCCAGTTGCTCGGCCCGGGCGATCGCCAGGTTCTTCGGTGCCAACTCACCGAGGACCATCTGCACGATGGTGGCGATGACCAGGGCCAACGCCACCGACAGCGGCAGGCTGACCGCCTCGCTGACGCCGGCCACGCCGAGCAGGTCGGCGAGACCACCGCCCAGGTACGGCTCGGCGACGTAGCCGACCAGCAGCGCGGTGACGGTGATGCCGAGTTGGGCGCCGGAGAGCATGAAGGAGAGCCGGCTGGTGACGTTGAGGGCCCGGGCGGCGGCCTGATCGCCGTCATCGGCGAGCTGGCGCAGCTTGCCCCGGTCCACGGCGACGTAGCCGAACTCCTGCGCCACGAAGTAGCCGGTGGCGGCAGTGAGAATGATGATCAGAAGGAGACCAACGACGATCAACACGGGTCGCTCAGGGCTCCCGGGGTCGTCGGTACGGGGATATGCCGGGCACGACCCGGCTGGCTACTGCTGCCCTCCTGGGCAGAAGAGTCGATCATGCCTCCATTTTATCGGCGCTGGCTGGGACTCCGCTGGGGGTGGGCCGAAGGAGCGGATCGTCCGGTTGCGCGGGCGCCGCCGGTCGTCACGCCGGCCCCGCCGATCCACTGCCTGGGCCGCGTTCGGCCAGCTCATCGGCGTCGAGCAGGCCCCGGTCGAGCCGCCCCGACCGGTACGCGGCCCGCCCGATCATCTGCGCCGCGACTGGCGCGGTCGACAACTGGAAGACCGCCACCAGCAGGATCATGCCCAGGTCCGTTGGGGTCCGCAGCCGCAACGCGATGCCCAGCAGCAGCAGGAGCACCCCGAGCACCTGCGGTTTGGTGGCGGCGTGCATCCGGGACAGCGCGTCCGGAAAGCGCAGCACGCCGACCCCGGCGGCCAGGCTGAGCAGCGCACCGGCCACCAGGGACCCGGCGCCGAGCCAGTCCGCGATGGTGGCGATCACTGCTGCTGCTCCCGGACGGCGAAGCGGACCAGCGACACCGAGCCCACGAAGCCGAGCAGGGAGAGCACCACCAGCACGGGCAGGGTGGTGGCATGCCGGTTCACCGCCGCCTCGGCGCCCACCGCGCCGACCATCGTGGCGAGCAGCATGTCCGCGGCGATCACCCGGTCCACCAGCGACGGGCCCCGGTAGAGGCGGGCCAGCGCGAGGAGCGCGGTGATCGACAGCAGCACGGTGAGGACGACGGCCAGCAATGTGGTCACGGACGGGTTCCCTTCTGCGGTGACGTGGTCTCGACGCGGCGCACTTCGGCGGTGGAGCCCACCGCCCGGACGATCCGCTGCTCGACGACGAGCGTGCGGTCCCGGGCCACGTCCAGGTCCGCCGGGCCGTGGGTGTCCAGGACGTGCAGGTAGAGCGTTCCGGCGTCCCGGTCCACCTCAAGGATCAGCGTGCCCGGCACCAACGAGACCGCCTCGGCGGTGAGCGCCAGAATCAGGTCGGTGGGCACCCGCAACCGGACCGCGATGATCGCCCCGCGCGGCCGGTAGCCGGGCTGCACGGCGATCCGGGCGATGTGCAGGCTCGCGCTGACCAACTCGACCGCGAACCGACCCGCGAACACCAGCAGCGCCCGTGGTCGCAACCGGCCGCCGAAGCTGACCGCCGGCAACGGGAAGAACACCAGCACGGCCCCGCCCACCAGCAGACCACCGACCAGGTTGGCCCAGGTGATGTCGCCCCAGAGCAGACTCCAGACCACCACCAGCCAGCCGAGCGCCACCGCCTGGTCCCGCCAGCGCCCGAGCCGGCCGCGCCCCACCACGGCGGGCCGGTCGGGGGCCGGCTCAGTGGGGCCGGTCACGGCACGCCGCCGGGCAGCACGGCGCGGACGTACGGGGTACGCAGGCGCAGGTCCGCGGCAGCGTCGGCGGTGACGTCGAACAGCGGACCGGCCAGGACTGTCAACGCCAGCCCGAGCGCGACCAGGACCACGGTGGCGCCCACCATCAGCCTCGGCAGCCGGACGACGGGCTCGCTGGTGGCCAGCCGGGGCGCACGCCAGAAGGCGATGTTCCACACCCGCGACGCCACGTACAGGGTGAGCAGGCTGGTCAGCGTGCCGGCCGCGACCAGCACCCCGGGCAGCGGCCCGCCGGCCGCCACCCCGGCCTGGAGCAGGCCGAGCTTGCCGAGGAAACCGGAGAACGGTGGCACTCCGGCGAGATTCATGGCCGGGACGAAGAAGAGCACACCGAGCAGCGGCGCCACCCGGGCCAGCCCGCCGATGCGGCGCAGGTCGGTGCTGCCGGCGCGCTCCTCCACCAGCCCGGCGACGAGGAACAGCGTGGTCTGGATGGTGATGTGGTGCACCACGTAGAAGATCGCCCCGGAGAGCCCGGCGGCGGTGCTCAACGCCACCCCGAAGATCATGTAGCCGATGTGACTGACCAGGGTGAAGGAGAAGAGTCGCTTCAGATCGGACTGGGCCACCGCACCGAGGATGCCGATCACCATGGTCAAGCCGGCGACGACCATGAGCAGCACGTCGGCGCGCCCACCGGGAAACAGCAACGTCTCGGTGCGGATGATCGCGTAGACACCCACCTTGGTGAGCAGACCCGCGAAGACGGCCGTGACCGGGGCCGGCGCGGTGGGGTAACTGTCCGGCAGCCAGGCCGACAGGGGGAAGACCGCCGCCTTGATCGCGAACCCCAGCAGCAACATCAGCTCCAGGGTCAGTCGGACGCCGCCGGGCAGGTCGTCGAGGCGTTGGGCGAGCTGCGCGAGGTTGAGCGTGCCGGTGGCCGCGTACACCAGACCCACCGAGGTCAGGAAGATCATCGAGGAGAGGATGCTGACCACCACGTACGTCGACCCGGTCCGGATCCGGGTCTCGGTGCCACCCAGGGTGATCAGCACGAAGCTGGCGGCCAGCAGGATCTCGAACCCGACGAAGAGGTTGAACAGGTCACCGGCCAGGAACGCGTTCGTGACGCCCGCGGTCAGCACCAGGTACGTCGGGTGGAAGATCGACACCGGGGAGCTCTCACTCGTGTCGCTGCGACCCTGACCGATCGAGTACAACAGCACGCAGAGGGTCACCGCCGAGGACACCACCAGCATCAGCGCCGCGAGTTGATCGGCCACCAGGACGATGCCGACCGGCGCCGGCCAGGCCCCGACCGCCACCACCACCGGCCCGTACCGGTACGCCTGCACCAGCAGCAACACCGCCACCGTGAGGGTGCCACTCAGACACAGCACGCTGATCGTGCGCTGGAGTCGGGGCCTCCCGGCCAGCAGCAGGCTCAGCGCCGCACCGAGCAGCGGCACCACCACCGGCAGCGGCAGCAACCTGCTCATCGCGAATCATCCCCGCGGCGTAACCGCCGGCGGGCCGGCTCGGGATCGACCTGTTCCGGGTCACCGTTCGGGCCCTCCCCACCGAAGTCGACAGCGCTCGCCTCGTTCCGCCCGGCCCGGCGGATGATCTGCCGGTCCTCCAGGTCGTCGGGGACCTCGTCGTCACCGGAGAGATACCAACTGCGGTACGCCACCGCGAGCAGGAACGCGGTGAACCCGAAGGTGATCACGATGGCGGTCAACACCATCGCCTGCGGCAGCGGGTCACTCATCCGCTCCACCGGCCCGCTGCCGATGATCGGCGCCCCACCCGGCCGCCCGCCCAACAGGATCAACAGGTTCACCCCGTTGCCGAGCAGGATCACCCCCAGCAGAATCCGGGTCAGGCTGCGCTCCAACAGCAGGATCACCCCGCACCCCACCAGCACCGCGACAGCCAGCACCAGCACCAACGTCGGCCCCGCACCGCTCCGCGTCACGGCGTTGTCTCTGTTCGCGACTGCGGGGCTCGCAAACCCGGCTCACTCCTCACGCTCACGCCCGGTCTCCCTTGTCGACGGCCAGGCCGCCGGTCGCCGTTCCGGTGGCCTCGATGTGCCGGTCCACCTCGGCGCCGAGGCTGCGCAGGATGTCCAACACCAACCCGATCACGACCAGGTACACGCCGATGTCGAAGAAGAGCGACGTGACCAGGTGGGTGTCGCCGATCAGTGGCAGCTGCTGGTCGACCTTCGCGCTCTCCAGCACCGACCCACCGACCAGCAGCGCCACCACGCCGCTGCCCACCGACATGACCAGCCCGGCGCCGAGGATCGGGCCGGCACCGATCGGGGCGGCCTCGGTCAGCTCGTACCGGCCGCCGGCCAGATAGCGGACCACCAGGGCGAGACCCGCCACCAACCCACCGGCGAACCCGCCGCCCGGCGCGTTGTGCCCGGAGAAGAGCAGGAACAGTGAGAACAGCACCACGGTGTGGAAGATCAGCCGGATGACCACCTCCAACACGATCGAGCGGCGCTCCTCGTAGAGGGTGGGACCGCCGCGCAGCCACACCGGCCGACCGCGCCCACTCACCCGCTGGTCCGACTCGGGCCGGCGCGGCCGCGGCCCGGTGCGGGAACGCTCGAAGATCAGGCTGGCCACCCCGGTCGCGGCCACCACCAGCACCGCCAGCTCGCCCATCGTGTCCCAGGCCCGGATGTCGACAAGGGTCACGTTGACCACGTTGCGGCCGTACCCCTGCGCCACCGCCAGATCCGGGAAGGCGGCGGAGATGTTCGGGACCTGCCGGGCGCCGACGGCGGTGAGGGCCAACCCGGCCGCCACCACGCCCGCGGCCACTCCGATCACCCGACGGACCAGGCGGGTACGACGCATCGGGCGGGCCGAGAACCGCTCCGGCAGGCGACGCAGCACCAGCACGAAGACCGCGATCGTCGAGGTCTCCACCAGAAACTGGGTGAGCGCCAGGTCGGGTGCTCCGTGCAGCACGAACAGCATCGCCGTGCCGTAGCCGGTCATGCCCACCAGCAACATCGCGGTCAGCCGGCGGCGGGCACCTACCGCGAACACCGCCGCCACCGTGATCACCAACACGACCACCGGTTGCAGCAGGCTGTCCCAGAGCGGCAGCCGCGCCCGCCAGGGACCGGCGGAGAGCATCGCCGCACCGGGCACCAGCACCAGGGTGACCAGGATGACGCCCAGATACTGCGGCAGGGAGCCGCGCTGGGTCTTGCTGGTCACATCGATGGCCAGCCGGTCGAACCGGCCCACCAGCCACTCGTACCCCTGGTTTCCTCCCACCGGTGACCGCAGTCGGGCCAGCACCGGGGCGAGCGGCCCGCGCACGGCGAAGAGCAGGCCGCCGCCGACGAGCGCCAGCACGGACAGGCCGAGCGCCGGGGTCGGTCCCGCCCAGAGCGCCAGGTGCGCGTCGACCCCGCCGAGCAGATCGGCGTACGGCCGCAGCACGTCGTCCAGGACGCTCGCGGCCGGGCCGGCGAGCAGACCGACACCGGCCAGCACCGCGGGCGGAATCAGCAGCGGCGCGGCGATCGGCCCCGGCGGGACCGGTGCCACGCCCGGCCGGTCGGCGAACGCGCCCCAGAGGAAACGGGCGCTGTACGCGACGGTGAGCACCGTCCCGACGACCAGGTCGGTGAGGAGCACCGGTTGGTCGGTGAAAGCCCCGAACACCGCCTCCTTGGCCACGAACCCGACCAGCGGCGGCACCCCGGCCATCGACGCCGCGGCCAGCACGGCCACCACGAACAGCGGCCGGGACCAGTGCCGCAGCCCGGACAACTCGCGCAGGTCACGGGTGCCGGCACTGTGGTCGATGATGCCGACGACCAGGAACAGCGCCGCCTTGAACAGGGCGTGTGCCAGCAGCATCGCGGTGCCGGCCAGCGCGGCGTCCGGGGTGCCCGAGCCGGTCACCGCGACCAACATGCCGAGCTGGCTGACCGTCCCGTACGCCAGCAGCAGCTTGAGGTCGGTCTGGCGCAGCGCTGCCCAACCGCCGAGCAGCATCGTCGCCACGCCGGCGACCTGCACCAGCGGCCGCCACGGGCCGACCGTGGCGAGCACCGGCGCGAGCAGCCCGACCAGGTAGACACCGGCCTTGACCATGGCGGCGGCGTGCAGGTAGGCGCTGACCGGCGTGGGCGCCGCCATCGCGACCGGCAGCCACGAACTGAACGGGAACACCGCCGATTTGGACAGGGCCCCGATCAGGATCAGCAGCACGGCACCCACCAGGTACCCGCCGCCGGGCAGCGGCTGTGCGCTGATCTCCGACCAGCGGTAGCTGCCGGCGTGCTCGCCCAGCATGATGAAGCCGACCAGCATGGCGAGCCCGCCCAGCGTGGTGACGGTCAACGCCTGCGCCGCCGCCCAACGGCTGGACCGTCGTTCGGTGCTGTGCCCGATCAGCAGGTACGAGAAGATCGTGGTCAGCTCCCAGCCGACGTAGAGCAGCAGCAGGTCGTCGGCGAAGACCAGGACGAGCATCGCGCCGGCGAAGGCGACCAGGACGGCGGCGAACTGTGCCAGCCCGATGGAACCGGCACTGAAGTAGCGGGCGCTGTAAACCAGCACCAGCGCGCCGACGCCGCCGATCAGCAACGTCATCAGCCAGGACAGCGTGGTGAGTCGGAACGCGATGTCGAGGCCCAACTGCCGGATCCACGGGTACGTCTCGACCACCGCCCCGCCGCCGCCGACGGCCGGGGTGCGGGCCACCGCCCAGCAGAACGCGGCGGCCGGCGCGAGCGCCAGCGGGTAGCACGCGCGCGGACCCCACCAGCGGACGAGCAGGGGCGCGGCGAGGGCCGCCACGAGATGGAGGATGAGCAGTACCAGCACCTGCGCTCCCGATCGACATGGCCGACGCCCGTGGCAGCGGTGGCGCCTAGCAGCGATCAGACGCCAGTTCGCCCCCCACCGTGCGGTTTTGCCGGAAAAAACCCAACCCCGGCCAAACCCCACCCGGACCCGACCCGGCCGTTGATCAAGAGGTTTCCGTCATCCGCACCCGCGTTCCTGACGCAAACTTCTTGATCAACACGGGGG
>NZ_QGSZ01000388.1 GCF_003857055.1 Micromonospora inaquosa | reverse complement strand
CCTCTTCTGCGATGGTGCGACCGGGATGTGGTGGTGGTGAGGTCCGGTGCTCCCCCGTGGGCACCGGACCTCACCACCACCACATCCCGGTCGCACCATCGCAGAAGAGGGGGATCGCCGTGAACGATCTCTTCACCTGGACAGCTCTGGGGACCATCGCCGGCGCGAGCGCCGCCACCCTGCTGGCCACCAACGTCATCGGCGGGCTGATCGGCCCGAGCGGCGACAAGCTCCGCAAGTGGATAGCCATCGCCATCGCGCTGCTGCTGTCCTACGTGACGGCGGCGTTCGCCGACGACGCCGGCGGCGAGAAGTGGATCATCGCGTTCTTCAACGCGCTGGTCATCTTCTCCGCCGCCCTCGGCATCAACCAGTTCCCGCCCGGCAACCGGCAGGCGACGCCGACGCAGGTCGCGAGCGGTCGCGAACCCCGAGTCTTCCGTTCCTGGGTCTGAGAGAGGTGTCGTCATGGTCTTCGGAATCCTCAGCGCCGCCATCCAGGTCGGCTTCGGCGCCCTGCTCGGCTTCCTCGCCGGTGGCCCGATCGGGCTGCTGATCGGCGCCGTCGTGGGCCTGGTGGTCGGCGCGGTCTTCGGCTGGTCGGTGGCCTCCGCCGGGGTGTACGCCTCGGACGCCCGCGGCATCTTCCTCTTCGTCGTCGACCACACCTGGAGTCTGCTCAACACGGTCGTCGGCGCCATCTACCTGACCGTGCACCTGGTCTTCGGGCACTCCCTGGACCGGCCCACGTCGCTGGGCAGCGGTCGGGTCAGCGTGCTGGAGGGGGTTTCGCCCCGGTACGCCACCACCATCGGCACCGTCTGCGCCGGCTCCAGCTCGGGCATCCAACGGCACGAGGACGTGCACATCTTCCAGGGTCGCCTGCTCGGGCCGCTCTACATCCCGCTGGTGCTGGCCAACTACGTCCTGTTCACCATCGCCCCGGTGTGGCTGCTCTACCACGACCACACCAACGCGCCGATCAACCGCTTCACCCGGTACTTCGAGATCGGCGTCTACCCGCACGTCTGGAACGAGGCCATCGCGTACCGGATCCAGGGGACGCCGCCGCGATGAGCACCCACGGGCGCGGACCGATCGAGACCGCCACCGCCGAGTTGGTCGCCTGGGTGACCAGCGCGGCCGGGGAACCCGTCCCGGTCGGCCCGCCCCGTGTCTGCGACGACGCCGACGGGCTCACCCTCTGGCCCCTCGAACTGCGCCCGGCCCGGCAGACCCGCTCCAGTGGCGCGGTCCGCGAACCGTACCGGTTCACGGTCCGCCACCTGCTCTGCGTGACCGGGCCGGCCGGGTTGCCCCGGCTGGACCGGGTGCTCACCGCCGCGACCAGCGACGGCAGGTACCCGGTGGTGCTGGAGGCCGGTGACCCGCCACTGTGGACGGCGTTCGGCACGGCGCCCCGACCGGCGCTGCTGATCGACGTGGCGGCACAGGTGGACCACCCGACGCCGGCCGCGCCGCCGGTGCTGCAACCGCTGCGGCTGCGGCACCTCGACGTGCGCAACCTCAGTGGACGGGTGGTCGGCCCCCAGCACCAGCCACTGGCCGCGATGCGGGTCGAACTGCCCGGCACCGGGTCCGTCACCCGCACCGACCCGCAGGGCCGGTTCCTGATCGTCGGTGTGCCGCACGACCCCGAGCACCCGAGCCCGGTCCGGCTGCGGCTGACCGGACGCGGGCTCGTCCTCACCGCCGACGTCGACGCGGACGAGGACGACATCGTCATCGTCTGCGCGCCACCGACCCACTGACACCCACCCGCACAGGAGGACCGATGCCCAGTTACTTCTCCCCCGGCATCTATGTCGAGGAGGTCCCCAGCGGCGCCCGACCGATCGGGCCGGCGAGCACCAGCATCGCCGCGTTCGTCGGCGTCGCCCCGGACCGCTCCGCCCACCTGGGCAAGGCGGTGCCGGTCAACAACTGGACGGAGTTCCTGCGGCTCTTCGCCACCGGCGAACGGGTGGAGAGCACCCCGCTGGCCCGGGCGGTCTTCGGCTTCCTCGACAACGGGGGCGCCCGCTGCTGGGTGGTCAACGTCGGCGAGGGTGGCGCGATCACCGGCACCGGGCAGCGGCGCGACGGTCTGCAACTGCTGGAAGCCGTCGACGAGATCAGCATCATCGCCGCGCCCGGCTTCCACGACGTGGTCTCGCATGAGGCGCTGCTCAGCATGGCCGAGCGCACCCGCACCATGGTCGCGATCTGCGACCCGGCACCGGACATCGACGACATCTCCGCGTTGACCCGGGTCGCCACGCCGTCCTCCGGCAAACCCCCCAAGCCCGCCGAGGGCGCGGCCGGCGGCACCGGCGGCGGCTCCGCCCAGCCGGGCGGCTCCGGCGGCCACGAGGGGGCCGCCTACCGGCCGCGACAGTCCGAGTTCGGCGCGTTCTACTACCCCTGGCTGCAGGTACGCGACCCGATCAGCGGGGAGTTGGAACTCACCCCGCCGAGCGGGCATCTGGCCGGCATCTGGGCCCGCACCGACGCCCTGCGCGGAGTGCACAAGGCCCCGGCCAACGAACCCGTGCGCGGCGCCGTCGATCTGGGCTACCTGGTCACCCGACCGGAACACGACGTGCTCAACCCCAAGGGCGTCAACGTGATCCGCTACTTCGCCGGGGAGGGCATCCGCGTCTGGGGCGCCCGCACGCTCGCCGCCGAGGCCAGCGAGTGGCGCTACCTCAACGTCCGGCGGCTCAGCATCGCCATCGAGCAGGCCATCGCCAACGGCACCCGGTGGATGGTGTTCGAGCCCAACGACTTCACCCTCTGGCGCTCGATCCGACGCGACATCGGGGCGTTCCTGACCCGGGTGTGGCGCGACGGCGCGCTGCTGGGGCGCAGCCCCGAGGAGGCGTTCTTCGTCAAGTGCGACGAGGAGACCAACCCGCCGGAGGTCCGCGACGCCGGCATGGTGATCGCCCACATCGGCATCGCCGTCGTCAAGCCCGCCGAGTTCGTGGTGTTCAAGCTGAGCCAGTGGGCCGGCGGCACCGAGACCGAGACGATCGGAGGCTGACATGCCCACCACCGCCACCCCGCAACCCGGGGCCCCGGTCGACCCGTACCGGGCGTACAACTTCCGACTGCTCATCAACGGTGTCACCAACGGCCACTTCACCGAGATGACCGGCTTGGAGGTGAACATCCCCGGGCAGCCGTACCGGGAGCACGGCCTGGGTCGGATGCGGATGGTGCCCGGTCAGGCCGAGTACGAGCCGGTGACGTTGCACTTCGGCCTCACCGCCTCCCGGGAGCTGTGGGACTGGGTGAACGCCACCGCGCAGGGCACCCTCAACCGTCGCAACGTCTCCGTGGTGCTGCTCGACTCGGTCGGGACGGCCGAGGTGTTGCGCTGGAACCTGATCGACGCCTGGCCGACCCGGTGGCGCGGCGCGCACCTCAACACCCTCAGCCACGAGATCGCCATCGCCTCGCTGACCCTGCGCTACGAGGGCCTGGAGCTGGAGACCGGCGGTGCCACCGCGCCGACGCCCGCGTAGCTGGCTGGCCGGCCGACTGCGCTCGGCGGCCGGGGCGGTGCAGCGCCTCGCCGGGCGGGTCGAGCCCGCCGGACACCTCCCGCCGCAGCCACCATCGGAGACACCCGCGGCGGCACCGCGCCGCTTCGGGGAGCCTCCGCGGCACTGGCTGGACCTGGTCGCCGCCCACGCGCCCGGCCTGCTGCACGACCTGGACCTCGACCCGTCCCCGACCGGCAACGCCGAGGCCGGGGACGCCGGGCACGGGACATCGACGGGTCGGGTCAACGCCGATGGCGCGGAGCCCGTCGCGGACGGCAGGCTCACCAGGTTCGGCGACGAGACCATCGCCTGCGGACCCGGCAGCGTGAACGGCGCTGGCGGGCGGGATCCCGGTGCGAGCCGGGACGCGGGGCCGAGCAGGTCGCCGGCCGAGCGCCGGACCGGCGGGCCGGGCCGCCCGTCGCGGGCCGCTGACCTGTCCGACGGTACGGGGATCGGTGCGGGCGACCCGTCCGACGGAGGGACGTCTTCGTCCCGCTCCGACGCGACATCGTCACCGCCCGGTTCGACCAGGCCGGACCCGTCGGCTGGACCGACCGGGCCGGTGGAACCGGACGCGGCGGTGGGCCCGGTACGGCAGGCGCCCCGGGGCACCACCACGGCCGCGGACATCACCGCCGTCGACATCACGACCCTCGACACCACGGCGGAGCCCGAACCCGCCCGCACCACATCGCACCCACCCCCGGACGCGCACCGGGCCAGCGAGCTCGACCACGATCGCGGGCGTTCCACCGGCTCGTCCCCCGCACGACCCACCGCCGAACGAATCGCGGATGGTCGGAACGGATCCCGGAACGACCGGGACGGTCCACCGTGGCCCCGGAAGGACCAGAGCGGCCGGCGTGACAGCGCACCGAACACGACACGCTCGGTGCGACTGGACGCAGCAGCGGCGGGCGCGGTGTCGTACGGCGGTGTGGCCTGGCCGAACCGGGCCAGCGTCGACGCCTCCTTCACCGGCGCAACCGCGACCGGTGGCGGGGACACACCAACCATCGACGTGACGCGCGTCGCGGGCGGTGACCCCTGGCTGGCCCTGCCCGGCGAACCGGCACCAACCGGGCGACCGGCCGCGCGGCTCGACACCGGCGTGGGACTGGCCGGCTGCGGACGAGCGACGGGCATTGACCCACCGTCACCCCTCGTGGCGGCGAGAGCCGCCGACCCGTGGCCGGCGCTGCCCGACGACAGCGCACTCTGGTCGGTCGCCGGGCCGGCGCTGGACACCGCCCAGCAGACCCGACTGGACCGGGAACAGGCGGGTGACTGATGGAACGTGTCGCCTTCCTCATCGACTCCTCAGGTGTTCGGGTGGACTGCCTGCTCAACCCGGAAACCGTGCAGGTGACCCGGCTCGCCGGCGTACGCCAACGGGGTGCCGGCGGCGGGCAGCTCACCGGGTCCGGTCTGGCCGACGATCCGCTGGTCTTCACCGGCGGCGGCCGTACCGAGCTGGTGCTCGACCTGCTCTTCGACGTCGACTTCGTTGAGGCGCAACTGCGTCCGGCTGACGTGCGGGTGCTCACCCGTCCGCTGTGGATGCTGGCGGAGAACTCCACCGCCGAGCATGGTTGGCTGCGACCGCCGCTGGTCCGGCTGGTCTGGGGCAAGACCTGGAACGTGCCCGGTGTGATCATCGCGGTGGCGGAACGCTTCGACGCGTTCACCGGCACCGGGTCACCGCGCCGGTCCTGGCTGCGGCTGAAGCTGGTCCGCGCCGCCGAGACGGCCGACCAGGCGGAGGCCGGCTTCGCCGAGGAGTTGGCCGCCGCGAGCACCCCGACCGCCGCGCCGGGCAGCGCGGTGATCGCCGCCGGTGACGGCGCGGCCGAGCCGGGTCGCTCCGGTGTGCGGTTCGACCTGCTGGCCAACGACGCGCTCGGCTCGCCGCTGCGCTGGCGGTTGCTGGCCGAACACAACCGGATCACCGATCCGCTCGCCGTGCCGGCCGGCACCACCCTCGCCGTCCCACCCACCGCCGGCTCGACCGTCGGCGGTGCGATGACCGGGTTGGCCGGTGCGATGACCGGGTTGGCCGGTGCGGTGGGCGCGGGAGCGTCGTACCTGGGCGCCGCCATGGCCGGCGCGCCGTGGCACGCGGCGACCGGCGCGCCTGCGGGCGGGCCCGGCAACCCCGGGGGTACGCCGTGACCAGCGTCGCGCCCCGGGCGTTGATCGTCGCGCTCGACGGTGCCGAGCTGGTGGGCGCGGCTCGTCAGCGGGTCCGCTCGTTGCGGGTGGCGGCCCGCCTCGACCAGCCCACCCAGGCCGAGCTGGTGCTCGCCACCACCGTCGGGATCGGCGCGTTCGACCCGGCGGTACGCCCCGGCACGACACTCGACGTACGGCTCGCCGATCACCCGGACGCCCTGTTCACCGGTGAGGTCACCGGCGTGGAGGTGGAGTACGCCGCCGACGGTCCGGCGGTGCTGCGGTTGCGGGCGTACGACCCGCTGCACCGGTTGCGCAAACGGCAGGGGTTGCGGGTGTTCACCTCGGTGACCGCCGTCGAGCTGGCCCGGGAGCTGTGTGACGCGGTGGGGCTGACGGTGACCGCCGAGGTCGACGGCCCCCGGCTGGAGCGGCTGCTCCAGCACCGGCACAGCGATCTGGAGTTGCTGCGCGAGGTGACCGGCCGGGCCGGGCTGCACCTGGCCGCCGACGGTGACGGGGTCCGGCTGGTCACGCTCGCCGGTTACGGGGAGCCGGTCGCGTTGACGCTCGGCGCGGGGGTGCACACCCTTCGGCTGTCCACCAACGCCGACCAGGCCAGTGGTGCCAGCGCGGCGTTGGGCTGGCACCCGCAGCGCGCCGAGGTGATCAGCCAGCAGGTCGACGAGGCGCGCTGCGGCCGGCCCGCCGACGACCGCCCGGACCCGGCCGACGTGGGCGCCGGCGGCGTTCGCACCGCTGTGGACCAGCCCGGCCGCAGCGACGACGAGTTGACGGCGCTGGCCCAGGCCCGGTTGGACACCCGCGCGGCGACGCTGGTCACCGCCGAGGGGGTGGCCGAGGGCGATCCGGCGCTGCGGCCGGGCCGCCGCGTCGACCTCGGCGGTGTGCCCGACCCGGTCGCCGGGGCGTACGTGCTGACCGAGGTGGTGCACACCGTGGACGGCAACGGGCACCTGACCTGGTTCTCCACAGTGCCACCGGCCGCCCCGACCGCAGCGACCGGCGGGGCGGTGGTCACCCTCGGCACCGTCACCGACGTCGCCGACCCGGACGGGCTGGGCCGGGTCCGGTTGACCCTGCCGGCGTACGGGGACCTGGACGCCGGTTGGCTCGCCGTGCTCTGCCCCGGTGCCGGGCCGGGCAAGGGTCTGGTGGCGCTCCCCGACCCGGACGACACCGTGCTGGTGGTGCTGCCCGGTGGCGAGCCGGCCTCGGGCATCGTGCTCGGTTCACTGTTCGGCGCCGTCGAGCCGTACGACGCGGGCATCGACGACGGAAAGGCCCGCCGCTGGACGATGCGCACCGCCGGCGGGCAGTCGATCGTCGTCGACGACGTGCGGCGCAGCCTGCGGCTGGCCACCGAGGGCGGCAGTTTCCTGGAGCTGACCCCCGACCTGGCCACCCTGCACGCGGCGTCCGACCTGGTGATCTCCGCGCCCGGTCGGGCCATGGTGGTGCGCGCCCGCAGCGTGGACTTCCTGCACGCCGAGTCGACCGAGGACCCGACCACCGCGGCGGAGCAGGCCCGAACGCTTGCCCGCGCCCACCACCGAGGAGGCGGCTGATGCGCTGGATCCACCGCGACTCCCTGATCACCTGCGATCACGACGGCCGGGTCGAGAACCGACCCTCACGGCAGTGGGTGACCGTCACCGGCGTGCCCGTGCTCGTCGACGCCGACCCGGAGGGACGCGCCATCGTCGCGTGCCCGAACTACGGCCCGACCATCAAGCCGTGCACGAAGACGGTGACGGTCCGGGTCGGCTACAGCGACTGGGTGCGCGTCGACGGGCACCGGGTGGTGCTGTCACACCTGGAGGGATTCACCAACGGCACACCGCCGGGGCTGGTCAAGCACACCGTGCGCGACCCGGCTCAGGGGTTCCTGGGGGCGGACCGATGAGGGCGTTCCGCTTCGTCGGCGCCGGCTTCGACGCCGGTCGTACCGGCGGGTTGGCGCTGACCGCGGCCGGCGGCCTGGCGATGACCGACGGCGACGAGAGCGTACGCCAGGCGTTGTTCCTGCTCCTGTCGACCACGCCGGGCGAGCGGCTGATGCGACCCGGGTACGGCTCCCGGCTGCACCGACTGGTCTTCGCGCCCAACGACGACACCACCGCCGGTCTGGCCATCCACTACGTCCGGCAGGCCATCGCCCGGTGGGAGCCACGGGTCGAGGTGATCGACGTGGACGCCGGGCCGGACCCGGACGACGCGTGGCGGTTGGTGATCCGGTTGGACTACCGGGTGCGGGCCAGCCTGACACCCGGGCAACTGGTCTTCTCCGTCGACCTGCTCCCGACCGACGATCCCGCCCAGGGAGGAGCGTCATGACGCTGCCCGTGCCGCATCTGGACGATCGCGGCTTCCTCGACCTGGTCACCGAGGCCCGGGAACGGATCCGGCAGTCCTGCCCGGCCTGGACCGACCTGTCGGCGCACGACCCCGGCATGGCGTTGGTGGAGACGTTCGCGCACCTCACCGAGGTGATGATCTACCGGTTGAACCAGTTGCCGGAGAAGGCGTACGTCTCGTTTTTGAACCTGCTCGGGGTCACCCGCCACGCGCCGACCGCGGCCTGGGCGGACGTCCGGTTCACCCGCACCGGCGCCGACCGTGACGCGGTCCGCATCCCGGCCGGGCTGCGGGTCGCGGCGGCCCGGGGCGCGGACCCCCGACCGGTCGTGTTCGTCACCACCGAACCGGCGCTGCTGCCCGCCGACGAGACGTCGGTGACGGTCCGGATGCACCACTGCGAGCCGGTCGACGCGGAACTGCTCGGCGTGGGCACCGGCCAGCCGGGGCAGGTGCTGCGCGCCGCACACGCGCCGCTGACGCACACCGCCGAGGCGCTGGACCTGCTGCTCGGGGTGGAGGTGCCGGCCGGCACTGTCGAGCTGGGCGCGGCGGCCCGTGAACACGACGGTCGCACGTTCGAGATCTGGCAGCCGGTGGAGAGCTTCGCCGGGCTCGGCCCGCAGGCCAAGGCGTACCTGGTGGACCGCTGCTCGGGCACTGTCACCTTCGCGCCGGCCCTCGACCTGCGACCGGCCGCCGGGGCGACCCCGGTGGCCGGGCCCACGCCGGCCGGGTCGGCGTCGGTGACCGTCGCGGCCGTGCCGCCGGCCGGGCGGCAGATCCGGCTCTGGTACCGGGCCGGCGGCGGGCCCACCGGCAACGTGGCGGCGGGCACGCTGACCAGCCTGCGCGACCCACTACCGGGGGTACGCGTCGACAACCCGGCCCCGGCGGCCGGCGGCCGGGAGCTGGAGGCGTTGGAGTCGGTGCTGCTGCGCGGCCCGTACGAGTTCTTCGCCCAGCAGCGGGCGGTCACCGCCCGCGACTTCGAGGTGCTGGCCACCAGCTCCGGGGCGGTGGCGCGGGCCCGGGCGTTCACCCGCGCGGCGGTGTACAGCTTCGCCCGGCCGGGCGAGGTCGAGGTGGTGCTGGTGCCGTACGTGCCGGAGGCGGCCCGTCCGGGCGGTCGACTGCCGGTGGCGGTGCTGCGCGAGCACGAGGTGCCCGAGGCGCGCCACCGGGTCGAGGCGGACCTGGAGGAACGCCGGATGGTCGGCATCCGCTCCCGGGCCAGCTGGGCGCGGTTCAAGGCGGTGTCGGTGCGCGCCCGGGTGGTGGTCCGCCGCGAGGAGGACGTGGACGCGGTCCGTCGCCGCATCCACGACCGGCTGCACCAGACGTTGAGCCCGCTGCCCACCGCGCTCAACCCGACCGGCTGGCCGTTCGGCGAGCCACTGCGGGCGTCCAACGTGTACCGGCTGCTGGAGCACGCCGAGCCGGGGGTGCGGTACGTCGAGTCGGTGCGGTTCGTGGTCGACGAGGCGCCCGACGCCGACGTCCGCGCCCTCGCCGTCGACCAGTACCAGCCGCGCACCTGGTACGCCGGGCGCGGGGCGGTGCTGTTCCGCTCCAGCAACGGCGGCGCGGGTTGGGAACCGGCCGGTCGTTTCGACGGCGAGACGGTGCTGCGGGTGGCGGCCGCGCCCGCGCCGGTGCGGCCGGGCATCGTCGCGCGGGCCGGTTCGGTGGCCGTGGTCACGCTGCGGTCCTCGGGCGGTTCCCGGGTGCACCTGAGCACCGACCTGGGCGAGACGTGGTCGCTGCTCACCGACCTGGATTCGCGGATCTCCGACGTGGCCTGGCTGGACCGCGACGGCGCGGGCGCGTTGCTGGTGGCCACCGACACCGGCCTGTACGAGGTGTCGCTGCTGCCCGGGGCGGTGCCGTTGCAGATCCTGGTCGACCCGTCCGACGCCGATCGGGGGTTCTACGCGGTCCGCACCTTCGTCTCCGAGCGCGGCGCGCCGGGGGTGGCGGTGGCCGCGCAGGCCAGCTTCGGGGTGTACCTGTCGACCAGCGGCGGCCGACCGGGCAGCTTCACCCACGTCGGTCTGGCCAACGTGGACAATCGGGTTCTGGCCGTGCAGTACGACGGCCCGGCCACCCTGCTGTGGAGCGGTGCCGGCGAGCCGGACCCGAAGAAGCCCGGCCAGGGTTGCCACCGCACCCGGCTGTTCGAGTCCGACGTGAAGTGGCAGTCGATGCAGGCCGGGTGGATCGGCGGCACCTGCCGGGACCTCGCGTTCGCCGGCCAGCAGGCGGTGGCGGCCACGCAGAGCGGCGGGGTGCTGCGGTTGGACGCGCTGGCCGCCCAACCGCAGTGGCAGGCGGTGTCGGTCAACTGCGGGTTGCCGTTGCGGGACCGGACCCGGTTCGTGCCGGTCGACGCCATCGCGGTGAGCGGCCCGACGGCCGGCGGCACGGGGGCCGGCGGCACGGGGGCCAGTGGCGCGGGGGCCAGTGGCGCGGCGGAGCGGCTGATCCTGGCCAGCGGGGAGCGCGGCGTGCACCGCAGCGCCGACGCCGTCACCTGGACGCCCAGCGCCAACCAGGCCACCGCCGACGTGGTGACCGTCCCGGATACCTGGCTGCTCTGCTCCGGCGAGCACGACATCGAGGTGGTGCGCCAGGATGCGACGCTCGGCGATTGAACGGCTGCTGCCCGCCGCCTACCAGCGGGCCTGCGTGCCGGGCAGCGTGCTCTGGGCGCTGCTGGACGTGATGGAGGGGCTGCACGCCCCGGACGAGGCGATCCTCGCCGAGGTGGATGCGCTGTTCGACCCGTACCGGGCGCCGGACGGGCTGGTCGTGCGGTTGACCCGCTGGGTGGCGATGGACCACGTGGTGGCCTCGCCCCGGCCGGACGCC
Organism: Micromonospora inaquosa; assembly: GCF_003857055.1. GTDB lineage: Bacteria > Actinomycetota > Actinomycetes > Mycobacteriales > Micromonosporaceae > Micromonospora > Micromonospora inaquosa. The sequence continues at coordinate 1,342 of NZ_QGSZ01000388.1, read as the reverse complement.
CCGCTGCCGCTGCCGGTGGGCCGGCTGCGGGACCTGGTGGCGAACGCCGCCCTGCTGGCCCGCTGGCGCGGCACCCCGTACGGGCTGCGCCGGGCGCTGGAGCTGGCCACCGGGACGTCGGGCTTCGCCATCGAGGAACCCGCCGAGCGGCCCTTTCACGTCGTGGTGCGGGTGCCGGTGGCCGCCGCCGGCCAGCTCGCCGTGATCACCCGCATCGTCGAGGCGGAGAAGCCCGCCTCGGCCACCGTCGAGATCGTCCTGGAAGAGGAGTCGTCATGACCACCGAGTGGGCGGTCGTCGCCGCCGCCGAGCAGTTCACTCTCGACCCGCGCAACAGCGGCGAGCTGACCTTCACCGTCTCCAACCCGGGTAACGCGCCGGACACTGTGGTGTTCGACGTGGCGCCCGGTGACGGCTCCCAGCGGGCGTGGTTCCACGTCGCCGAGCCCCAACGGGTGGTGCCCGGCCAGGGTTCGGTGTCGTTCCTGGTCAAGCTCGCCGTGCCGGCCGGCACCCCGCCCCGGCGCTACGACATGACGGGGTTCGCGTACTCGGCGAACACCGCGCCGGAGGAGAGTTCCCGCTCCAGCGGACGGGTCACGTACGAGGTGCGGGCGGTAGCGCCGCCACGGCGTACCCCGTGGTTGTGGATCGCCGCCGCGGCGGCGTTGGTGTTGGTGGTGGTCGCCGTGGGGGTGGTGTTGCTGACCCGCGACGGCGAGCCGACCCCCGGCGAGCCGCGGGTGGTCACCGCCGAGGCGGAGAGCCTGGTGGCGGGAGCGGTGGTGGCCTCCCCGGCGAAGAGCGGGGCGAAGGTGGAGGCGCAACCCAACTGCTGTGGGGTGACCTGGTCCGGCGACCAGCAGTTGTTCTTCCAGGGGTTGGCCATCGGCGACAAGGTCACCGTGACGGTGCAGATCCCGGCCGACGGCAGCTGGCGTTTCGCGGCGGTCCGCACCACCTCCCTCGACTACGCCAACACCGTCTTCACGATCGACGGCACCCAGGTCGGCGGCACGTTCCTCGGCTTCACGCCGACGGTGCGAAAGACGGAGTTGCTGGACGTCGGAACGGTGCGGCTCACCAAGGGCCCGCACCAGGTCACGCTGCTGGTGGTGGGCAAGACGCAGGGCACGAACCGCTACTTCGCGGGCGTCGACGAGATCCGGTTCACCGAGGTCGTGGCGCGGGCCGTGGCGCGATGAGCGGTCGGCAGAAGACGCTGCTGGGGCTGCTCGCCGTCCTGCTGGTGGCGCTGTTCGTGGTCGCGGTGGGGGCGGGCGGCGACGACCGGGGTGATCCGGGGGCCCGACACGGGTTGGTCGACCGGTTGGGCGCGCTG
>NZ_QGSZ01000123.1 GCF_003857055.1 Micromonospora inaquosa | reverse complement strand
GGCGTGGCGGTGCTGAGCAGGGTGAGCGTGGTGACGCCGGCGAGGGCGGCCGCGCGCAGGCGGGATCTGGCCATGGGTGCTCCGCGGGGTCGAGGGGGCATCGTCGCTGGTCAGTTTTCCGCTTGGAGGGAAGTTTCGCCAGATGTTGATAGGTGGAAAATCATTGCCGCCGTGATGATCCGCTTGGGATGCATAAGGCAGCGATCAATATTGATATGACCATGTGACAGGTGGTGAAGTGTCCTTCACCGAGCGGGATCTCCCGCCCTTCGAGGAGGTAGTCCATGGCCCTCCGCACGCCCATCCCCTTCCGCCGTGTCCTGGTGCTCGCTGTCGTCACCGGGCTGGGCATCGTCACCGTCGCCGCCGGTCCGGTCTCCGCCCGACCGGCACCGGACCGCACCGCAGAGTCGGCCGCCGCCAGCTACCGGGTCCTCGGCCCCCGAACCCTCGCCGACCGCAACGCGGTGGCCCGCACCGGAGCTGCCATCGACTACTCCGAACACGGCGTGCTGCACATCTCGGCCACCGCGACCGAGGCCGCCGCGATCGGCAAGCTCGGCTTCCGCCTGGAACCGCTCGCCCCGCCGCCCAACGCCGAGCGCGGCGCCGGCGAGATCGGCACACTGGCCTTCCCGCCGGCCGACTCCAACTACCACGACTACGCGGAGTTGACCGCCGTCGTGAACCAGGTCGTCGCCGACCATCCGGCGATCGCCCGCAAGATCAGCATCGGTTCGTCGTACGAGGGCCGCGACCTGATGGCGGTGAAGATCTCCGACAACGTCGGCACCGACGAGAGCGAGCCGGAGATCCTGTTCAACTCCCAACAGCACGCCCGTGAACACCTGACCGTCGAGATGGCGATCTACCTGCTCAACCTCTTCACCGACAGCTACGGCAGCGACTCCCGGATCACCAACATCGTCAACGGCCGGGAGATCTGGATCGTGCCCACTGTCAATCCGGACGGCAGCGAGTACGACATCGCCACCGGGTCGTACCGGTCCTGGCGCAAGAACCGGCAGCCCAACAGCGGATCGTCCAACGTGGGCACCGACCTGAACCGGAACTGGGGCTACAACTGGGGTTGCTGCGGCGGGTCGTCCGGCTCCACCTCGTCGGAGACCTACCGCGGGCCGTCGGCGTTCTCCGCACCCGAGACGCAGGCGCTGCGCAACTTCGTCAACAGCCGGGTGGTCGGTGGTGTGCAGCAGATCAAGGCCAACATCGACTTCCACACCTACTCGCAGTTGGTGCTCTGGCCGTACGGCTACACCACGGCGAACACCGCGACCGGAATGAACGCCGACCAGTACAACACCTTCGCCACCATCGGCCAGCAGATGGCGGCCACCAACAACTACACCCCGGAACAGTCCAGCGACCTCTACATCACCGACGGCGACAGCCTCGACTGGATGTGGGCCACCCACAACATCTGGGCGTACACCTTTGAGATGTACCCGGGCTCGTCCGGCGGCGGCGGCTTCTACCCGCCCGACGAGGTGATCCCCGCGCAGACCTCGCGCAACCGCGAGGCGGTGCTGATCCTCAGCGAGTACGCCGACTGCCCGTACCGGGCCATCGGCAAGCAGGCGCAGTACTGCGGCGGCGGTGGCGGCACCACCGTCTGGTCGGACACCTTCGAGACCGCCACCGGCTGGACCATCAACCCCGCCGGCACCGACACCGCCACCACCGGGGCGTGGGAACGGGGTGCCGCCCAGGCGACCACCTCCTCCGGAGCCAAGCAACTCACCCCGTACGCCGGCTCCAACGACCTGGTCACCGGCCGGCTGGCCGGCTCGGCGGCCGGTGACTACGACCTCGACGGCGGCGTGACCAGCGCACGGTCCCCGGCGGTGACCCTGCCGTCGTCCGGCACGCTGACCCTCTCGCTCGCCTGGTACCTGGCGCACGGCTCGAACGCCTCGTCGGCGGATTACCTGCGGGTGAGCGTGGTGCACAACGGCGGCACCACCGCGCTGCTCACCCAGACCGGCGCGGCCAGCAACCGCAACGGAAGCTGGGCTGTCGCGAACCTCAACCTCACCCCGTACGCCGGCCAGTCGGTCCGCGTGCTCGTCGAAGCCGCTGACGCGTCCGGTGCCAGCCTGGTCGAGGCGGCTGTGGACAACGTCACCATCACGTCCTCCTGATCGGGTGGGGCCCCGTCCCGCCCCGGCGGGGCCCCACCACCCGCTCCAGAGCCTCCAGATCCGGGACATATCCCTCGATGCGCGCCGGTTCACCGGTCACGCATCGTCGATGCATCCTTGATCGATCTGGCCCCTCGTGGCGGTGCGCTACCGTCTTACCGACCAGTCCGCAGCGAAGCCGGTACGAAATCCGGCGCTGTCCCGCAACTGTGATGCCCCACCGGTGGGTGGGGACGAGCCAGGTCGCCTGCGGATCGGTCGCGAAACGCGCTCTCGAGGAAGGGCGCCTCGTGGGCGGGCGTACGAAAGTCCCTGTCGGCGAAGCACCACACTCCTCGACCGACAGGAGGCCCCCATATGTTCAGACGTACCCCTCGGATCTTCGCGGCGACCCTCGCGGTCACCGCGCTCGCCCTCGGCGCGTGCGCCGAGAAGGCCGACGACAAGCCGAGCACCGGCACCGCAGCCGCCGCCTACCCGGTCACGGTCGGCGCGCTCACCCTCGACAAGCGTCCCGAGAAGATCGTCGTGCTGTCGCCCACCGCCACCGAGATGCTCTTCGCGATCGGTGCCGGCCCGCAGGTGACCGCCGTCGACGACCAGTCGAACTACCCGGCCGACGCGCCCAAGACCGACCTCTCCGCCTTCCAGCCCAACGCCGAGGCGATCGTCGGTAAGAACCCCGACCTCGTGGTGCTCTCGGACGACCGCAACAAGATCGTCGAGCAGCTCGGCAAGCTGAAGATCCCGGTGTACCAGACGCCGGCGGCGACCACGCTCGACGACTCGTACCGGCAGATCACCGACCTGGGCACGCTGACCGGGCACGCCGACCAGGCCACCGACGTGGTGACCCGGATGAAGGACGACATCACCAAGCTGATCAAGGACCTGCCGCAGCGCGCCGAGAAGCTCACCTACTTCCACGAGCTGGGCCCGGAGCTGTACAGCGCCACCAGCAAGACCTTCATCGGCTCGCTCTACAGCCAGGTGGGCCTGACCAACATCGCCGACCCGGCCGACGCAGACGGTAAGAACTTCGGCTACCCGCAGCTGTCCCAGGAGTTCGTCGTCAAGGCCGACCCGGACTTCGTCTTCCTGGCCGACGCCAACTGCTGCCAGCAGAACGCCGACACGGTCAAGGCACGCAGTGGCTGGGCCGGCCTCACCGCGGTGAAGAACAACCAGGTCGTGGCCCTCGACGACGACATCGCCTCCCGCTGGGGTCCGCGGGTCGTGGACCTGCTCCGGGTCATCATCGAAGCGGTCGCCAAGGTGCCCGCGTGACCGTCGTCCGTCGGTGACCGGGCCGTTGCCCGCGCCCCGGCCGGCCGGGCTGCTCTCCGCGGCCCGGCCCACCGGGTCGCCGCCCGTGGCCCGGCCGGCCGGGCTGCGCAAACGGTGGCTGGTCGCGGGGCTGTTCGCGGTGCTCGTCGCGCTCGTCGCCGGGGTGTCGCTCGGCCCGGTGAGCCTGCCCCCGGGCAGCGTCGCCGCCGAGCTGCTCAACCTGTTTCCCGGGGTGCACCTCGACAGCGGGCTGACCGAGCGCGAAATCGCGATCGTCACCGAGCTGCGCCTGCCCCGGGTGGTGCTGGGCCTGCTCGTCGGCGGTCTGCTCGCCCTCGCCGGTGGTTGCTACCAGGGCGTGTTCCGCAACCCGCTGGCCGACCCGTACCTGCTCGGGGTGGCCGCCGGCGCCGGCCTCGCGGTCACCGCGGCGATCGCCCTCGGCGGCGGCGGCCGGCAGGGCACGCTCTCCGGGTTGCCGATGACCATTCCGCTGGCCGCGTTCGCCGGTTCCCTGCTCGCCGTCACGATGACCTACGTGCTCGGCGCGGCGGGCGGGCGGCGCGGGTCACCGGCGATGCTGATCCTGGCCGGGGTGGCGGTCTCCGCGTTCCTCTCCGCCGGCCAGACATACCTGCTACAACGAAACGCCGACACCATCCAGCCGGTCTACTCCTGGCTGCTCGGTCGGCTGGCCACCGCCGGTTGGCACGACGTGCTGCTGGTGCTGCCGTACGCCGCGCTGACCACCGTGGTGGTGCTGCTGCACCGCCGTGAGCTGGACGTCCTCGCGGTCGGCGACGACGAGGCGAGAAGTCTCGGCCTGCACCCGCAGCGCACCCGCTACCTGTTGATCGCCGCCGCGTCCCTGGGCACCGCGGCGGCGGTCTCCGCGACCGGGCTGATCGGCTTCGTCGGCATCATCGTGCCGCACACCGTCCGGCTGCTCGCCGGGTCCAGCTACCGGGTGATCCTGCCGATGTCACTGCTGTTCGGCGGCGCGTTCCTGGCGCTGACCGACGTGGTGGCCCGCACCGCCGCCGCTCCGGCCGAGGTGCCGATCGGTGTGGTGACCGCCCTGCTGGGCGGCCCGTTCTTCGTCCTCGTGCTGCGGACCGCCCGGCGGGTGCTCACGTGAGCCGCGAACCCACCGCCGGTGCGCCCGCCGTCGAGGTGCGCGGGCTGCATGTCGACCTCGGTGGCACGCCGATCCTGACCGGCGTCGACCTCACCGTCGCCGCCGGCGAGTGGGTCACCGTGATCGGCCCGAACGGCGCCGGCAAGTCCACCCTGTTGCGGGCCGTCGGCGGCCTGCTGCCCGCGCCGGGGGCGATCACCCTCTTCGGTACGCCGAGCGCCGCGCTGCGCCGTCGGGACCGGGCCCGGGTGGTGGCCACGGTGGCCCAGTCCCCGGTGGTGCCACCCGGCATGTCGGTGCTGGACTACGTGCTGCTCGGCCGCACCCCGTACATCCCGGCACTGGGCCGGGAGTCGACCGCCGACGTCGACGCCGTGCACGAGGTGCTGGGGCGGCTGGACCTCTCCGGCTTCCACCGTCGCGAACTGGCCACCCTCTCCGGCGGGGAACGGCAGCGGGTGTTCCTCGCCCGGGCGCTCGCCCAGGGCGCGACGCTGCTGCTGCTCGACGAGCCGACCAGCGCGCTCGACATCGGGCACCAGCAGGACGTGCTCGAACTCGTCGACCAGCTGCGCCGTGAACATGGCCTGACCGTCCTGGCCACGATGCACGACCTCTCCCTGGCCGGTGAGTACGCCGACCGGATGGTGATGCTCGCCGGCGGTCGGGTGGTGGCCGCCGGAACCCCGCCCGAGGTGCTGACCGAGGAGCTGCTCGCCACCCACTACCGGGCCAGCGTCCGGGTGGTGCCCGGTGCCCACGGCCCCCTGGTGGTTCCCGTCCGCCCCACCCGTCCCTGAGCCTGCCGGGTCGGTGTGGCAGGGTCAGGGGCCCAGGTCGATGACGGAGAAGAGGGCGCCCTGCGGGTCGCGGAGGGCTGCGAAGCGGCCCGCCGGGATGTCCCGGGGCGGGACCAGGATCGTTCCGCCCAGCTCGGCGGCGCGGGCCGCGGTGGCGTCCGCGTCGGCCACCGCGAAGTACACCGTCCAGTACGCGGGCAGGTCGGCCGGGAAGTCGTCGCCCAGCGGCGGCATCATCCCGGCGACGATCTGCGTCCCGAGCCGCCACCCGGTGTACGTCATCGCGCCCACCGCCTGGTCGTCGGGCTGCCAACCGAACACCAGCTCGTAGAAGACCTTCGCGCCCTCGGGGTCGGGGGTGACCAGCTCGTTCCAGCTCATCGCGCCCGGCACGTTGAACACCTCGGCACCGGCCATGGCCAGTGGCTGCCAGACGCTGAACGTGGCGCCGGCCGGGTCGGCGAAGACCGCCATCCAGCCCCGGTCGAAGACCTCGAACGGTGGTACGACGACCTGCCCGCCGGCCCGTTCGACCCGGCCGGCGACCAGTTCCGCGTCGTCGGTGGCGAGGTACGTCGACCAGATCGGAACCTGGTCCGGGATCGCGGGCGGGCCGGCGCCGGCCACCGGCTTACCGTCGAGCTGGAAGACGGTGTAGCCGCCCGCCTCGGGCTCCGGGGTGACCTGGCCGGTCCAACCGAACAGCTCGGGGTAGAAGCGCCGGGCGTCGGTCAGGTCCGGGGTGGCCAGGTCGGCCCAGCAGGGCGTACCCGGCGGGACGGTGCTCACGTCAAGACCCCTCTCGGCCGGGGCGGCCACGGCGGCCCCCTGTCGGAATCCTGGCACCGTCCCGCCGCGGCCCGGGGCGGAAACGGACGAATCGTCAGCTGAACCGGCGACCCTCGTCCCGCCGGTACGCCCAGCCGGCGAGCGCGGCGAGCAGCACCACCCAGACACCGAGCATGATCAGCGACAGCGGTTCCACGTCGTAGTCGGCGACCGCCGCCCACATCAGTTCGGCCGCGCCCCGGGTCGGTAGGTACGGCGCGATCGTCTCGATGAACCCGGGCGCGTTGCCCGGCGCGGAGAGCAGGCCGCCGCCGAACGCCAACGGCAGGAAGATCAGCTGTGCCACCACGATCGCCGCCTTGCTCGGCAGCAGGTAGCCGATGGCGAGCCCCATCAGCGTGAACGGCACCGAGATGACGGCCACGGTGCCGAGAGCCAGCAGGAACGCCGCGGGGGTGACCTGGGCCGCGGTCAGCGTCGCGCCGATCACCACGACCGGGATCAGTGAGAGATAGGTCAGCACCAGCCCGGCCAGCACCCGGCCGGCGAACCGCGGCGCCGACCCGGTCGGCAGGGTCCGGGTGTACGGGTTCCAGGGCTGGTCGCGGTCCTCGGCGACACCGACGCCGTACTGGAAGATGTTGGCGCTCATCACCGAGAAGGTGACCATCGACGCGGTGGCGTAGGTGGCGCCGACCGGATCGTCACCGGCGAACGGCACCACGAAGAAGATCATGGAGGCGGCCGGAAAGAAGGCGCTGCCGAAGACGGCCACCGGAATCCGGATGATCTCCAGGAGTTGGTAGCGGGCGTGGACCAGGGCGAGCTGCACGGTCGCCTCCTCAGACGGTGGTGGGTCGGCCGCCAGCGGCGGCGGTGGTGGGTCGGCCGGTGCCGGCGGGCGCGTCCCCGTTTGGCGCGTCGCCGCTGGTGATGGCGAGGAACGCCTCCTCCAGTGACGTCGGCCGTACCTCCAGGTCGGTGAACGGGGTCCGGGCCGTGACCAGCGCTCGGACCAGCTCGTCGGCGTCGGTGGTGAGCAGGTGCAGCCGACCGTCGACCCGTTCGGTGCGAACCACCCCCGGCAGGTCGGGCAGGCCGTCGGCGACCAGGCTGACCCGGCGTACGCCCACGATGCCGCGCACCGCGTCCACCGTGTCGTCGGCGAGCACCCGGCCCTGCCCGATGACCACGACCCGGTGGGCGAGCGCCTCCACCTCCTCCAGGTAGTGGCTGCTCAACAGCACGGTGCCGCCGTCGTCGTGGAAGGCCCGGATCGCGTCCCACAGGGTGTGCCGGGCGGCCACGTCCAGGCCCGTGGTTGGTTCGTCGAGCAGCACCAACCGGGGTCGGCCGACGAACGCCAACGCCACCGCCAACCGGCGGCGTTGCCCGCCGGAGAGCCCACCGGTCTGCCGTCGGGCCAGATCGGCGAGGCCGAAGCGGTCGAGCAACTCCGCCCGGGGCACCGGGTCGGGGTAGTGCGCGGAGACGAAGTCGACGACCTCGCCGACGCGCAGCGTGCTGGGCGGGCCGGTCTCCTGCATGGTGACCCCGATGTGTCGCCGGCTCGCCGCGTCGCGGGGGTCTCCCCCGAACAGTTCGACCCGCCCCGAGCTGGGGCGGCGCAGGCCCACCAGCAGTTTCATCAGCGTGCTCTTGCCGGCACCGTTCGGCCCGAGCAGGCCGACCAGCTCACCGGCCCGGACCTCCAGGTCGACACGGTCGAGGGCGAGGACGTCGCCGTACCGGCGGCTGGCCTGTTCGGCGCGGGCGAGGGTCATGGCTGCTCCTTCGACGGGCTGGGGTCGAGCAGGGCGCGGATCGCTTCGGTGTACTCCTCGAACGCCAGCCGACCTCGCCGGCTGAGCCCGACCAGGGTCGCCGGGGTGCGTCCACGATGGGTCTTGCTGATCTCCACGTAGCCGGCGTCCTCGAGTTTGCGCAGGTGCACCGAGAGGTTGCCGGCGGTCATCGCGAGCAGCTCCTGCAGGCGGGGGAACGCGATCTTGTCGCCGACGTTGAGAGTCGAGAGGCTGGCGACCACCCGCAGCCGGGCCTGCGCGTGGATGACCGGATCCAGTTCGGTCACGGCTGCTGTCGCTGTCGCTGTCGCCGTCGGGCGAGCACGCCGGCCACCAGCATTCCGCCGCCGCCGGCCACCGCCACGATGAGCGGGTGCCAACCCGCCCCGGCGAACGCCCCGACCAGGTTGATCACGCTGATCCAGACGCCCAGCCGGAACAGGTCCCGGTCCAGCCAGACCGCCCCGCCGGCCATGTGCAGCGCGCCGGTCAACCCGACCGCGGTCGCCGACCAGAGCAGCGCCGCCTGGTCGTGCGGCAGGTGCTCGGAGACCCGGCCGAGCCCCGCGTAGGCGCTCACCGAACCGAGGGCCCAGGCGTAGCCGTACCACTTCCCACGCTGGGCGGAGTCGCCGACCACCTGGCCGTAGGCCCGCACGCTGACCACCGCCTGGGTCGCTCCGGCAGCCGCGAGCAGTACGAAGAGGACGGTCAGTGGCAGCCAGCCCGGCAGGTGGACCAGCGCACGGTCACCGGGGGTGAATTGGAGGAAGAAGAGCCCGAACCCGACCAGCCAGGCGACGCCCCATGGCCAGTAGAGCAGGCGTGCGTCGGGGTCGAGTCGGCGTGCCGTCTCCGACTGCTGGTCCTGGATCAGCCGGAGCGCCGCCGCGGCGTCGGTGGGTGGTGAATCATCGTCGAGGTCCACGCAAACTACTTTACGATACAAAGTCGAGGCGGATGACCCGTCGCCACCGGCGGGACCCCGGTCGCGGCGAACGGTGCCTAGGGTGGGGAGTCGCGACGCCGGACTGACCAGTCACGCAGCCCACAGGGGAGGGTCCGTGTTCACCACCGCCGCCAACCGGGCGCAGGAGGCCACCGCGACCCAGGTCCGCGAGTTGCTCGGTGAGGTCATCGGCGAGCCGGGCCCAGGTCAGCGCCGCCCCGCCGACCACCGATGATGGTCGACGGAAGTCAGGCACGGTACGTCGAGGGGATCACCCGACTGCTACCGGCCGGCGAGCGGGTGCGCGCGGTCGCCCAGGTCCGAGCGGGTGGAGGGCTGACCCCGGCCCCGCCCGCGCAGCCGTCGGCACCAGCCGCCACAGGCGGGCCGGGCTTCCTGGGTGTCCTGCTCAACGTGCTGTCACCGAACATCACCTTCGGTCGGGCGGACGACGGCGTCGACTGGCTCTTCTTCGGCGTCGGCGGTCGCGGCGCACCAGACTCCCAGGCATCCGTACTGCACCATGCCCTGACCGGGGCGACGAAGGGCTTCGGCCTCCGGCACCTCGTGCTGGGGGTCACCGACCAGCGGCTGCTGCTCGGTGCCACCGCGCCCGTCGGCCTGCTCTCCAGCTCGGCGGCAGACGAACGGGCGCGGGCCGACATCGAACTGCTCGGGTCGGTGCCGCGCACTTCCGTCGCCGCCCGGTTCGGCAGGTACCGGTTGAACTGGAAGCGGCTGCGGATCGACTTCGCCGACGGGTCGTGGCTGTCGTTCCACGTGCCGCTGGCCGACTCCGGCCGCCCGCTGCGAGGGGTCGCGGCGGCCCTGTCAGCCGGCTGACCCGCCGACGAGCGGGGCGGGCAGCGGCGCAACGTGCAGCACCGCCAGCCGGGACACCGCCCGGGTGAGCACCACGTACAGCCGGTGCAACCCGCGCGGCTCGGCCGCGACGATCGCCGCCGGCTCGACCACCACCACATGGTCGTACTCAAGGCCCTTGACCAGGGTCGCCGGCACCACGGTGACCCGCTCCGCGGCCGCCACGTCGTCGGCTGTCGCGGTCTCGACACCGGCCTCGGCCAGCGCCGCACGCAGGCCGTCGACCGCGTCGTCCGCGGCGATCACACCGACCGAGCCGTCGTGCGCGAGCGCCGCCCGCACCTCGGCCACCGTCGCCGAGGTCAGGTCGGTCACCGTACGCACATCCAGCCCGCCGTCGCGGCGCAGCGACTCGGCCGGCGGTACGTCCACCGCGAGCGCCGGGAGCAGCCGGTTCGCGAATGCGACGACAGCGGCGGGCACCCGGAAACCGACGGTCAACGGGACCACCACCGCGTTCGGCTTGCCCAGATGGGCGAGGGACTCCTTCCAGTCCCTCGCCGCCCACGGCGCGGTGCCCTGGGCAAGGTCACCCAGGAGCGTGATCGAGCCGTGCTCGCTGCGCCGAGCGATCGCCCGACACTGCATAGGGGAGAGGTCCTGTGCCTCGTCCACCACCACGTGCCCGAACCCGGAGAGCCGTTCCAGCAGCCCGGTCGCCTCGTCGATCAACACCGCGTCGGCGGCGGTCCAGCGGGTCGCCTTCGGGGTACGGGCCGGCTTGGCCCAGACCAACTGCGCCTGCTCGACGTCGCTGAGCAGCCCGTCCGCCGCAGCGGCCAACCGGCCCGGATCGGAGAACAGGCCGTGCAGCAGCCCTTCCGGAGTGAGCGCCGGCCAGACCGCGTCCAGGAAGTCGAGCACCGGCCGGCAACGGCTCATTCGACGCAGCCAGGCATCGCTGGGCGACTCCGCACGGCGCGCCTCCGCCTGCCGTTGCAGCAGGCTCACCACCCGCGCCTGAACGCGTTCCCGACCCGTCCCGTACGGCAGCCCCTCCCGTCGGGTCTCCTCGACGATCCGGTGCAACGGCTCCAGCCCGATCCGCCACCGGAACGAACCGTCCGACACGGTGATTGACTCGGTCGGGGTGCCGATCTGCGCCTGTACCGCCCGCCGCAGCACGCTCGCCATCCGTGCGTCGTGTTTGAGCGCGGCCACCGCCGGCGCCTCGACCGCCCGGACCGGTACCCGGGAGATCAGCTCCTCCACCGTGGCCTGCTCGACCTCGACCTCACCGAGCGCCGGCAGCACCGCCGCGATGTACGACAGGAACGCCCGGTTCGGCCCGACGATCAGCACACCCGCCCGCCGCAACCGCTCCCGGTGCAGGTAGAGCAGGTACGCGGCCCGGTGCAGGCCCACAGCCGTCTTTCCGGTGCCCGGCGCGCCCTGCACACAGATCGAGTCGGCGAGGTCAGCCCGGACCAGATCGTCCTGCTCCGGCTGGATCGTGGCCACGATGTCCCGCATCGGCCCGACGCGCGGACGCTCGATCTCGGCGGTGAGGATCCGACTGGTCGTACCGAGCTCTTCGCCCCGGTCCAGCCGCTCATCCTCGAAGCTGGTCAGCACACCATTGCTGAACCCGAACCGCCGCCGGACCGCCACCCCCTGCGGATCCCGCACACTCGCCCGGTAGAACGAGCGGGAGACCGGCGCCCGCCAGTCCAGCACCAGCGGCTCGCCACGCTCGTCGGTGACGTGCCGCCGCCCCACGTGATACCGCCGCCCGTCATGATCACCGCTCACGTCGGGTGCGGTCGGGTCGCTCGCGGCCCCGCTGGTGCCGTTGGTGGTGGTGCCGCTTTCGGCGGTGCCGTTGTCCGCGGCGCTGGCGAAGTCGAGGCGGCCGAAGAAGAGCGGTGTGGTCGGGTCGTCGGCCAGCTCGGCGACCCGGCGGGCCAGGGTGCGGCCGAGTGTCTCGGCCGCGTACGCGTCACCGGCCACCTGGTCACCGGTGGCGAAGAGTGACTCGGCCCTCGCCCGCATCCGAGCCAACGCCGCCCGCGAGGTGGTGAGGTGTGCGCGTTCGGCGGCCAGGTCCACATCGAGGTCGCCGTCGAGCTGGGTGTCGAGGTCAAGTGCGGGCATGCTGACGTCCCATCGTTCACATCTGCTGCGCGCTCGCGTGTCCGGGGGCGGATGGCCGGCCGCCCGGCGCGAAGACGCCCGTTCCGGTGCAGCTCACCTCGGCCGTCAAGCGGCCTGAAACTCTACGCTCCCCAACCCACCCCATCCACCGAATTACCGACGCGACCACCCATCCGAGGTGGCGTGTTGCCAGGTGGCGCGGCGCTTCTTCAACCCGCGTCCGCCCCGTACACCGTGATCGACTCGGTTTTCATGAAGTCGCGGTGTCTCGGCCGGTGCGACGCCCCGTTCTTCAGAAAGCCGAGTCGATCACCGCGATACGCGACCTGGGGCAGCAAGGACAGCGGGGGTTTGAGTGGGGTTTGTCGTGTCTGGTCGCGGTCGTTGGGTCGTTCGGTCGTCGGGTTGCGTGGGTCGTCGGGGT
>NZ_QGSZ01000386.1 GCF_003857055.1 Micromonospora inaquosa | reverse complement strand
AGGGTGGGGGGCATTCCGGTGACGCCGGGGGCTGGTGCACAGCTTGCTGCCGTACCTTGACCTGCATGGGGTTGTTCGCGCAGTGGCGCGGGATGGTGCTGGCACAGGGGCACCGGCTGGGTGCTGCGCTGGGCCGGGCGGAAGAGCCTGACGACCCGTCCGAGCCGACACCCAGTCTGAACCGTCTCGACGCGTTGGTGGAGGGCTTCACCGCCGGCCAACCGGTGCGCTGGAGCATGGCCGGGCAACCCCGGCCGCTGCCCGGTCCGGTCGACGTGGTGGCGTACCGGATCATCGAGGAGGCGCTGACCAACGCCCGCCGGCACGCGCCGGGCGCTCCGGTCGGAGTCCGCCTGCGCTACGACGCCGCGGGCATCACAATCGAGGTCCGCGACGAGGGTGCCGGTCCCGCTCCGGCAGGCGGCGGCACCCAGGCCGCCGGGCGAGGTCTGCCCGGGGTACGCAGGCGCGCCGAGCGACTCGGCGGCACGTTCTCGGCCGGCCCGCGTGCCGGTGGCGGCTTCACCGTACGGGCTGTCCTGCCCGCGCCCGAGGAAATGGTCGAATGATCGGCCGACCTCGGGGCTTCCCCGATGGGGTGGTGCGGAAATAGGGTGGGGTCGGCGACCGTGCTGGTGGCCGGTGACCCGGTGGGAGGCGCAACCCGCCGGGCTCAGGTGTGCTCCGCACCCACCGGTGACGGCCCGACGCCGCGTACGTCCGGTCACCCCCTCGCCCCGGTCCGCACATGGAATCCCCATCACAACAGGGGAGAAGGACAATGGCGCGACCCATCACGCTCTTCACCGGCCAGTGGGCCGACCTTCCGTTCGAGGAGGTCTGCCGGCTCGCCTCCGAGTGGGGCTACGACGGTCTGGAGATCGCCTGCTGGGGCGACCACTTCGAGGTCGACAAGGCGCTCGCCGACGACTCGTACGTCGAGCGTAAGAAAGAGACTCTCGCGAAGCACAACCTTGAGGTCTTCACGATCTCCAACCACCTCGTTGGTCAGGCGGTCTGTGACCACCCGATCGACGAGCGGCACCAGGACATCCTGCCCGGCCGCATCTGGGGCGACGGGGAGCCCGAGGGGGTCCGCCAGCGGGCCGCCGAGGAGATCAAGGACACCGCGCGGGCGGCGGCGAAGCTCGGCGTGAAGACTGTCGTCGGCTTCACCGGTTCGTCGATCTGGCACACCCTGGCGATGTTCCCGCCGGTGCCGCCGGCGATGATCGAGCGCGGCTACCAGGACTTCGCCGACCGGTGGAACCCCATCCTCGACGTTTTCGACGAGGTGGGGGTGCGGTTCGCGCACGAGGTGCACCCGAGTGAGATCGCGTACGACTACTGGACGACGAAGCGGACGCTGGAGGCGATCGGTAACCGGCCCGCGTTCGGGCTGAACTGGGACCCGTCGCACTTCGTCTGGCAGGAGCTGGACCCGGTGAACTTCATCTTCGACTTCGCCGACCGGATCTACCACGTGGACTGCAAGGACGCGAAGGTGCGTACCGGCGATGGCCGGCGTGGCCGGCTCGCCTCGCACCTGCCCTGGGCCGACCTGCGTCGCGGGTGGGACTTTGTCTCCACCGGCCACGGCGACGTGCCCTGGGAGGACTGCTTCCGCGCGTTGAACGCGATCGGCTACACCGGCCCGATCTCGGTGGAGTGGGAAGACGCGGGGATGGACCGGCTGGTTGGCGCCCCGGAGGCGTTGCAGTTCGTCCGCCGGCTCGCCTTCGACGCACCGAGCGCCGCCTTCGACGCGGCGTTCAGCAGCAAGGACTGACCGCACGTCGGACAGACCACGGGCCGGTCGCCCTGCGGCGACCGGCCCGTGTACGTGCGTTTGGTCAGAGCGTGCTGGCGTTCGTGCCCGAGCCGGACGGCTTGGTGCGGGGGTTGTTGGTGGACGACGGCGACCCGGAGGTCGTGCCGACCGTGCTGCTGCCCGACTTGGCGCCCACGGTGGCGGGCGTGCCGGCGAACGCGTCGTCGGCGGCGGTCAGCTCCTGCTTGCCGGTGCTGCCGTTGCCGGTGCCCAGCT
Source organism: Micromonospora inaquosa (assembly GCF_003857055.1). GTDB lineage: Bacteria > Actinomycetota > Actinomycetes > Mycobacteriales > Micromonosporaceae > Micromonospora > Micromonospora inaquosa. The sequence continues at coordinate 10,384 of NZ_QGSZ01000386.1, read as the reverse complement.
TCTCGCCCAGTTTGGTCTGGCCGAGCTTGTCCTTGCCCTCGCTGTAGAGCTTGTTGGCCTGGGCCTGCGCGACCCCGGCCGCCTCCTGGACGGTCGGGTGGTCGAGCACCTTGCGGCCCCGGACCACGAGCTCTTCGTACTTTTCCCGGCCGGCACGGGCGCCCAGGACGAATCCCGCAGCCAGCCCGCCAAGAAACATGATCTTTCCGCGCATGGCGGCTCCTTCCGTACCTGACGCGCCGTCACCCCCGGCGAGTTGCCTCGTCGGAAGGCGACCTGTTCGCGCCTGCGTCCTCTGTCCGCAGCTAACTACCCATCCTGCTCTCCGCTCAAGCATGCTTGTGCCGGGATGGCGATTTACCCCGATTGTCAATGCGACGACGGGGAGGGAACCCACTGGACCGTCACCGGGGGATGTCCTGTACTCTTGTCCCGTCGCACGGCGTCGGGGAGATCCGAAGTCGCGCGGAGCACGATCCCCTGTAGCTCAATTGGCAGAGCAGCCGGCTGTTAACCGGCAGGTTATTGGTTCGAGTCCAATCGGGGGAGCTTTCCCACCGCCCGTCAGCCACCGGCTGGCGGGCGTTTTCGTGTGTGTGTGACCCGGTTTCACCCACCCTTGACCTGCTTGCCCGGCAGGATGGTCGATGTCGACTGAGGCTCCCGCTGCGTCGATTGATGCGTCGATCCTTGGGGTGAGTGCGGATGTCCGGACGAGGCGGCAAGGCCACCCTGATCGCGGTGGCGGTCGTGCTGGTCTGGTTGGTGATCGGCGGCGTGGCCGGCCCCTACGCGGGGCGCCTGAGCGAGGTCGCCACCAACGACAACGCGGCCTTCCTGCCCACCGACGCCGAGGCGACCCGCGCCCAGGACCTCGCCGGCGAGTTCGTCGACCGGCAGACCATCCCGGCACTGGTCGTCTATGAGCGGCCCGCCGGAATCACCGACGCCGACCGGCAACGGGTCAACGCCGACGCCGCCCGGTTCGCCCAGATCCCCGGCGTGGTCACCCCACTGCCCCCGCCCATCCCGAGCAAGGACGGCCAGGCGCTCCAGGTCGTCGTACCGGTCGACGACGCCGAAGGTGAGGAGATCGGCGAGATCGTCGAGCAACTCCGCGACATCACCGGCGGCGACCGGGACGGCCTCACCGTCGACGTCTCCGGCCCGGCCGGCCTGCTCGCCGACCTGATCAAGGTCTTCTCCGCCATCGACGGGCCACTGCTGCTGGTCACCCTGGTAGTAGTGCTGGTCATCCTGCTGATCGTCTACCGCAGCCCGGTCCTCTGGATCTTCCCGCTGCTCGCCGCCGGCATGTCGTACGCCCTCGCCTCGGTCTTCGTCTACCTGCTCGCCGACGCGGACGTGGTCAAGCTCAACGGGCAGGCCCAAGGCATCCTCACCGTGCTGGTCTTCGGCGCCGGCACCGACTACGCGTTGCTGTTGATCGCCCGCTACCGGGAGGAACTGCACCGGCACGACCGCCCCTGGCAGGCCATGAAGACCGCCTGGAAGGGCGCCGCGCCGGCCATCATCGCGTCCGGCGGCACGGTCATCGTCAGCCTGCTCTGCCTGCTGCTGTCCAGCCTCAACTCCAACCGGGCACTCGGCCCCGTCGCCGCCATTGGCATCGCCGCCACCCTGCTGGTGATGCTCACCTTCCTCCCCGCGCTGCTGGTGCTCGGCGGACGGTGGGCGTTCTGGCCCCGACAGCCCCGAGCCGACCAGGCCGACCCGCGGGCCGAACACGGCATCTGGGCTCGCATCGCCGGCTTCGTCGCCCGGCACGCCCGCCCGGTCTGGCTGAGCACCGCCGTGGTGCTGGCCCTGCTGACGCTCGGCCTCACCCAGCTCGGCGCCACCACCCTCGGCCAGTCCGACCTCTTCACCCAGCGCACCGACTCGGTCGACGGCCAGGACGTGATCTCCCGGCACTACCCGGCCGGCACCGGCAGCCCGGCCACCATCTTCACCACCGAGCAGACCGCCCGACAGGTCGCCCAGGTGGCCAAGGACGTGCCCGGCATCGCCGACGTCCGTCCCCTCACCGCCGGCCCACAGACCGGCCCACCCGAGGAGAACGCCGCCCCGAAGGTCGTCGACGGGCGGGTACAGCTGGAAGCCACCCTGACCGACCCACCCGACAGCGACGGCGCCGAGCGGACCATCCGCGAGCTGCGGGTGGCCGTACACCAGGTGCCCGACGCGGACGCGGTGGTCGGCGGCTTCACCGCGATCAACGTGGACACCTCGGACGCCGCGAAACGCGACCAGAACGTCATCATTCCGGTGGTGCTGGTGGTCATCGCGGTCATCCTGGCCCTGCTGCTACGCGCGCTGCTCGCCCCGCTGCTGCTGATCGCCACCGTGCTGCTCAGCTTCGCCGCGACCCTCGGCCTCTGCGCGCTGCTGTTCCGCCACGTCTTCGACTTCCCCGGCGTGGACTCGGCGTTCCCGCTGTTCGCGTTCGTCTTCCTGGTCGCGCTCGGCATCGACTACAACATCTTCCTGATGAGCCGGGTCCGCGAAGAGTCGGTCAAGCGCGGCACCCGCGCCGGGGTGCTCTCCGGTCTCGCCGTCACCGGCGGGGTGATCACCTCCGCCGGCATCGTGCTCGCCGCGACCTTCTCCGCCCTCGCCGTCCTACCACTGGTGGTGCTCGTCGAGTTGGGTACCGCGGTCGCGATCGGGGTACTGATCGACACCATCATCGTCCGGTCGCTGCTGGTGCCCGCACTCGCGTACGACATCGGGCCGAAGATCTGGTGGCCGGGCCGGATGTCCCGGGCGAACGGTGAGCGGGAGGCGCGCGGTGCTGGCTGAGACCGATGTGGTCATCGTCGGCGGCGGCCTGGCCGGCCTCGCCGCCGCCCGCCGGCTGCACCGCGCCGGCGTGCCCTGGCGGCTGGTGGAGGCCGCCGGCCGGCTCGGCGGCCGAGTCGCCACCGACGTGGTCGACGGTCACCTCATCGACCGGGGCTTCCAGGTGCTCAACACCGCCTACCCCCGGCTCGGCACACTGCTCGACACCGACCGCCTCCACCTCGGCTACCTCACCTCCGGCGTGCTGGTCCGCAAAGGCGACAAGCTGCTGCGGCTGGTCAACCCGCTACGCGAGCCCACCGGCGGGCCCGGCACCGCCCTCGCCGGGGTCGGCTCCCTGCTCGACCGGCTGCGCTTCGCCGCGCTCGCCACCGGCTGCGCCACCCTGCCCACGTCCCGGCTGCTCGCCGCGCCGGAAACCAGCACCGAAACGGCGCTGCGCCGCGCCGGCCTCTCCGACACGATCATCGAGGAGTTGCTGCGACCGTTCCTCTCCGGTGTGTTCATCGACCGGGAACTGGCCACCTCCAGCCGCGTACTGGCGATGGTCCTGCGCTCCTTCGCCCGCGGCCGGATCGGCCTGCCCGCCGAAGGGATGGCCGCGCTGCCCCTGGCCATCGCCGCACCACTGCCCGCCGACCTGCTCACCCTGCACACCCCGGTCGCGGAGGTCACCCCGGGACGGGTCCGCACCCAGGCCGGCGACATCCGCTGCCGGGCCGTCGTGGTCGCCGTCGACCCGCCCGCCGCGTCCGCGCTGCTGCCGGCCCTGGCGACGGTACGCATGAACAGCTACACCACCTACTACCACAGCGCGCCCGAGCCGCCGCTCACCGAACCGATCCTGCTGATCGACGGCGACCGACGGGAAATCGTCGCCAACACCGTGGTGCTCAGCAACGCCGCAGCTTCCTACGCACCGGCCGGACGGCACCTGATCGCCACCTCGGTGGTCGGCCCGGCGGCCCCACCCGAGCCGACCATCCGGGCCGAGTTGACCCGGCTGTACGGTCGCTCCACCGCCGACTGGACGCACCTCACCACCATGGCCATCCCCGAGGCGCTACCCGCCGCCCCACCACCGCAGGGCCAACTGCGCAAGCCGGTGGCGTTGGGGGAGGGCCTGTTCGTGGCCGGTGACCACCGGGACAGCCCGTCGATCCAGGGCGCTCTCACCAGCGGTTGGCGCGCCGCCGGCGCGGTGCTGGACGAGCTGCGCGCCGGCTGACAGGCGTACCCGAGCACGCTGTTATATTCCTGTAGCCCATCGTGCTGGTGCAGGCGTGGGCACCGGCCGGCTCGGTGCTGGCTGCTGATCGCCGAGCGGGATAAGATCCGGCGCGGTGTTCGGGGCGGTAGCTCAGCCGGTTAGAGCAGGGGACTCATAATCCCTCGGTCGCGGGTTCGAGTCCCGCCCGCCCCACCATTAGGAAGCGGCTTTGACCTGCTTCTTCTTTCTCTTCTTGCGATCTTTCTCGTTCGTCGACTTCGATGAAGATGGCAGCTGTGAGCCCGAGGTGAGCCCGGCGGGACGCTTGTCGCCCTGACGGGGCACCAGACGGGCGGCAGCTTCGGCCGCGTCGCGTGCCAGCTCCGGTAGGACCGAGGTGTAGGTGTCGGACGTCAGCGAGATTGACGAGTGGCCCAGCATGTCCTGAACCACCTTCATCTCGGTGCCCGCCGCGAGCGCGATCGTGGCAGCGCCGTGGCGAAGGTCGTGAAGGCGGATCGGTGGCAAGGCGGCCTTGCGTACCAGCCGATCGAAATGGTCGGACAGCCAGTCGGGCTCGATCCACCCGCCGGTCGGACGGCAGAAGAGGCGTCCGCTTTCCACCCACGCCCCACCGGCTTCGTCCCGGGCCTTCTGCTGTCGCTTGAGGTGCCGTTTGATCACTTTGATGCTGGCGGCATCGAGGGCGACGATGCGGTTGCCCGCCTCGCTCTTGGGCTCGCTCTCCTCGATCTCCCCGCGGATCTCGACGAGTTGCGTGGCAACGGTGAGGGTCCTGCCCTTGAAATCCAGGTCTTCCGGTCGTAGGCCGCACGACTCGCCCCTGCGCAGGCCGCGGAATGTGATCAGGTGGAAGAGCGCGTACAGCTCGTCGTCAGCGATGAAGTCGAGGAACGAGCCCGTCTGCGCAGGGGTCCACACCATCACCGGGGACGGCCGTTCGCCGGTAGCCCGCCAACGTGCGACGCGCTCGTCCGTCCAGACGAGCGCCTTCGGCCGGCGAACCGGGTCGAGTTCCACGTGGGCGGCCGGGTTGAAGGCGATCAGCTCCTGCGTGATGGCGTCGTTCAGGGCGGCTCGCAGCGTTGCCTTGATGTGCCGTCGCGTCGAGGGCCCAGTAGTGCGGCGGAACGGTGGCATCTCTGCGATGGCGTCACGAGCCGCGCGGCGACGCTCACGTCCCGTAAGCGTCCTCAGCTCCTCGGTCGCGGCCCGCCGTAGGGCGTTCGCTTCCTCGATCTCGATGTTCCGCTCGACGATCGCGTTGAACATCTCGGTCAGGTGAGACACGCGTAGCCGGTCAAGGCGGACGTTACCGATGCGCGGCTTGAGATGGATCCGGATATCCCGTCCATACCGTTCGACGGTATTGCGCCGAATCTTCCGGCCAGCAAGCCACGTGTCGAGCCACTCACCGACGGTGATGCGGACGGTCAACGACTGGCCGCTGCGGAATTTGCGACGCGTCTCATCCAGGTCTGGCAGCGGTCCCCGCTCGGAGGCAACGCTTTCTAGTAGGTCGCCCATCCGCTGGCGACCGTCAAGATCGTCGGCCTCGGGCACGGCCAACAGGGCCCGAATCGCATCCAATTCCGTTTGAGCCTGTGTGGCTGACGCGAAGCCGGACCGGCGGAGGGTTCGCCGGCAGCCGGCGGCGTCTGGCGGCAACTCCTGACGGACGCCCCAGGTGCCGTGTCGGCGCTGGCCGAGCTTCGGGCAGGATTGCCCGTACTGCTTGCCGGTCTCCGGATCCCGACAGGCACAGCGACGGAATACTGATCCTCTCAAGGTTCCTCCTTAAGAGAGCGAGGGAAGTGGTACCTATAATGGTACCGCTTCCCTCGGATGGTCTATGGAAGGCGAGCTATGCGACGACGTCGAGCAGTCGAGGCCGCTCAGGGATTGCCGGCGCTCCCTGGCGAGGAAAGGCGCGAGCAACAGGTCAAGATCAGGCTTACCCGCGGTGAGCTCGACCGCCTTGTGGGGATGCGGCCTGATCTCAGCGCTTCGGGAATCGTTGCTCTCCTGGTCGATGACGTGCTTTCCGGACGGCATGCACCCCCGTGGATGCTGAGGTCAGACGACCGGGACGCCGAGTAGTTCGAGGATGCCCGGTACGGGTACGACGTAGCTTCGTCCGACGCGGAGCAGCCGCGCCGGGAACTGTCCGCGCTTCGCGAGGGCGTACGCCTTGCTCCGCCCGATACCGAGGATCGCTCCGGCTGTTTCCACATCCGTCGTCAGGCCAAGAGCGCGGACCGCTTCGACGGTCCATGGGTTCTCAATGGTGCTGTTCATTGCATGTCTCCTGAGGGGTTTCAACGCTCATGCGGTCTGCGGGGCGGCTGCGCGGGAGGCGAAGGTCCAGCAGGTGCGGATGGGGTTGCGGGCGTATTCAATGACGCATCGTCCGACGCCCGCGCTGTGCTTGATGCACCGCTGGTCATGCCTCGACCGGTCCACCGTTGACATCCAGGTGACCGAGAATGTCGGCGTACCACGTTGACGGTGTCGTTCGCCGGTTCGTCGGGCGAAGCGAGTGGTAGGCGCTCCACGCGGCGAAGTCGGCGATCTGGACCCACTGACTGACGCTCGCGTGCCGGAAGTACGGGTCCTCGATCAGCCGCCTGCCACCAGTGGTGAGCGCGCGATGGCTGCGGGCGTAGGCAAGGTTGCTGCCATCGCCGTCCATGACGATCATCCCGAAGCTGTCGCGTACGTCGAGGTCCCGGTTAAGGATCTCCACCAGGCGTCCGTAGAGGTCCAGCTTGTTGTTGTGGAAGCTGCTACCCCGGGCACTCGTTCGCCGGTAGACGGTTCCGACTCCAATGCCTGGTAGGGCGGCTATGGCCCGCAGGCCTTCGCGGATGACCACGAGCCCGTCGCTTCGCTTCCACATCGGATCCATCGACGGGCGACCGCGACCGCCGGCAAGGTCAGTCGCGTGGAGCCGCACTGAGGCTGGGATTCCGTGACGGCGATAGGTCTGGGAGCGGAACCCGAGCCACCGCTTGTCCGCCTCGCTCCAACGAGCTGGGTCGACCGCTATCCAGCTGTACGACGTGTAGCCGCTGGCTTCGCTGCCGGAGTCGTCGACGTAGAAGAGGGCGAAGTTGCAGGTGGTTGGCATGAGAGGGCTCCGTGTACGAGGGGCTCAGGGTGAGGAGGCTTGCTAGGAGCCGATGCGGCGGGTCTCTAGCCAGTCGTCGATGTCGCGTTGGCGATAGCGTCGGTACCGCCCGACCTTGTACGACTTCGGTCCCCTGCCCTTGTGGTTGATGAAGTGCAGGGTTTGCTGGGTGATGCCGAGGTAGGTGGCCGCCTCCTGATGGCTCCACAGCCTCGTCCGGCGGTCCACTGCCTCGAAGTCGCTTACCGAATCCATAACTTCGCTTTCGTAAAGTTGTTCTGACGGCAAGCAACCTTTGATCAACGACTTGCTAGTTGTCAAGTGAGCGAGTAAAACTTACGAACATGACAAGTTCCGAGGCTGCAGCGGATGCAATGCCGGGTGAGATCGTCCGACGCCGGCTGCGCGAGGTGCGGCGCCGACGGAAGCTGAACGCGACTGAGGCGGCCGAGATGTTCGGCGACCCGACGATGTCCGCGACGGTGTTGATGAACATCGAGGCAGGGCGGCGCCAGACCGAGCCAACTGTCGACGAGCTGATCCGCTTCGCCTACATCCTGGATGTGCCGCCCGCAGCGCTGCTGATGGCCGAAGGCGGCCAGGTGCAGGTCGCCCCCGGCGTTACGGTGGACCCTGGCCGGTTCCGCCGTTGGGTCCTCGGCCAGGAACCCCTCGACGGGGTCGACGAGGCCCGCTATCGCGCGGCGGCCAAGCTGCTCAACGACGACGATCAGTCGGTAGCGCCGGAGCTCCGCGAGGAGTTCCTGTCGAAGGCTCAGGTGGCCTTCGACGCGTTCTTCGCCGACAGCGAGGAGATCCGGCGCAAAACCCGCCAACAGGTCCGAGGCGTGCTGGGTGAGATCCGTGAGGCTGTCGTCTCCGGCACGGAACCAGCCGAGCTCGCGGCAAAAATCGACGAGTTCCTGAACCGGCTGGGGTAGCTACGCGGCGCGGGCGGGGCGGAAGCATAGCGACGGCGGGGTAAGCGTGGCGGACCTGCCGTTCCGCAAGCGCGGGACAGGTCCGCGCTGCTGCGAAGGTATGCACCCTTGATCGGGTAGGCCCAGGCCTAACCCGAGGGCCTTATCGATGTGCCGCTGATAATGCCCACCCGACCCTGTCGGGTCGCCGCAAGTCGGCTCCAAAAGATCCTTAAATGTCCACCGGCTCGAAGCTGAGCACGCAGACGCCCGGTTCCGAACCCGCGGACCAGCTCTTGACTGCGCGCCACTTCGTGCCCAGCCAGTCGTCCCGGCACTCGATCTGAAGCTTCTGCCACCCTGGCCAGCCGCCACACCTAACTGGCTCCACCGCCAGCGAGCCGCAACCGGGTGAGAACATCGGCGATTTCCTGGGTCTCCTCGTGGTCCGGCCCGTAGACCAGACAGAGATCCTCGTGCAGCGGTACCAACTCGGCCAACGCCTGCTCGACGTTGCCCTCGGAGAGCAGCAGCCTGCAGATATTGCGGCGCAGCTCCAATGCGTCGGATGACACGTCACCCTCTGAGGCCCGAACGTGGGTGAGCACCTGCCGGAATTGTCGCAGCGCCGCGGTGGCCTGGCCCAGCTCCGCCCGGCAGTGCGCCGCCTGCCGGAGGCAAGCCAGCGCATCGTCACCGGTCGGCCCTCCGGTGCGCGCGAAGGCCGAATACAGCGCATCGAACTCCGGCAAAGCCTGACGGAAGTCGCCACCGATGACGAGGATGGCCGCTCGGCGCTGGCGCAGGGCAAGGACACGAGAGTTCTCGACGCCAAGTGCGGCTGCCGCGGGTTCGATGACCTGCTGCAGCGCTTCCGCCGCTTGGGCGTAGCGCTCATCAGCGAGCAGGTCGTTGGAGTGCGACACCGCTCCGTTGATCGCTCCCCGTAGGTCCGTGGCCGGCACCGCGTCCGCCGGCGGCTGAGGCGGGATGGGGCGGTCGTGCGGACCTGCCTCAGGTGAGGTCTTCCGCCGCGGTCGCGGCGGGTTGGGGCGGCGGTACAGGAGCGTAGGGTCCGGTACGCCGACCGGTCCGAGTCCGACCGTTGGATGAAGTGGCCCCGGCTCGGGAAGGAACGGCAGCAACCGCTCGTAGACGTCGTACGCGTCCCGGGGACGCTGCTCGGGAACCTTGGCAGTGAGCGCCAGAACCAACTGTTCTAGAGCTTCGGGTACTTCCGGGCGTACCTTGCGTAGCGGCATTGGCGCTTTGTAGACGTGCTGCTGCATCAGCTCGAACTCGTTACCACCGTCGAAGACCGTTTTGCCGATGAGCAGCTCGTGCAGCACACAGCCGAGGGCGTACAGATCGCTCTGTGGGGTGATCTGCGCGCCCTGGATCTGTTCCGGAGGCATGTAGTGGTGCGTGCCAATGACGCTGCCGGTCACGGTGAGACGGGTGACATCGGTGCGGAGGATGGCGGCGATCCCAAAGTCGAGCACCTTGACCGCGCCGGCGTCGGACACGAGGACGTTGTCGGGCTTCAGATCCCGGTGAACGACCGGGATGGCGTGGGCGTGGGAGAGGACGGTGCAGATCTGCGCGGCTACCGCGACCGCCCAGTCAACGGGCAACGGACGGAGGGGGTTGATGTAGGCGCGCAGCGAGGTGCCGCGGACGTATTCCATGACGAGGTAGACGCGGTCGTAGGAGCTGTCGAGCACCGCGTCGTACACCTGGGGGACGCCGTGGTGTTGGATGCGGGCGGTGACGCGCGCCTCGCGCCGGAAGCGCTTGGCGAACTCCTCGGCCTGCTCGGGGGAGGCGACGACTGTCAATCCCCTGGAATCGTGGAGGACTCGGTTAGGCGGCCTGGTTCTCCAGGACGTGGGTGGTTGATCGTTCGTAGTCGATCGGTGAGCGTCCGTCGCAGACGGAATGGCGGCGTCGGCGGTTGTAGAAGTCGGTGATCCAGGTGGCGATCTTCAGCCGGGCCTCGGTACGGGTGCGGAACTGGTGACGGTGGACGTACTCGACCTTGATGGTGGAGAAGGTGGCCTCGGCGACGGCGTTGTCGAAGCACGAGCCGACCCGGCCCATCGACTGGCGTACCTTCCAGCGGGCGCATGCCCGGGCGAAGTCGGCCGAGCAGTATTGGGCGAGTTCAATCGGTCGTTGCAACACCGGGCTGTTCCAGCGAGCTTAACTGCTCGGCGAAGACCTCGGCCGGGGTCTTCCAGCCAAGGCTCTTGCGGGGCCGGTTGTTGACCGCGAGGGCGA
>NZ_QGSZ01000385.1 GCF_003857055.1 Micromonospora inaquosa | reverse complement strand
GGTGAGAGGACCGGGGGGCGCAGAAGGGCGCGCCGGCGAAGCCGGCGCGCCCTTCTGCTGATGCCAGGTTCGGGGTCGGACTACATGCTGGAGATGTCGGCCTGCTTGGCGCGGACGGCTTCGGCGGCCTCCAGGAGGCTGGCGCGCTCGTCGGCGTCCAGGTCGGTCTCGACGACCCGCTTGACGCCCTGAGCGCCGATCTCGGCCTCGACACCCAGGTAGACACCGGCGATGCCGTACTCACCGTCGACCCAGGCGCAGACCGGCATGACGTCGCCGGAGTCCTCGGCGACGGCCTTCGCCATCCGCGCCGCCGCGGCCGACGGGGCGTAGTACGCCGAGCCGGTCTTGAGCAGCGCGACGACCTCGGCGCCACCGTTGCGGGTCTTGACGACCAGCTCCTCGATCTGCTCGGCCGGCATCACGTCACGCAGCGGCTTGCCGTTGACGGTGCTCTTCGACGGCACCGGGACCATGGTGTCGCCGTGCGAGCCCAGGGTCAGGGTGCGTACCGACGCCACCGGCACGTTCAGCGCCTCGGCGACGAAGTTGCTGAACCGGGCGGTGTCGAGCATGCCGGCCTGGCCGAGCACCCGGTTCTTCGGGAACTGGGTGGCGAGCTGGGCCAGCGCGGTCATCTCGTCCAACGGGTTGGAGACCACGATGACGACGGCGTTCGGGGCGTACTTGGCGACGTTCTCGGCGACCTGACGGACGATCTTCGCGTTGGTCTCCAGCAGGTCCATCCGGCTCATGCCGGGCTTCCGCGGCAGACCAGCGGTGATCACGACGACGTCGGAACCCTCGATGCTCTCGTAGCCCTCACCGTTGGGGCCGGTCGTCACGCCGACGACCTTGGTCTCGAAACCCTCGATGGCCCGGGACTGGTTGAGGTCGAGCGCGAGACCCGCGGGCTTACCCTCCACGATGTCGGTGATCACTACGGTGTCGAAGACGTCGTACTCGGCCAGGCGCTGTGCGGTGGTGGAGCCGTAGAAGCCAGCCCCGACGACAGTGACCTTCTTACCCATGGTCGTCCCACTCCCTGATACCAGTCGGTTTTCCGGACCGTATCAGTCATCCTGGCACCGATCAGGCCAGGGGCGGCGGGCATCGCCGGGATGGGGCGAACGTCACCGCCGTCCTGGTTGGGCGTCGGCGAGGTGTAAGTCAGCCGCGCTCGGCGCGCTCCACGACGTTGGTGAGCAGCATGGCCCGGGTCATCGGGCCCACACCACCGGGCATGGGGACCAGCGCGCCGGCCGTCTCCGCCACCTCCGGAGCCACGTCGCCGGTGTAGCGGCCCTTGCCGTCCGCGCCGATCACGCGGGTGATGCCGACATCCACCACCACCGCGCCGGGGTTGATCATGTCGGCGGTGAGCAGACCCGGTACGCCGGCCGCGACGATGACGATGTCCGCGGCGCGGGTGTGCGAGGCGAGGTCGAGGGTGCCGGTGTGGCACAGGGTGACCGTGGCGTTCTCGCTGCGCCTGGTGAGCAGCAGGCCGAGCGGGCGGCCGACGGTGTTACCCCGACCGACCACCGCGACGGTGGCGCCGCGCAGCGCCACGTCGTGGCGGCGGAGCAGCTCGACGATGCCGCGCGGGGTGCACGGCAGCGGACCGTCGTAGCCGAGCACCAGCCGGCCCAGGTTGACCGGGTGCAGGCCGTCGGCGTCCTTGTCCGGGTCGATCAACTCCAGCACGCGCTGGGTGTCGAGGTGGGCGGGCAACGGCAACTGGACGATGTAGCCGTGGCATGCCGGGTCGGCGTTCAACTCGGCCAGCACGTCGTCGACCTGCTGCTGGGTGGCGTCGGCCGGCAGTTCGCGGCGGATCGAGGCGATGCCCACCTCCGCGCAGTCGCGGTGCTTGCCGTTGACGTACGCCTGGCTGCCCGGATCCGCCCCGACCAGGACCGTGCCGAGCCCGGGGGTGATGCCGCGTTCCGCGAGCGCCTTCACCCGTATGCGCAGCTCGTCCTTGATCTCCGCTGCGGTTGCCTTGCCGTCCAGAACCGTCGCCGTCACGACCAGATCGTCTCACGGCCGGGGCCTTCGGTTCAGACGACCTCAGCTCGGGGCCTCCTCCGCCACTGCCGGGGCCCGGTCACCGAACGGTCGGGCCGAGTTGAGCCGGTCGCCGCCAGAGTGACCGTGTGTGACGTGTCGCTAGTCACTCTCGGTCACTAACTGTGGGTTCGATCACTGTCGAACCAGACAGACCGGGTCGACACGACGGAGACCGGACTCCCACCCCAGCAGATATCGAGCTCACCCAACCGGGGTGCAATCAACTCATCACTCATTCACATATCCGCAGTCTGCGCCAATAAACCCGGTTTGGCGTAGCAGAATCGCCTGCCCCCGACAAGGGAGGCAACGCCGGACCGTTACCCACCCGCAACCGCGTCGTTGTCGAAGGCTCGCCGCCGACCTACCGTTACCGCTTGTTGCGCAGCGTAACCCAGCGTCGGGCCTGACTGCGCAGCGTGAGGAGATGAGGAGGCTCAATGCGAGTTCGTAGACTCGCCGCCTGGACCGCCCTCCCGCTCGCGGTGACGCTGGGCCTCGCGGCCTGCGGCAGCGGCGGAGACGGTGGATCCGGTGGCAGCGACAGTTCGGCGGTCAGCATCCAGATCGCCGAGCCGAAGCACCTGGTTCCCACCAACACCACCGAGACTTCCGGCTCGCAGGTCATCGCCGGCCTGTTCAGCCCGCTCGTCGACTACGACGCCCAGAACAAGCCGTACGAGGTGGCGGCAGAGTCCGTGACCTCGACCGACAACAAGGTCTGGACGATCAAGCTCAAGGACGGCTACACCTTCCACAACGGCGAGAAGGTCACGTCCCAGAGCTACATCAACGCCTGGAACTACGGCGCGTACGCCCCGAACGGTCAGGACACCAACCCCTTCTTCGAGAAGATCGCTGGGTTCGCGGACCTGCAGGGCAAGGCGCCCAAGGCCAAGGAGCTGTCCGGGCTGAAGAAGGTCGACGACCTCACCTTCACCGTGACGCTGTCCGAGCCGTACATCGACTTCAGGACGACGCTGGGCTACAACGCGTTCTTCCCGATGCCGGACGCCGCGTTCTCGGCCCCGGGCGTGCTCAAGGACTCCTACGAGCAGGCGCCGATCGGGCAGGGCCCCTTCAAGATGAAGGGCACCTGGCAGCACGACAGCAAGATCGACGTGGAGCGGTACGACGCCTTCCCGGGTGAGAAGCCCAAGGTGAAGAACGTCGAGTTCCGGATCTACCAGCAGCTGACCGCGGCCTACGCGGACGTCCTCGCGGACAACCTGGACGTGCTGCCCACGATCCCGACCGAGAGCCTGAGCACCGCGCCGAGCGACCTGGGTGACCGGTACAAGACCAGCCCGATGTCGTCGTTCCAGTTCCTGGCGTTCCCGACGTTCGACAAGGACTACAGCAGCCCGGACGTGCGCAAGGCCATCTCGATGGCGATCGACCGTGACGAGATCACCAAGTCGGTCTTCAAGGGCTCGCAGACGTCGGCGCGCTCCTTCGTCTCGCCGGTTCTGCCGGGCTACCGGGAGGACACCACGGGCACGGCGGGCGAGTTCAACCCGACCGAGGCCAAGAAGCTCTACCAGGCCGCCGGTGGTCCTTCGAAGATCGTCATCTCGTACAACGGCGACGGCGGTCACAAGGACTGGGTCGACGCCACGGTCAACCAGCTCAAGACCAACCTGGGCGTGGACGCCGTGGGTTCGGCCGAGCCGAAGTTCGCCGACCTGCTCACCAAGGTCGAGAACAAGACGCCGGTGGGTGCGTTCCGGATGGGTTGGGTCATGGACTACCCGACCATGGAGGACTACCTCGGCCCGCTGTACAGCACGAACGGTGCGTCGAACTACTACGGCTACAGCAACCCGGACTTCGACCGGTTGGTCAAGGAGGGTTCCGCCGCCAAGACGCAGGACGAGGCCATCGCCAAGTACCAGCAGGCGGAGGACATCCTGGCCAAGGACATGCCGGTGATCCCGCTCCGCTTCGGCGAGAACGTGTTCGGTCACTCGTCCAAGGTCAAGAACGTGGAGATGGACCTGTTCCAGCGGGTCAACCTCGTCAAGATCGAAGCAGCCAACTGAGCTGACCATGGTGCGGGCCACCCGGGCGAAGAAGCCCGGGTGGCCCGGACCGCACCACCGGGGCCGGGCCGCAGCAGCGGACCCGGCGTCGGTGGTGCCGGCTCCCCCGGGCCGGACGCCGCGTCTCCGATATTTCGGGTACGACCAGAGATGCCGTCCTGCGACCCTTTCGCACATTTCCGGAGAGACTGCTAAGCATGTTCCGCTACATCCTGCGGCGCCTACTGCAGATGGTCCTGGCGTTCTTCGGGACCACCCTGATCGTCTACGCGCTGACATTCGCCGGGCAGGGCGACCCGATCCAGGCGCTCGCCGGCGAACGGCCGGTGACGCCAGCCCAACGGGCCTACCTGACCGAGAAGTACCACCTGGACGCCACCGGCGTCGGCGGCTTCTTCTACCGCTACTTCGACTACGTGAAGAACCTGCTCCAGGGCAATCTGGGCGAGTCACTCACCGGTCGGAACATCGGTGACATCCTCCAGCAGGCCTGGCCCGTCACCGTGCGGCTCGCGCTCATCGCACTCGCTGTGGCGATCATCTTCGGCGTCACCGCCGGGGTTCTCGCCGGCATCCGCCGCGCCAGCATCTTCGACAACTCGACACTGGTGCTGACCCTGCTGGTGCTGGGCATCCCGACCATCGTGCTGGCGCCGCTGGCGCAGTACTTCCTGGGCGTCAAGTGGCAGCTCTTCCCACCCACCGCCGGCTCCGACCCGACGTTCTACGCGCTCCTGCTGCCGGGCATCGTGCTCGGCTCGCTGTCGCTGGCCACCGCCCTGCGACTCACCCGGGCCTCGGTGGCGGAGAACCTGCGCGCGGACTACGTCCGGACCGCCCGGTCCAAGGGCCTGGTCAAGCGACGCATCGTCATCGTCCACGTGCTGCGCAACTCACTGATCCCGGTGGTCACCTTCCTCGGTGTGGAACTGGGCAACCTGATGAGCGGCGCGATCATCACCGAGGGTGTCTTCAACATCCCCGGCGTGGGCTTCAACCTCTTCCGCGGCATCCGCACCGAAGACGGCCCCCTGGTGGTGGGCATCGTCAGCGTGCTCGTCGTGGTCTACCTGGTCTCGAACCTGGTGGTGGACGTCCTGTACGCCGTACTCGACCCGAGGATCCGCTATGAGTGAGCAGGCATGAGCGACTTTGAGACTGTGGCGGCCACCGAGAACCAGGCCGCGCGGCGCGGCCCCTCGGGCGAGCCGGGCACACCCAACCAGGTCGGCGCCGCGAACAAGCCGCGCAGCCTGGCCGGCGACGCCTGGCGCGACCTGCGCCGCAACCCGATCTTCTGGATCTCGCTGGCGCTGGTCGTCATCTTCACCCTGATGGCGCTGCTCCCCGGGGTGTTCACCGCCAACAACCCGAACGACTGCCTGCTCTCCCGGCAGCACGCCGGGCCGTCCGGCGGAGCCATCTTCGGGTACGACTTCCAGGGCTGCGACACGTACTCCCGGGCGGTCTACGGCACCCGGGCGTCGCTGCTGGTCGGCGCGCTGGCCGCGCTCGGCACCGGGATCATCGCGCTGGTGATCGGCATGCTGGCCGGTTACTTCGGCCGCTGGGTCGACGCGGTGCTCTCCCGGGTGATCGACGTGGTGCTCGGCATCCCGCTGCTGCTGGCGGCGATCGTGCTGCTCAAGCGGGTCTCCAGTGACAGCCAGTGGGCTCGGATCGGCGCTGTCGTCTTCGTGTTGGCCCTCCTCGGCTGGACCACCGCCGCCCGAGTGGTCCGGTCCTCGGTGATCACCGCCAAGGAGCAGGACTACGTCGCGGCGGCCCGGATGCTCGGTGCCGGCAACAGCCGGATCATGTGGCGGCACATCCTGCCGAACTCGCTGGCCCCGGCGATCGTCGTGCTGACCATCGCGCTCGGCTCGTTCATCGCGGCCGAGGCGACCCTCTCCTTCCTGGGCATCGGCCTGAAGGCACCCACCATCTCGTGGGGCCAGGACATCGACACCGGCCGGATCCACATGCGCGAGGCGGCCACCCCGTTGATCGTCCCGTCGGCCTTCCTGGCGCTGACCGTGCTGGCGTTCATCATGCTCGGCGACGCGATCCGTGACGCCTTCGACCCGAAGCTGCGGTGAGAACCTCCATGCCAGCGCGAGGAGTGAGCGAAACGACCCCCGTAGTCGCGAGTGAAAGGCAGGCACAGTCATGACCGTTCAACCGACGCCCGCCTCCGCCACACCCGAGGGCGGTCACCTGCTGGAGTTGCGGGACCTGCACGTCGAGTTCCGCACCAACGAGGGCGTCGCCCGGGTGATCAACGGCGTGTCGTACCACCTGGACGCCGGCGAGACCCTCGCTGTGCTCGGCGAATCCGGCTCGGGCAAGTCGGTCACCGCCCAGGCGATCATGGGCATTCTGGACACCCCGCCCGCGTTCGTCCGCTCCGGCCAGATCCTCTACAAGGGTGAGGACCTGCTCACCCGCCCCGAGGAGCAGCGCCGGCAGGTACGCGGCAAGGAGATCGCGATGATCTTCCAGGACGCGCTCTCCGCCCTCAACCCGGTCTTCCCGGTCGGTTGGCAGATCGGTGAGACGCTGCGCCAGCGCGCCGGCATGTCCCGGGCCGACGCTCGACGTCGCGCCATCGAACTGATGGATCTCGTCAAGATTCCGGGTGCCGCCAAGCGGATCGGTGACTACCCGCACCAGTTCTCCGGCGGTATGCGGCAGCGCGTCATGATCGCCATGGCGTTGGCGCTGGACCCGAAGGTGCTGATCGCCGACGAGCCCACCACGGCACTCGACGTGACAGTGCAGGCCCAGATCATGGACCTGCTGGCCGACCTGCGCCGGGAACTCAACATGGCGATGATCCTGATCACCCACGACCTGGGTGTGGTCGCCGGTGTCGCGGACCGGATCGCGGTCATGTACGCCGGCCGGATCGTCGAGCACGCCGACGTGCGCTCGATCTACAAGGCGCCCGCCCACCCGTACACCAAGGGGTTGTTGGAGTCGATCCCGCGCCTGGACGTCCGCGGCCAGGAACTGTCGACGATCAAGGGGTTGCCACCGAACCTGATGCGCATCCCGTCCGGCTGCCCGTTCCACCCCCGGTGCCCGTACGTGCAGCAGGTCTGCGTGGACGAGTTTCCGCACGACCTGGTCCTCGGCGACGGCCGGACCAGCGCTTGCCACTTCGCGCAGGAGGTCCGTGATGACAGCGTCGCCCGCTAACCCCACCAAGGTCCGCGGCGAGACCATCCTCTCCGTCGACAACCTGGTGAAGCACTTCCCGATCACTCAGGGCGTGCTGTTCCAGCGGCAGATCGGGGCGGTCAAGGCCGTCGACGGGGTGAGCTTCGAGCTGCGTCGGGGCGAGACGCTCGGCGTGGTCGGCGAGTCCGGCTGCGGCAAGTCCACCCTCGCCCGGCTGCTGATGCGGTTGGAGACGCCGACCTCCGGGCGCGCCACCCTGGAGGGCAAGGACCTGTTCAAGGCTTCCGGAGGCGAGCTGCGCCGGTTGCGCCGCAACATGCAGATGGTGATGCAGGACCCGTACACCTCGCTGAACCCGCGGATGACCGTCGGCGACATCATCGGCGAGCCGTTCGAGATCCACCCGGACGCGGCGCCGAAGGGCAGCAAGCAGAAGCGGGTCCAGGAGCTGCTGGACCTGGTCGGGCTCAACCCGGAGCACATCAACCGGTACCCGCACCAGTTCTCCGGCGGTCAGCGTCAGCGCATCGGCATCGCCCGTGCGCTCGCGTTGAAGCCCGAGGTGATCGTCTGTGACGAGCCGGTGTCGGCGCTGGACGTCTCCATCCAGGCCCAGGTCATCAACCTGCTCAAGCAGCTACAGGGCGAGCTCGGGCTCTCGTACATCTTCATCGCGCACGACCTGTCCGTGGTACGGCACATCGCCGACCGCGTCGCGGTGATGTACCTCGGTCGGATCGTCGAGATCGGCACCGAGGACGAGATCTACGAGCGGGCCACCCACCCGTACACCCAGGCTCTGCTCTCTGCCGTGCCGGTGCCGGACCCGGAGGCCCGCGACCAGCGCAACATGATCAGGCTGGTCGGCGACGTGCCCAGCCCGGCCGACCCGCCGAGCGGGTGCCACTTCCGGACCCGCTGCTGGAAGGCGCAGGACATCTGCGCCGTAGAGGACCCGAAGACGGTCCCCAGAGCAGCGGACCCGCACCCCTCCGCCTGCCACTTCGCCGAACTCCGCCCCACCACTCCGGCCTGACCCCAACCGGCCCCTGCTGTTGATCATGAAGTTATTGCCCTGACACGCCGACGTGCAGGGCAATAACCTCATGATCGACGGGGACTGGGGCCTGGGGGCCCGGGTGGGTTAGTGGAAGAAGTGGCGGGTGCCGGTCAGGTACATCGTCACGTTGGCCTTCTTGGCTGCCGCGATGACCTCTTCGTCGCGGATCGAGCCGCCCGGCTGCACGATGGCGCGGACCCCGGCGTCGATGAGGATCTGCGGGCCGTCGGCGAACGGGAAGAACGCGTCCGAGGCGGCGACTGACCCCCGGGCCCGGTCGGCGCCGGCGCGGGTGACAGCGAGCTGCGCCGAGTCGACCCGGTTGACCTGACCCATGCCGACCCCGACGGTGGCACCGTCCTTGGCGAGCAGGATCGCGTTGCTCTTCACCGCGCGGACCGCCCGCCAGGCGAACGCGAGGTCCCGCAGCAGCTCCTCGTCGGCGGCCTCGCCGGTCGCCAACTGCCAGGTCGCCGGGTCGTCGCCGGGGGCGTTCACCCGGTCAGCGACCTGGGCCAGCACGCCACCGGTCACCGGCCGCAACTCCACCAGCGCCGGCGCCCAGGCCGGTGCCCGCAGCAGCCGGATGTTCTTCTTGCCCTGCAACACCTCGACCGCGCCCTCGTCGAAGCCGGGGGCGACCACCACCTCGGTGAAGATGTCGGCGACCTGCCGGGCCAGCTCGACCGAGACCGGCTGGTTGACGGCGATCACGCCCCCGTATGCCGACACCGGGTCGCAGGCGTGCGCCTTGCGATGCGCCTCGGCCACGTCCGCGCCGACAGCGATGCCGCACGGGTTGGCGTGCTTGATGATCGCCACCGCCGGCTGGTCGGCGAAGTCGTTCGCGGCCCGCCAGGCGGCGTCCGCGTCGACGTAGTTGTTGTACGACATCTCCTTGCCGTGCAGCTGCTCCGCCTGGGCCAGCCCCGCCGGGGCGTCCGGGTCGGCGTAGAGCGCGGCCGGCTGGTGCGGGTTCTCGCCGTAGCGCAACGCTGTCGACTTGCGCAGCGTCAGCCCCGCGAACTGCGGCCACCAGTCGTCGGCGGGCGCCAACTCCTGGGCGCACCACTGGGCCACCGCGACGTCGTACTCGGCGATGTCGGCGAACGCCCGCGCAGCCAGCGCGCGACGCTGGGCCAGAGTGAAACCACCCTCGCTGAGCGCGCCGATCAGCGCCGGATAACCGGCCGGGTCGGTGAGCACGGCGACCGAGGCGTGGTTCTTGGCGGCGGCCCGCACCATGGCCGGGCCCCCGATGTCGATCTGCTCCACGCACTCCTCGACGCCGGCACCGGAGGCGACGGTCGCCTGGAACGGGTAGAGGTTGGAGACCAGCAGGTCGAACGCCGCCACCCCCAGCTCGTCGAGCTGCGTGACGTGGGTGTCCTTACGCAGGTCGGCCAGGAGACCCGCGTGCACCTTCGGGTGCAGGGTCTTCACCCGGCCGTCGAGCACCTCGGGGAACCCGGTCACCGTCTCCACCGGCGTCACCGGCACCCCGGCGGCGGCAATGGTGCCCGCCGTGCTGCCGGTGGAGACGATCTCCACACCGGCCGCGTGCAGGGCCTGCGCCAGCTCGACCAACCCGGTCTTGTCGTAGACGCTGACCAGCGCCCGCCTGATCGGGCGGCGCCCGTCCTGAGTGGGACTCACGGAACCGTGACCTTCCTTCCGGTGATGGTCCAGCCTTCGCGGACCAGGCGACCGACCTGCTCGACGAGCTGGCGCCGCTCAGCTTCCTTGATGCGCTCGGTGAGCGTGTCCACGTCGTCGTCGTCCAGCACCGGCACCGCGACCTGCGCGACGATCGGCCCGGTGTCCATGCCGGCGTCGACGAAGAAGAGGGTGGCCCCGGTGAGCTTCACGCCGTAGGCGAGGGCGTCACGCGGACCGTGGATGCCGGGAAACGCCGGCAGCAGCGTGTTGTGGGTGTTCAGGTAGCGGTCGCCGAAGGCGGCGAGGAAGTGCGGGCCGACCAGCTTGAGGAAACCGGCGGAGATGACCAGGTCGGGTTGGTGCTTCGCGACGTGCGCGGTGAGCGCCCGGTCCCAGGCCTCCCGGGTGTCGTGGTCACGGACCCGCTCGACGAACGTCGGCACCCCCGCCGCGTCGGCCCGGTCCAGGCCCGCGATCCCGTCGCGGTCCGCGCCGACCGCGACGACCTGTGCGCCGTACGCGGGGTCGGCGGTGGCATCCAGCAGCGACTGAAGGTTGCTCCCGGAGCCGGAGATGAGGACGACGATGCGGGCGACAGACGCAGGCTCGGTCACCGGGCCACCCTATCGGCAGGTCAGGGACGCCCTTCGGCTGGGCGGCACGCCGATCATCAACAGTGCCCAGGTGCGTCCACCCGGTACGCTGCCGGTCGCTCGGGTCGAACGTCGCGGCGGCCCACACACCGCCCCTGATCGGGCACGGGGAACGGTCGGCAAGGGCTGTCCACGTGCTTGGGGGACATGTCCTCCCGCTGCTCTACTGGGCTTTCGGAGGACTGACCGCGATCATGGATGGAAACAAAGAGCACCAACTGACGGAACCCAGTCCAAGGAGCTTCTCGAATGCAGCCCGGTAACCCCGGTCAGGACCCGTACGGCCAGCAGCCCAACCAGGACCCGACCGCTCCCCCGCCGCCGGCCGCCCCGTACGGTCAGCAGCCGCAGGACCCGTACGCCGCACCGCAGGCCCCGTACGGTCAGCAGCCCACCTCCGGGCAGCCGTACGGCCAGCAGCAGCCGTACCAGGACCCGTACGCCCAGCAGCAGCCCCAGTACAACGCCGGCCCGACCTACCCGAACGCCGGGTACCCGCAGGCGCAGGGGCAGAACAACACCCTTGGTCTGGTGGCGCTGATCCTCGGCATCGCGTCGATCCCGCTGGCCTGCTGCCCCCTCCTGGGCATCCCGGTCGGCATCGGAGGTGCGGTGACCGGCTACCTGGGCCGACAGAAGGCGGCGCAGGGGCAGGCGAGCAACGCCGGTCAGGCCAAGGCCGGCCTGATCTGTGGCGCGGTCGGCGTCGTGCTCGGCATCATCTCGGTCATCCTGAGCGTCGCGCTGAACGTCGGTCTGCCGACCCAGCCCTGACGACTTGAGCGGCTACGGGGCGTTCCGGATTCCGTCCGGGGCGCCCCGCGCTCGTCTACTGCGCGGGCCTGCGGGTCAACGCCCGGGTGGCGGCGGCACCGATGAGTGCGCCGGCCGCGATGACAGCGGCGGCCACCGCCCCGACCTGCCAACCCACCGGCCCGACCTGGGCCAGCCGACCGGCACCGAGCGGCCCACCGGAAACCGCGGCCGCCGCACCGAGCACCACCCCGGCCACCGGCCCGGCCAGTGCCGCCGGCGCCAGCAACTCGGCCCAGCGCTGCGCGGCCCGCTCCGGCGCGGCGAGTCGAGCCACCCGACGGGCGAGCAGCCAGCCGGCGACCATCCCGGCCAGCACCGGCACCGCGAGCAGCAGTGCGCCGAAGCCGTCCACCGGGCCACGGGGCAGGCCAGCGAGCAGCGGCACGGCCGGCAGCGCGCCGACCGACACCTCGCTGGTGCGGACCGCGGTGTCGGTCCCGACCGCGAAGCCCGGCCCGAGCAGGTAACTGGCCGACCAGACCGCCGCGTTGGGCGCGTACGCGACGCTGACCAGGGTGATGCCGGCCTGCCCGGCGACCCCGGTGCGGTACGCCCCGATCATGTCGGCCGCGTCGCCGCCGCCGGTGGCCACCGCCAGGCCGGCCGCGCCCGCGCCCGCGCCGAGCAACAGCAGCCCGGCCACCAGGCCGGTGCGCACGCCGTCACGCACCGGGCCGGGCAGCCACGCGACGAGCAGCCGGGTCACGGCGGTGATCCGAACCGCGCCGACCAGCGCGGCGAGGGTGCCGACCACCGCGAACGTGGCGCCCGCCCGGATCAGCGACACATCCGGCCCGCCGGTGCCGACCAGCACCGCCGCGAGCACGCCGAGCAGCGCGTACGCGATGCCGACCGCAGCCGCGGCGAGCAGTGCCCGGCGCGGCGAGCGGGTGTCGCGAGCGCCGATCGCCCGGCTGACGTGCACACCGGCGCGGGTCAGCCGCCAGAGCGCGAGCACGGTCAGGGCGAGCGGGGCGAGCCCGAGCGGACCGGACTCGGTGTGCAGTGGCACGCCGTGCCCGAGCAGCCAGCCGGCCAGCGCGGTGCGCAGGGTGCCGGTCAGGGTGGTGGAGTCCGCGCCGAGCTGCACCAGCCCGAGCACGACGGCGACCGGCAGGTACGAGGTGAGGGCGGCCCAACAGGCGGCCACCCCGGCGGCGACGGGCAGCGGCGCACGCCCGCGCGGCGACCCACCCGCGCGGGGCGCGGGCACCCGCCGGGCCGATG